>CAJXZM010000002.1 GCA_913063125.1 uncultured Gammaproteobacteria bacterium | reverse complement strand
ATATACGGGATGAGTCACACAGGTTTGCTATTGCTGGTCATCGGCAAAAGAGGGCTAAGACAAGAAGAGTTTCCCCGATGGAAGGAATAGAGGGGGTTGGGCCTAAAAGACGCAGGGACTTATTGTTACATTTTGGTGGTTTTCAGGAAATAGCACGCGCAAGTCAGGGAGAGTTAACAAAAGTGAGAGGTATTAGTGCTAAAATGGCGACTGATATTTATGCAGCACTCCATAATGACTAGGCTGATAAGTAGAAAGCGTGTTAAATGTACTCAACCATGCTAAATTCAGCCGTATATTGCAATGCTCTTTGTTTGAGTGAAGCCCATTAGCTAAGAGAAGTTATGTCAAAAGGTAGTGAAACGCGTTCAATTTATACCATCCCCAATATTCTAACAATGATGCGGATATTAGCGATTCCGATAATTGTCCTTGTGTATTATTTGCCCTTTGAATGGAAGTATCTCGCCGCTGCAGCGCTGTTTGCGGGGGCTGCGTTTACAGATTGGCTGGATGGCTATTTGGCCAGAAAGTGGGAGCAAAGTAGTGCTCTTGGCGCTTTTCTGGACCCTGTCGCCGATAAGCTGATGGTTGCAGTTGCTTTGGTGTTACTGGTGGAGTCTCATGCGAGCGCCTGGCTTGCAGTTCCCGCCCTGGTAATAATTAGTCGAGAAATTACAATATCGGCACTTCGAGAATGGATGGCAGAGGTTGGTAAGCGTGCCAACGTGGCGGTGTCGAATGTTGGTAAGGTAAAGACATTTGCGCAAATGACAGCAATAACGGGTTTACTGGCGCGACAGCCTAGTTTCGAAGATCCAATTGTAGTATTGGCATACGGCGTGTTGTACATCGCTACGGGGCTTACCTTGTGGTCGATGGTGGTGTATTTGCGAGCTGCGTGGCCAATATTAAAAGAAGCGTAAAGTGAGGAGTGAATTTATATCAACTATTTGATGTTTAATGGAAAATTCAGGTTGACTCTCAGCGTTACAGATGTAGAATACGACTCCCATCAAGCAGTGCTTGAAAAGAAATAGAGCGGGAATAGCTCAGTTGGTAGAGCACAACCTTGCCAAGGTTGGGGTCGCGAGTTCGAGTCTCGTTTCCCGCTCCAAGTTTTAGTTAGAAGCCTCGTGGCACAGGTTAGAAGGCGCGATAGCAAAGCGGTTATGCACTGGATTGCAAATCCACGTAGGCCGGTTCGACTCCGGCTCGCGCCTCCATTTTTATGAAAGCCCATCTTATATGCCCGGATGGCGAAATTGGTAGACGCACAAGACTTAAAATCTTGCGATGGCAACATCGTGCCGGTTCGATTCCGGCTCCGGGCACCATATAAATCGATGAATTACAGTCATCTGATTTCTTATAAATAGTATTTCCTTTATATATTCCACCTGTTAGCTTTCTATAATCCCCCTAAACCCGTTGGTTCCTTCTATATCTATCCATAAACCGAAGATAGGACATAAAAGAAACACACTATTTGCAAACGCCACTAAATTTGTTGAGTTAATCGAACTCGGCGATCAACGCTGTTCAGCGTAGGTTCAGTTTGGAGTGGCTATTGTATGTGGCGTGTTTTATTGCACTCAAAAAATCATTAAGAAAAGGATATTTCTATGTTTAAGAGCGTTACAGTTTTTGTACTTCTTTGTCACTTATTGTTATCGGGTTGTTCCACCAATTCTGGGAGAGTATTCTCGTTAAAAGATAATATTTATCCATTTGAGAATGAAGTTCTAACAAATAAAGTTCCTTCAAAAACGGTACGATTCAAAGAGGGGTATGTATCAAATGATGTGTTGTATGCATCGTACATGAAAAGTATCGTACGCTCTGTAGAGAATTCATATCGAATGAGGGGATTACCTGAGCCGAAGATCCAACATGACGGTTTTAGTAGTACGGTCAATTTCTTATTGAAAAATGCGAAGGATAATAATCCTCGCAGTGAGCGCAGTTCTGTACGGGTAACGCCGAAGGGTGGTGCAATAGAAATCGGTTTTATTAGTGGCGAATACCATGGTTATAGAAAAGGTGAAGCGATACAGAAAGCAACATTTCCTATTAATCGATATCAGAAGAATGGGTATGTTTATTTTACTATCAGTTACCCGGCGGCTTACGTTCATCGAAAAGGTAATATAGGTAGTCAGCCCGCGGTGCTGCCATTATTTGAAAAACATGAAGTTGATGATGCATTTGAGTATGCGTTTAAATCTATTAAGATTGAAAAAGTTGGTTATCAGAAGGACACAACCTTTTCTGGGGAGATTACCAGTAAATATCCAGACGATTCTGTGTATGCAAACTTTAAGCGCAGGCTAAAATACGGCACGAATGAAAAGCATATTCAGAAAGATGGGCACTTAAAACACTCGATTGACGGGTTTGATACGTCGATTGGAATAGCGGTGTTTCCTTACAGGAATGGTAGCAAAGTAACCTACAAAGCTTATATGAACCGAGAGTTTTATCTCACTCCTAATGGTAAGAATACCTATAAGCGTTTCCCTGCAAAGGCGAAAGTAGAGTCTGTACTGCTGGCTATTGCGAATGAGTGATTTTGCATAGACAAAGTTTTTAAATGGGTTTGATCAAAATAACACTGTCATATTGGACGTGGTTATTTTGATCAACTTATAAGTGGTGCCTCGCTTTTCCCCGTTTTTTTAACAAGGCCTTCATCTATTATTTGACTTTTGACAGAATTTTCTTGAACTAAAGCTTTGGTTGAAGTATTTTTTTCGGCTGTCTTTGTTTTGGGAGTAGAAGGCGATCAAGTAGAGATTTATAAATGTCAAATTGAGGTTAAGGTAATGGGAAGTACATATCAGTCCTTATTTGAAAAAGGGCTTATTAAAAGTCCGCCAAAGTTTCTGGATACCGCTATCCAATATGAGGTAGTGATGGGTTCCATTGCCTACGGCGTGGCAACTGACGCTTCGGATATGGATATTTATGGTTTTGCTATCCCTCCCCGGGACTATGTCTTTCCTCATCTTAGAGGAGAGATTGCTGGCTTTGATGAACAGGGTGTGCAGTTTGACCAATTTCAACAGCACCATATAATCGATAAGTCTGCCATGGGTGGAGCGGGTCGTGAATATGATATGACGGTTTATTCTATTATTAAATATTTTCGATTATTGATGGATAACAATCCCAACATAATTGATTCGTTATTTGTGCCTAGAAATTGTGTCTTATATTCGACGCAAGTAGGTGAGATGGTGAGAGAAAATCGCCATATCTTTTTACACAAAGGGTGTTGGGCAAAGTTTAAGGGTTATGCCTACTCCCAGGTGCACAAAATGAAAACCAAGGAGCCGATTGGTAAGCGTAAAGATACGATTGCTAAATATGGTTACGATGTGAAGTTTGCTTATCATGTGGTGAGACTACTTAATGAGGTCGAGCAAATATTAACGGAGAAAGATTTAGACTTGCTTCGCAATAAGGAGCAACTAAAAGCTATTCGTCGCGGTGATTGGAGTCAGGAACAGGTAGAGGAGTATTTTGTATCAAAAGAGCGAGATCTTGAAACCTTGTACTCAAAAAGCACACTACCCGCTAAACCTGATAAAGATAAGATCAAGGTTTTGCTACTGGAGTGTCTAGAGCATGCTTATGGCAGCTTAGATAAATGTGTTGTTGTTGAGGATGAGGCTGTAAGGGCCTTGGGGCAAATACAAACAATATTGGATAGTGTGAAAAATATTAAGTGATAGATCAATGTCTGAAGGTTGAAGTAATGAGTATAAATGAGCGAATTCAAGCCGAGCTTGATCGCCTTGAGCGTGAAAAGGATATAAGAATACTTCTGGCTATTGAGTCAGGCAGTCGTGCTTGGGGGTTTCCGTCACCGGATAGCGATTACGATGTGCGTTTTCTTTATGTGCATACTACTGACTGGTATTTGAGTGTCCGCGAACGTCGTGATGTTGTAGAGATGCCTATTGATGATGTGCTCGACATTAGTGGTTGGGATATACGCAAAGCGTTTCGTTTGCTGTTGAAGTCAAACGGGACACTTTATGAATGGTTATCTTCGCCCTTGATATACCGTGTTAATGATAAGGCTGCTGCACCCATAAAAACACTAGCACCAAAGGTTCTGTGTGTAGAGGCTATGTTTTATCATTATTACGCAATGTCCAAAGGGAAGATGCATGAAATATCCAACGCTGACAATGCAAAGCTAAAAACGTATCTTTATGCGTTGCGAACTTTGCTATGTTGTCGCTGGTTGTTGGATGATAAAGAAGCGCCACCGATGGAGTTTGATACTCTAAAAGAACGCTATTTACCATTAGGAAGTGAAATAAGGGCGTTGGTAGATAAGCTTCTCGCTGAGAAGGCTGTTTCGGTTGAAGCAGAAAAACGTGATCGCATACTGATGCTTGATAAGTATTTGCAGGTTGAGTTAGGAAGGTTTGAGGGGGTGATGGGTAAGTATGACCTGGAACCGAATTATGAGTTGGCGGATACAGCTTTTCGAGAGACTCTTGGGCTTTTGAATTGATAACAAATGAAACCTACCCGTCATAGTTGGTGAATTGCGTGTATGTGAATAATGAGATGGTTATTCTTCGGAATAGTTGCCTGCGAGTTGATTTATGACCACCTTGCTCCCAGTGGTTTTGCGGAGAATAATTTTAAACGCACATTTATGCACTTCAACTAAACTTCTATGTTCACCATAAAGAAAAATCCGCATTTCTTGCTAAATATATATTGAAAACAATTGATTAATGTCTATTTGCAGACAGGTAAGAGTGGATAAACACTGCCCATATTCAAAACTTTTAGGTAATAGACAATGGCTAAGAACAAAGCGCTGACTCCAGGGGATGCCTTCTTTTTGCTGATTGAGAGTGACAAAACACCAAGTCAGGTTGGCGTTTTGGTCCGAATGAAACTGCCGAAAGGAACCGATAAAGCTTTTGTTTTAGAGATGATAGAAGGATTTCGGAAGTTTCAACCCACTGAAGAGCCTTATAACCTGAAGCTGGCCAAGCGTTCAGCTACCAACCCTATGTATGCTTGGGAGCATGTGGATAGTATCGATATCGACTACCATTTACGGCATTCCGCACTTCCTCAACCAGGGGGCGAGCGTGAGTTAGCGGTGCTGATATCAAGGCTTCATAGCATCCCTCTGGATCACAGTAGGCCAATGTGGGAGTGCCACGTCATTGAGGGGCTGGAGGATGACTGTTTTGCGATCTATAGTAAAATGCATCACGCTTTAATAGATGGCGTAGCGGGCTCCCGTTTAATGGCTCATTGGATGGGGCAAACAAAACCGGAAGTTGTACCCGATTTTCTACCTTTTTGGGCGAAGCCATTACCGAAGAGTTCCCGCACAGTGAATGATATTGCTGAAGGCTCTTTAGTCGATGCACAAAGCTTAATGACGCAAATCACCTCCCCTCTCAAATCTGCCGCCGAGGTTGTTAGCGCGACCTGGAAAAGCATTATGGGGCGACGAAGTAAAGCACACCCAGGTCTCGTTGCACCCTACAGCGCGCCAAACTCAATACTTAATGTCGTTGTTGGACCACAGCGTCGAGTCAGTACCATTGAATTTTCAACAAGCCGTCTGCTAAAAATTGGCAAGAAACACGGCGGGACACTAAATGATGTGGTGATGGCGATCTGCGGTGGAGCTCTCCGTAGTTATCTTATCGAATTGGACGGCCTACCAGAAACATCGCTGATTTCCCAGGTCCCCGTTTCATTTCGGCAAAAAGATGATGTCGGTGGCGGAAATGCCATTGGTATGGTACTCGCGTCTTTAGGCACGGATGAAGAAGATACACTGACTCGGTTTAATAAAGTTATCACCTCTATGTCTGCTAGCAAGGAACTATTGTCAGACATGAGTGCTGAACAGATTACGGCCTACAGTGCATTAATGACCCTGCCTTTCGCTTTGGGGCAGATGACTGGTATAGGTAATCGCAATAGCAATCCTATGCATAACGTTGTTATATCCAACGTGCCGGGCCCGCGGGAACAGCGATACCTGAACGGAGCAGAAGTCTTTAGTGTGCATCCCGTATCCTTCGTTATGCAAGGTCAAGCGTTAAACATCACACTGTTCACCTATGCCGATAAGATCACCTTTGTATTTACGGCATGTCGTGAATCTCTGCCGAGCGTTCAGCGCCTAGTCAAACATACAACAGACGCATTGGAATCGCTTGAATATGCTCTAAATATCGTGTCGACGACTTAATATAATCGATTAGAGATGCAAGATCTTGTGACACGGTATTCGCATATAATTGACCAAGGAAACTATGATGAGCTAAGTTCTATTTTTACTGACGATGCGTGGCGTTAAAGGCAATCTTGAAGATATTAGCTGTTTTCTGAAAAATGTGATGCCAGGGTTCTCAAATACACAGCATATGGTGTCCAATTATTTGTTTGATATAGGTGAGGGCAGGGCAACAGGAAGAGTGATGTATTTTAATCCAATGGAACAAAGTACGGGAAATGAAGTAAAGCCTATGTTTTTTCTTGGGTTTTGGTATGTAGATGAATATTGTCGAACTGAGTCTGGTTGGCGCATAAGGAAGGGAGTAGGGGAAAAAGTTACCACTTTTCTCAATAGTTGTTTTTAGCCTCGAACGGATTGTGCTTTTTCTAGTTTACCCCCTTACAGTGTTTGCTTTCTAAGCCTCTAAATTACTCTATTTTGACTAGTAGCTAGCCGCCTTCCTTGTGGTACGTCTGTTCTAGATGTGGTAGTTTCGAAACTTTAACAAAAGCCCTAATAAAAACAAAAATATAACAGTGGTTCCGTCCCTATGTTTACTATTCTTTCTTTGACCCGTGGTTACCAAAAACCCCTTATTTTCATGATCTTAGCGTGGATCTTTATTGCTGTACCAGTTTATGCGGAGGGTCCTAAGGGTGTTTCAGCTGCTTCAATCAGTTTTGACGATGTTAACCAAGCGCTAGAAGATGTCCTGCATGCGGTTAATGAAATCGGTCAATTTGCCCTAGATTTTTCTGGGTTAATTAAAGAGGACCTACTCAATGGTTTGTTTGAGCTGTTGAAATTCATCGGACAAAAGTTCGGGTTAGTGGATAGCGGTAATGGTATCGCAGGGCCAATACCATTACCTGGGCCAGGTTTGGCAAACCAGCAATATCCAGAGCAAGATCTATTTCAACCCATCGGCTGGGTGAATCATGATAATGGTTTGCCCGGCATACATGCTGGCAGCAAGCCGTTTGGTACTAACTTAGGCATGATGATTGATGGTTATTTTTTCACTCTATTTGCACCGGACAGTGGGCAGGGCCCTGGAGGCTTTCTTTTCTATGATGTGTCCGATCCGTATAAACCTACATTAATTAGACGGGTGTATGAAGCAGATGCCCGTACCACAGCGTTAAAAGAGCCCCATGCGTTTGGGTTAGCACGTATTAATAAGCGTCGTTATATGGCATTTCAAAGCACAATCGGCGTTGAATTTTGGGACTTTACTGATTTAAACAATCTTCAGCGTGTTGGTGAGATTGACCTTCCAGGTATAAACGGCGGCGACTATTCCAATGTGGCTTGGCAGTTAACGTGGCAGGCTCCTTATGTTTATGTAGCAAGCTCTGAGCAGGGGATCTTTATTGTCGATGCAAGTGATCCTGGTAATCCAGTCTTGGCAGATCGTAAAGGGCGGCCCAACCCGGTACCCGTTTCAGGTTTAGGTGGTTTTCGTGTTGGACCAATTTATACTTTTGGCAATCAGCTCGTTATTTCAAGTATGGAAAATCGTGATGGTTTTGCGAGTTTGGATATTAGCGACCCCATTAACCCAAAGATTCTTGATCGTATCTCGGACTTAGATCAGTTCTACTACGCAAGTTGTTTTAACGGCGAGCACATGGCTGTATCCGTGCGTGGCCCAACTGCGAGGATGGTGCTGTACGATCTAAATGACCCCGCTGAATTTAACGTTACTAATGACCAGCTGCTAGTGCCGGGCCAGCTTTATTGTGCTTTTCAGGATCATTATGTATTCCAGGGAGCGGAAGATCGCGTGCATAAAATAGATATATCAGATCCATCGAATCCCGTTGATGTGGGTAGTGGAACAATTTCAGGCCCGCTGGTGCGTTTAGTTGATCATGGCCAAGTGAGCCCGTTAGGTAATCTAGTCTTTATTGGTAATGATCATGGAACGGGCAGTGCCTTTATGCCTCACTCTACAGAGCCCGACGAATTACCTCCTACGGTATTAATCACTGCACCGAGAAACCATGCGGAAGGTGTCGCGACAAGTAGTGCTATTGGTATTAGTTTTAGCGACATATTGAATTTTAATTCTGTAACAGCAGAAACGGTTCGTATTCTCGATGGAAATGGCGTGCAAATTGATGGTTTATACAGTCTGCAAAACGGTATTGTGAATTTCTCTCCGAGCAAAACCTTGCAGGCTTATACGACGTATCAGGTTGTTGTGCCAACTAACGGTGTTGCTGATGTGATGGGGAATAAAGTTCAGCAGAGGTTTGTGGGTAGTTTTACTACGGGGGCTGATCAACAGTATTTAGATGTGGATGTCGAGATAGCTGAGCATACAATTCAAGCAGGTCAGCTCGGTGGTGATTCTGAATTTGATATGTCCATTGTGGATGAGTTGCCTGGCGCGACCTATGAGTGGGATTTTGGCGACGGTAGTAATTCTGGTTTGTTAAGCTTGGCAGCGATAAGTCACCAATATACGGAACCTGGACATTATCAAGTTCGTTTAGAAATACGATGGAATGGCTTGGTGCGACAGGAAACTTTTATTAAAACCATTGTTCCGCCTTTGACAGAGAAACCAGCAGTACAATCATCAACGTTGGCGCAAACAGATAGCGCTGTATATGTTGTAAATCCAGACAACAGGACAGTGACAGCGATTGATAAAGTTTCGCGGCGAATCCTGTGGGAAACAGTGGTTGGAATTGAACCACAAACAATTGCTAGGGTAGAAAATGAATTATGGATAACGGTTCGTGGTGATGATGCGATCGTACGCTTAAATATTTTTGGCGAAATTATTCAAAACATTACATTGCCTTATGGGTCAGCTCCTTTTGCTGTTGTATTTAGCGAGCATCGGCAAGCGATTTTAGTGTCGTTGTCAGGAAATGGAAAAATTGTTGAACTTGATCTCGACGGTAATCAGCTACATGCGATTGAGGTAGAAGACCCTCGAGCAATTACCATTTCGGGTGACGGTGATGTCGCCTATGTCTCTCGTTTTGTGTCCCCTGACGGGGGTGCTCAGGTGTATGAAATTAACCTTGCAGATAACATGCAGTGGTCCAATACCGTTATTATTGAGCCAGATACTGTTACCAAAGACACGCAGGATAGAGCTCGAGGAGTTGCTAACTATCTATTTGATCTAGCCATTAGCCCCAGTGGTAATGAGCTTGTGGTAGCCGCGAAAAAAGACAATATATTTAGAGGTGAATTTAAAGACGGGCAAACTCTCGCCCACGATAAAACGGTGCGTGCCGTAGCGCATCAAATTAATTTGACGACACAAGCTTCCTGGGAAGTAGATTTTGATAATCGTTCTAACCCACGTGCTGCGGTGTATAGCCTATTAGGGGATTATTTATTTGTTGCAATGCAGGGTTCCAACAAGGTTGCTGTGATGGATGCATTTAGTGGTTCGCAGCGAGTTGAAATTGAAACGCCCTTAGCGCCTCAGGGCTTAATGATTGATTCTGCATCGGGACTCCTTTATGTGCATAATTTTATGAGCCGGAGTCTCAGTGTTTTTGATGTTAGTGCATTGCTATCTTCAACTGATTTCGCCGTTATTGAACTTGAAACTCTGCCAACGGTATCCAACGAACTGCTTAGTGATAATGTGCTGCTGGGTAAACAGGTTTTCTATAATGCTGATGACCCAAAAATGAGTCGCGAAAGCTATATATCTTGTGCTAGTTGCCATGTTGATGGTGGGCATGACGGTAGAACATGGGATTTCACCGAGCGAGGGGAGGGGTTAAGGAATACTATTACCTTGGAAGGCCGGAAGGGTATGGGGCACGGCAACGTACATTGGACCGCGAACTTTGATGAGATCCAAGATTTTGAAAATGATATTAGAAATGGCTTTGGTGGGACGGGTTTTCTATCGGATGAAGACTTTAGTCATACAAGTAACCCACTTGGTAATCCTAAGGGGGGGTTAAGTACTGAATTGGATGCGTTGGCGGCTTATGTTACATCGTTAGCCGATGTCGCCAAAAGCCCTGTGAAAAATGCAGATGGATCATTAAGTGTGTCAGCAATAGCGGGCCTCGAACTCTTTAACTCGCTGGATTGTTCTAGCTGTCACGCTGGTACCAATTTTGTTGATGAGCAGCGTCATGTGCTGCCGACACTAACCGATGGCTCCGGTTTGGGAGTGGGGCAGCCAATAGATCAGGTCGGTATTGAAACACCAACCTTGTTAGGGCTTTGGAATACGGCACCGTATTTTCATCATGGTAAGGCGGCGACATTACATGATGTTTTATTACAGCAGGGGCATGGTAACGGGCAAGGGCTAACTGAAGAGCAAGCTAACAATTTGGTTGATTATCTAAAGAGCTTAGATGGACGTGATGCGGTTATTAATCGACAAGTAAATGGCTTTCAAATACAAAATGAACGCTGGGGATGTTTGGATTATGAGGGCGTTAATGTCGTGGTTAACGACTGCGAATATACTGGAGCCCTGTGGCGGTTGGATGAAATAGGCCGTATCCATTTGTCCGAGGAGTCAGATCAATGTATAGAACATAACGACAAGGCAATGTATTGGAGTAGGGTTTATTTGGCCGAGTGTAATGATTCCTCAATGCAGCAATTTATGCACTTAGAGTCTGGACAGATTCAACTAGCGTCCTCTAAATTATTTGCCTTAGATGCTTTTGGTGATCGTGCGGACAGCAAAGTAGGGATATGGTGGCGCAATAGAGGCCTTAATCAACGCTGGGTGTTACGCTAATTAAGGGTCCTAGTACAGCTATACTGTTGTCGGGGCGCCTTATGTGAATGTTGTAGTAAATCCTTACAGCAATGATATTAGGGTGTTTACGGACCTTTCTTGGCGTTTACCTAAATGAACAGGGGTTTGGTGCTGTTTGGGATGACGTGTGTCATGAAAATTAGTTTATTGTAATTGACGTGTAGGTGTAATCAGGCGAGTGATTTTCCACGAAACGGCGACATTCTATTTTAAGAACCTCTGCTGTAGTATCTACATTAGACATCCCTTAGTACCAAGGTAGGGCTTTCATTTAGTACTTTTCTGCTAGTAAATACACCAAACAATCCGATGACTGACGCACCTATCAGGGGTAGAAGTATTATCATTAGAGGGTTGGCATTGAATTCAAGATGGAAGACTTGTGTGTAGAGGGCCCAAAGTACAACCTCTGTGCCTGAAATAGCGATAAGCCCCGAAAGAGAGCCCATCATAGCGTACTCTACCCATTGGTTGATGCGTATTTGGCGTTTGCTGGCACCGAGTGTTCGCATAAGCGCCCCTTCATGGAGGCGCTGTGATAATGTTGATTGGAGTGCGGCAAACGTTACCGCAAACCCTGCAAATAAAACGAATGAGAGGACGATTTCAACGGCTAGTGTGACCTGTGAGAGTATGGATTTTATTTGCTCTAAGATTGCACCAACTTCCAACAATGTAATGGCGGGGAATTGACGTAGCATTGCATTTAATACATTTCTATTTTGCTCGGGTAAATAGAAGCTGGTCAGGTTAGTTGTAGGGTAGCTGTTGAGGCTTCCTGGTTCAAATACCATGTAAAAATTAGGTTTAAATGAATCCCATTTTACTGTTCTGATACTGCTTACGTTAGCTTTTAGATGGCGGCTGCCAATAAAAAATGTGAGTTCATCATTGAGGTTGATATTGAGCTTCTTCGCTAATCTAGCTTCAATGGAAACTTTTGGACTTGTTGGGGCAGGCGTTGCTTTACTCGAGGCTACATTGTTTGGCCACCATTCACCCTGAACGAGGCGGTTGTCCTTTTGCATCACTTTTGCTTCTGTCAGATTTAGCTCTCGATTTAGAGCTTCATTACCATTTTCTTCTTTGGTGACAGATGCTTTAACGGCAACGCCATTAATATGGGTGAGTCGACCACGTGATACTGGGTATAGATCGCTAGACGTTATGTTGTTGTCGGCTAGGAATTCCTCGAAAGCGTTAACATCACCTGGCAAAATATTCATCACAAAATGGTTTGGGATATCCTCGGGTAGCTGAGATTGCCATGTATCAATAAGGTCTGAGCGAATGATGACGACTAATGTCATTGCCATCATTGTTATGCCAAATGCTAGGGTTTGCCAGCGAGTTTCATTTTTACGACGAATGAGATTTCGAATGCCAGATTTTATGATTAGGGGAAACCGTTGGTTGAGTTTGTTTAGCAGCATAAATAGCAATGCGACAATGATAAACCCAAATAAGGCGATTGTGGCACCGCCGATAAGGGATGCTGTGGTGAGCTTAATGTCCTGGGTGTAAGCAAATATTAGCAAGCTGATAAAAATGAATGTTGCCAGATAAATGATCGCTCCAGAGAGTGAGTTGGGTTCTAGATTTTTGCGTAATACTCTAAGAGGGGATACTTGGCGTAAGCGAATCAGAGTGGGAAGAGAGAATCCAAATAAAACAATAAAACTCAACGCTAGCCCTGTCCATGCAGAGGTTAAGCTGGCTTGGGGGAACGATTCGGGCAGCATATCTTTAATTAGGAAGGCAATGAATGATTGGGATACCCAACCGAGTAGTGACCCTATAACACCAGAGAAGAATGCAAGAATGGCTAGTTGAAGAATGAAAATGAATAGCACGTCATTTTGACGGCCGCCAAGGCAGCGTATAAGTGCACTTGTATCGTAATGAGACTCTGCATAGAGGCGGGCGCTCATGGCTATCGCAACGGCGGCGAGTAGAATAGCGACAAGGCCTGCTAATTTCATATAGCTTTCAGCGCGTACTAATGATGAGCTTACGGCTGGGCGTTCATTGTGAATGTCGAGTACGGATTGGCTGGGTGTTAGTTGAGGTTTTATCCAGTCTCTGTAGGCTTTAATGTTGGCAGGAGAGCCTTCAACAAGGTATCGGTAATCAACCCTGCTGCCTTGTTGAACAATGCCTGCCTTAGGTAGGTCGTTTAGGTTCATAAGGATACGTGGAGCAAGAGCATAGAATGCTCCGCTGCGATCAGGTTCAAAGGTTAATACGCGAGAGACTTTTAGGGAGCTATCTCCTATATCAACGGTATCCCCGACATCGATATTTAACGAGGACAGAACGCGATGCTCTACCCATAACTCTCCAGCGGGAGGACTGTCCGTGGTTGTAATTTCTTCCCCGAACAAGGTAAGGGACGTTCGCATAAATCCCTTTAAGGGATAGTTGTTACTGACGGCTTTTACTGAGGAAAGTTTTAATTCGTCACCTGCGATGGCAACGGTAGTGAACTCGACAGTGCTAGCGATATTCAAGTTTGGAGTGTTGGAGTTTGCACGCTCTGCTATTTGTTCATCTACATAGTTTTCTAGTAGTGTCGAGTCCATCGCTGATGGGCTTTTTATGACTAGGTCAGCTCCCAGTAGATGAGTGGCTTTTGCCTCCATTGCATTGCTTAGTCGTTCAGTAAAGAAACCGATGGTAGTGTGGCTGGTGATAGCGATGAGTAGTGCAGTGGCCATAACGGTTAATGAGCCTGAGCGCCATTCGCGAAACAAAAGCTTAAGTGCCAATCGTAGAAGTGTTGGTAATGTCATGATGCCGTTACCAGTGCGCCTGCTTCTAGGCGAATAGTGCATTGGCAGCGCTTTGCCAAATGCTCATCATGGGTTACCAAAATCAAGGTTGTGTTTACTTCTTTATTTAGTTCAAAGAGCAAGTCCGCAATATGATTACCGGTTTTAGTATCCAGGTTACCTGTTGGTTCATCAGCAAATAGTATGTCAGGTTGCGTGACAAAGGCTCTGGCTAGCGCAACGCGCTGCTGTTCCCCTCCTGATAATTGATTGGGGTAGTGAGTGAGGCGATGAGACAAGCCAACACGTTCTAGCATGGCTGCTGCTCTATTTTGTGCATTTTTCTGATTTAAAACTTCCATTGGCAACATAACGTTTTCGGCGGCTGAAAGGTTAGGTAGTAGTTGAAATGATTGGAATACAAAACCTACGTGTTCAGCACGTACCTTTGCTCGTTGGTCTTCTGACATCTCGGTAAGGTTGTTGCCCATTAAGGTAACGGCGCCACTGGTGGTGTTATCTAACCCTGCCATTAACCCTAGCAAGGTTGATTTGCCGGAACCTGAGGAGCCAACAATCGCAACAGAATCACCTTCAGCGATACTAAGGCTAATGTTTGATAGAATTTCAATCGTTTGTTGGTTTAATTCAACAGATTTATGTAGCGCTTGGATAGATAGGGCAAGGTTGCTCACGTTAGCGTTTGATCCTATGTGTGGTATTGTTTTGCTTATCCTAACAAATCAACAACCATAGAGTGAACTGTTAACGTGGTAGTGAATATATTAAATGTGTCTGAACAGAATGTTCCATGGGTGAGACAATACGAGGTGCTCAACGAGGTGTTGAAATTTACGTTTTATAAACCAGAGCGAATAATACGAAACTTATTGGGTTTAATGAGTTTAGTGTTGATTTTGTTACTGACAAATACCCGCACGGTCTATGCAACTGCCGAGAATGAGGCGTGGGTCGTATTAGGGGATAGTATCAGCGCAGGGTATGGCATACCCGAGGGTCAAGGCTGGGTAACGTTGTTTCAGGAAAAACTTGATGCGTCCGGCTACGGGGTTCGAATGGTAAATGAGAGTATTAGTGGTGATACCACTGCGGGTGGTTTGGCTCGTTTGCCTGAGATATTGGAGCGAATTAAGCCTAATACGGTGATCATTGAATTGGGTGGCAATGATGGGTTACGTGGATTGTCTCTGAGTGCAATGGAAGATAATTTATCAAAAATGATAGGTTTGTGCTTATCCAAAGATATTCGGGTATTGTTATTGGGAATGAAAACGCCGCCAAACTATGGCCGTAAATATGGAGAGCTTTTTGAATCTGTATTTGATTCTGTCTCAAAACAACACAACGTTAGTCTATTACCTTTTCTATTAGAAGGTGTAGGGGGGTATCAAGAGCATATGCAAAATGACCGAATACATCCCAATGGAGGTGCCCAAAAAATGTTGCTTGATAACGTTTGGACTTTTATTGAGCCGGTATTAAATGCTATTTCTGCTAAAAAGAGTTAATTTTATGGACTGATGCTACCTATAGGTGTTAGAGAAATTATATAAATGAATATGGATATTTAATGTTTTATCAGATAAGAGCTTTTTTTCTTTCATTGTTGAGTTCGAAGAAGTCCTGGGATCCATCTCAATGGGACCCTTCGTGGTCTAGTTTTCTGGCCGATAAAGTTGCATTTTACCGATCACTTAATGCTGAAGATAAGGTGTTGTTCCATCAACGTGTTATGTTGTTTCTAGAGACAACAACCGTTGAAGCGGGTCAGTTTGATGTGACTGATGGTGATAGACTGTTGGTTGCAGCTAGTGCAATCATACCTGTTTGGGGATTTCCAAAATGGCATTATTTTAATTTAAAGGCCGTGTATTTATTACCCGCTGCGTTTAATGTACGTTTTGAGTGCGGGCAACCTGACTCTAGCATTACTGGCATGGTCGGTACGGGATCTATGAATGGAAAGATGGCTCTGTGTAAGCCTTCTCTATATAGAGGTTTCGAGAATAGTAGGGACAAGCAGAATGTGGGTATTCATGAGTTTGTGCATTTGGTAGATATGATGGATGGTGAGTGTGATGGCTATCCAGAACGGTTAAAAGAATTTGCATTTTCGATACCTTGGTTTGAATTAGTTGGTGTCAAAATAGCAGAGATCAAAATGGGCAGTACCAATATTAATCGATACGGTGCGACAAATAGGGCGGAATTTTTTGCAGTAGCTTCTGAATATTTTTTTGAGAGGCCTGGGATGTTACAGCGTAAACACCCACAAGTGTTTGAATCACTATCCAAATTTTATCAGCAGGACGTGCTTAATATCTCAAATGACATAAAGCCTAAAAAGAAGGGACCGTGCCCTTGTGGAAGCAAGAAACGTTATAAGCATTGCTGCATGCCGAAAGACTGAATTTTAAGACAAACAATAAAAAATGGCCAATCAACGTTAGCCATTTTTTATTGTTTGAAGCTTTTACTCTCTATCGCTAGAAATAGGATACTTTGACGGTATCATCATTCTCAGCACCACATACCTTACTAACCGTCGCGATGTTTTTGTTAATGTAAGCTACATCTAGGCTTTCACAATGACCTTCAGTTTCAGATGTTATACCTATGCATAAAAAACCGCATTGAGCATACACTTCAGTTCTCGCAGGTTCCACTCTATGCGTAGCTCGATTTCCTAGGGCTGATATGGTGTCATGCTGAATCATACGTGTTACGCGTACCGGCGTGGCAGTGGTTCCGCCAATAAGTAAACCGGCTAATTCACCTTTCCACCCTTGGTAGCTTACGGTTGTATCGCCATTACTTCTATGATCAATACCGGTATATTTTATGACGTTCATTTTGTCTACTGACTGGAATAACCATTGCCTCTCACCACTGGCGGTAATCTTGTCAAATGTCGCAAGATCGGTCTTCATGTTGAACACGTTGAAGCTACCCTTGTCCCCCCAGATAACAATATTGCCATTGAGGTCTGTGCTTTGTCCTTTGATGTCTGAGATGTCTGGGTTATCGTAGGTCCATTCAACAATTCCGTTAGCATCAACGCGTTGTATATCAGCTCCGCTGGATACAAGTAGTATGGGGTGATCTAGAGATAACGCGATTAGAGATTTCCCAGAAGGTAGTGTAAAGCGGCCTAATTCTGAGAATGTGTCGGACATGGTGATGATTTGATCTGTGGATGTTTGAACCGCGATGTTACCGCCAGGTTCTGTTATGACTGAGTTAAAGCGTGTTACACCCTCGATGGAGACGTCCGATACTTCGTTGCCTAGTTCGTCGATGATAACAATGAGACCTTTTGTATCGTTACCGCCAGACTGTATCGCCCCGTAAAGCGCAATATTGCCTTGATAATCGTAGCTGCCTGCAATATCGAAAGTTTCTCCTTCTACGACAGAGTTTATGGTAACGCCTTTCCAAAACGTTTCTGCTGAGGAATTTACGTATGAAACCGAGCTAGGGGAGCTGCCACTGGTGAAAAAGTTTCCGTTAGGTAATGCGATGAAACCTTTGCTTTGATCGAGGGTAACTTGCATTAAGGTTGTATGAGTATTGGTACCATTAGCGTCAAAATGCTCTATGGCAAGATTGCCTTCTACCTCATGCGCATAAAGTATCATGTCGTTATCGTTGGCAAAGGTGTGGTTAAGCGCGTCCGGGTCGGAAAGAAACTCGACCAACCATTTAGGCTTTTGAGTGAGGCACCCGGTCAGTAAAAAGGCGAGACAGAGTATTAAGGTGCTTCGGTAAATGCTTGTTTTCATTGATATAGATATCCGATTGCAGAACGTTAGTGCTCAATACTAAACCATATAATGAAACTCGTCACAACGTGTCACGTTAATAAATGTAAATGGCGCTGTCATTTTGAGTTATTCTGACGTGAGTGATTTGGTTTTTGGGTTGCTTTTATCAGGCATTAACAGCCCCACATAAAAAAGGCCCCTATTGATTAAACAATAGGGGCCTTTTTTATGTGGGGCTGTTATAGAGTAGTTATTGAACCGCAGTGTTAAACGACACTGAAGGGCAGTCTTGCTCTTGCTTTAGGATAGCGGTTCGTGAGCACACCTGAACTGTGTGAGATCCACCCAATAAACGACTAAGGTTCAAGCTTGTTCTTGGCTTCCAGATAGACCATGCGCCACTGTCAACTCGAAAGCGATACTCTAATGTATCAGTTCCGGGGTTGACACCAGAAATTCCAATAGTCACTTCGCCATTGTTAACACTTAACTCTGTGCTGCTTGCTGTCGCTGTAGCGCTAGCGGTTTGACGAGATGCAGTGTTGGAAAAGGCAAGGATTGTACTGGGTGCTGGGGCCGCGTCAGTGGTGGTAACTTTTACAAGACTGCCAGCTAATGCAAGGTTGTTGTTACCGCTACCTGTAATCCAAAAATCCTCTGGGTGGATGCTATAACCTGCGATCCGTGGAAGAGGGATAGATTTCAGCTTCTCTGCGACCTTTGGCATGATGACGGGCATAAAGTAATCAAGAACCTTATTCATAAAGGCGGGTGTAAGTTGAATTAACCCAGAGTTACTTGATGCTAGCACTTCAATGTTAGGTAACTGTTCGATGCCAAGCTGAAGGAAACCGTCGTCGGTAGCACCTAGTTCGAAAGGTACATCCAAGCTGAACGTGATGCTGAAGATATTTTTGTAGTCTTCCCACCCGGCACGCTTTAAGTCGAACTCAAGTGTAACGTCATGCCATCCAAGAGAACCCTTTGCTGATTCTGTATCCATCAAGGCGATAAAAGGCGCACTTGCTGGCAGTATGCTCATGCCAATCACATCGGCTGTTTGTATGTCATCTTCATCAGATTGGATAACCGACACACCTTCAGGGGTCGCTCCGGCGGTATTTTCAGGACGAATTTGCATCGTTGTGATGCCTGCTTCGTGTGCTGCAAATAATGCTTGATTGATCATGTTAGAAGATATTGCTGCACCAATGTCAAACGCTTCACCGTCTGGGGTTGTATTACCAATGGTGGGTGCTTCGCCTGCTGTATATAAAGATCCCAACGTTGGTGTTGCATCAGTAGATGGTGTTGGTGCTGTTACGGTAGCGCCCAGGTCGATGGTTAAGCCGTTTTCGAAGGTATTAAGGTATGTAGGAAGTGCTTCAATGTGTAGAGTCTCATTTTCAGCAGTAGTAATATTAAGGTTAATAGGTATTTCACCGATAAAATCTGAAGCGATTGGTAAGATTATACCTTCTAGTAGGTCCGCGAAGAATGGCAACAAAAAGTTCGAAACACCACCAATGATATGTCCGATTATTGTCTCAATGCCAAGAATATTAGGGATGTGATCAAAATCTATTCTGAATCCGTCTAGATAGATGTCAGTATTTTTCATTCCAAGGTCAAGGTCTTGATTAACAATGTCCATTACAATTTGAGAGTCAAATTGGACGTTGTCGATATAAACAGACCCACCCAAATTGAATGGAATAAATAGTGCGTTCCCAGAGACTTCTACACCGATAGAGAAGTTTGGAATGTCAACGTCGGTTGCTAGACGTTCATTTTCGAGTACATCAAGAGCAATTGTTGGTTCGTCGAATGCAAAATTCTTTAGTGATAAATCAGCTGAAAATAGACCAAAAATGTTAAAGCCAATAAGTGGGTTTAAGCTTTCGGTCGCTGCATCAAAATCGATGCTGCCCAGAGCAAATGCTAAAGCATCGCCAAGAAATGCGATGCCGCCTTGGTTCAGTCGAGCGGATATGCCAGGAACAAATTGTTGATCTTTTCTAGCATATTGAGTATTGGATTGGTGAGCGAATCCATCGATGGCGACGAAAGTGTTTAATGGTTGATCAGCGAACGCTGTTGAGAAGTTGTTGTCTTCGTCTAATGTGACAGATACACCGTCAAGGGACAGGGACTCGACACCGCCAACATCGGCCAGATAACCAGAAATTATCCCAGTGTCTCGACTTGCATTGAGTATGTGTACGACGGGACCTTCAGTATCGTAGTAAAAGGTTACCTGTGACGAAGCTCCACCAGCGGAAGCCTTAAATATATTTTTCCCAGAAAATATATGATCCGTCAATGTAGCGTTAGATGCAGTTGCACCCGTTTCTGTAGTAGTAAACATTGCCGTAACATCGGCAGTGTTGAGTTGCAATACTAGGTCACTAGGAATGCCTTTGGTAAAAGACACTTGAAATGTATCGGGTTGAGCGTCGTCAACGAAATCCTTAGTTGGTAAGTCAATGCGGACTTCCGAACATGCCGAGACAAGAAAAATGCAAAGCAAGAGTGATATTCGAGCTAAAGTCGACTGCATAAAATTTCCCTTTTATTGTTGTTAATTTGGGCTGAGACTAATTGAAATGCCTAAATGGCAATCGTAGCGGATTTAAACACACTTGATAAATTGATAAAAGGTTAGCTCCAAGGTTTCTAATGGAATTATCAGGGTAATGTAACAAATCTGTCGCACTGAATGATCGAATAATACAAGTGGGGCGAATAATGACCTTTTGAAACGTGTTATTGGGTTATATTTGTATGAAACGAAAGGATGCCTTTTTTGTGATGATTTGTTACTTTTACTAGTCAGGTTGGTACTGTGATCTTGCAAAATCACTAATTGCGCACCATCATGAAAAGAGTTAAGTGATTGATCAGGGGGATGATAGTGAACACAGACAAGCGAATTACCTTGCTACAGGGAATTCCAATATTTGGAGGCATTAGTGCGGAGGTTATCCAGGTATTGCTCAAGCAATCAGTTTCCAAAAGTGTACAAAAAGGAGATTTTGTCTTTCGCGAGGGGGATCATTCATCCTCAATGTATGTTATTGAAACAGGTGAAGTAGCAATAATAAAGCGTAATGAGGAGCATCGTTATCTGTTGCGAAAGATGCATGCAGGTGATTGTATTGGAGAAATGGCATTATTTGATTTTATGCCAAGAAGTGCATCTGCATATGCGCTTGAAGATGCTAAAATGATAACTATAACCTCTGCTGATTTAATGGATATATATCAACTTGATATAGAGCAGTTTGCCTTACTGCAGATGAATATGGGGCGAGAAGTCACCCGCCGTTTGCGTGTGGCGGATGAGCGGTGTTTTCGGCACCGTGTGGAAGCTGAAATTGTCGATGGCACAATAGAGTTTTTTGATATTGATCTTGAGGGTGACGATGTAAAAAGTGGCTCCTAAGGCCTTGGTTAGTCACTGTGCAGAGCTATTTCGGTATTTCATCAATTCATTATCTCATAACAGGGATTGTATGTTCCGCTTCCTATTTTCATTCTGCCTTGTTTTACAAATGTTGAGAGTAATTTGTCAAGGGGAGCTAAGATGTTGGGGTCCCCATGGATTTTGTAGGGGCCGTATTGTTTTATTGCGTTAAGTCCTTGCTCTTTTACGTTTCCAGCGACAATACCTGAAAACGCTCTTCGTAACCCTGCGGCTAATTTATGAGGAGGCAGGTTTGGTGACAAGTCAAGCTTAGACATATTCTCGTGAGTGGGTTCAAAGGGTGTTTGCAGGTCGAGATCAAGATGTAGCATCCAGTTAAAGTAAAAAGCATCTTTGTGGTGCTTTCTGTAGGTGAAAACTGCCTCAGCCCCAGTGCTTAAGCTTCTTGCAACCTGTTCTGGGTCATCAGAGATAATGGTGTATTTTGATTGAGCTTCAGGGCCAAGTGTAACGCCAATGAATTCATGAATTTGCTTAAAGTAATCCTCACTATCTTTTGAGCAGGCAAAAATAAGAGGAAAAGGAATTTCAATATTTTCAGGGTGTAACAATATGCCAAGAATATATAGAATTTCTTCTGCTGTTCCCGCCCCTCCAGGGAAAACGATAATGCCGTGACCTGTTCTAACAAATGCTTCTAAACGCTTTTCTATGTCCGGTAGAATGACTAGTTCATTAACAATCGGATTGGGGGATTCGGCAGCAATTATTCCTGGTTCAGTAATTCCAATGTATCTACCCTCTCGGTTGTGCTGCTTAGCATGGCCAATTGTTGCTCCTTTCATTGGACCTTTCATTGCTCCAGGTCCACAGCCGGTGATAATATTTATTTCTCTTAGTCCAAGCTGGTAACCCACTTCTTTAGTGAATTTATATTCGTCCCGACCGATGGAGTGACCACCCCAGCACACAGCAATAGGTGTTTGGCTGCTTTTTTTCAAAAGGTTTGCGTTACGTAATATATGAAATACAACATTGGTGATTCCTTCGCTTGAATTGAACGTAAAACGAGAGGATTGCATGATTTCATTCGAAACATATAGTACATCTCTTAGTACGGAAAATAGCTGTTTTCTGATGCCCTTAACCATTTTTCCATCAACAAATGCTAAGGGCGGCGCATTGGCAAGCAGAAGCTTTATTCCGCGGGACTGCCGAATGAACTTAATTTCGAAATTGGCGTAGAGATTAAGCACTTCACTTGTGTCATCAATGGTACTGCCAGTGTTCATTACTGCGAGGGCACACTGTCGGAAAAGAATGTAGGCTTCAGTGCCCGTTAACGCGACAAGTTGGTCAACTTCTGTGGCTGAAAGTATTTCCATTGTTGATTCGGGTGAAACCGAAATCCATTGAGAAGGGGGTTTGTTGGAGCCAGGTTTTTGATTTTTTTGGTTAGCCATACATCTCCATTGTGACTTTTTCTTAGCGGTGAATACGCTCTATATTGAGTCAAGGGTATCTGCGTAGGGTTACCATTAGATTACCAAGCGCCTTGCTGTTTGCCTATTATTTAACCGGATTATGGCAAGGCAAAGGCGGGAAAAGCTCACTAATGTCGTGACTTAGGTCTCAATGAAATATAGCATACAGCCCTTTATTCCATTGCGTTATGACAATCTCCAAAGGTAAAGAAAACATGATAAACATCGTTGAAACTCAGCCTTTTATGGATCAAAAGCCAGGCACATCAGGCCTTCGCAAAAAAGTTACCCATATACAACAGCAAAATTACTTAGAGAACTTTGTGCAGGCGATGTTTGATCAGTTATCGGAGTCTGAAAAGGCATTGCTAATTATCGGTGGTGATGGACGCTTTTATAATGATAAAGCCATTCAGTGTATTGTCAAAATTGCAGCAGCGAATGACATCAAGCAGGTTATTATTGGTCAGGATGGTATCTTGTCGACTCCGGCCGTCTCAAACCTTATCCGTCAGAACGTTGCAGGAGGCGGTATTATACTTTCAGCGAGCCATAATCCCGGAGGGCCACACGGAGATTTTGGTATTAAGTTTAATAACGCGAATGGAAGCCCCGCACCTGAAATATTTACAGAGGCATTGTACCTAGCGACTCAAAACCTAAAGGAATATCGAATTGTTGATGCTGAAGATGTTGACCTTTCTAGAATAGGGCAGTCAGACCTCAATGGCATGGGGATTGACGTAATAGATGCGGTGATTGATTACAGCACATTGATGCAACAATCGTTCGACTTTGATTGGATGAAGGCAGAGTTTTCTGAAAAGCGCCTTTCATTGGTATTTGATGCGATGAATGCAGTGACAGGTCCTTATGCCAAGTCTGTATTTGTTGATAGCTTGGGAGCTAAGCCTGATAATATTATCAATGCTGTCCCTTTAAATGATTTTGGTGGCGAACACCCAGATCCAAATCTTGTTCATGCTAAGGCCTTGATTGCAGCAATGTCCGCTGAGGGGGCTCCATTGCTTGGCGCTGCGTCAGACGGGGATGGTGATCGGAATCTTATATTAGGCAATGCTACATTTGTTAGCCCAAGCGACAGTCTTGCTGTTATTGCAGAGTATGCTGACCTTATTCCTCAGTTTTCAAATGGCTTACGAGGTGTGGCGCGTTCAATGCCTACAAGTACTGCATTGGATAGAGTGGCGGGCGCTAAAGGGTTGGATTGTTATGAAACACCCACCGGTTGGAAATTTTTTGGTAATTTATTGGATGCTGGAAAGATCAGTCTTTGTGGTGAGGAAAGCTTTGGCACCGGCGGTGATCATATTCGAGAAAAAGACGGGATATGGACGGTACTCTGTTGGCTAACTATATGCGGCAAGCGTAAGGAAACACCTGCACAGGTTTTGAAGAATTTATGGGAAACATATGGTCGCAGCTATTATTGCCGGTACGACTATGAAAATATTCCACAGAAGCAAGCTGATAAAGTTATGGCTGACCTCATAGTGAAATTCCCCCTGTTGCAGGGAGCTATTTTTGCTGATTACACTGTGGAAGGCGCTGATAGCTTTGCTTACCAGGACTCTGTTGATGGATCGTTGACAAAAAACCAAGGTATTCGCGTTTTTCTTAAAGGAGGGCACCGTATTATCTATCGCCTTTCAGGGACAGGGACGGATAATGCAACCATTAGAGTGTATTTAGAAAAGATAGAAAACAATACGTCAAAATTGGATGAGGATGTTTTTACTACACTAAGGACATTAGGTGATCTAGCGAATGATATTGCCTCTATTAGTGAAATAACAGGTTTACGTGAACCAAGTGTGATGACTTAATATTTGATGCATAAATTAACATGCATTGATTTGAAGGCTTGACTGATTAAACGCATTGAACAAGAATGCCCGACTTATGATATTGAACCACTGTATAAGCAGAGTGTAAAACAATGAATGTAGCCACACTAGAAGGCAAAGAACTTGATTTTTGGGTGTACAAGAACGCTTGTGAAGTTCTGGATAAGAACGCATCAAAGGAGGCGTTCGATACAGGGTATTCAGAGGGGAAATTTCACTTTTACGAAGACAAAGCATTACTAGTTGACTTGATGGAGACTTACACCATCAATATTCAGCGCCTTGCAGGGGAGTGGCTTGCATCCACATCAGGTCAAAGTTATTACGCTGAAACTCCGCTTATTGCTGCGTGTAGATTGGTTATTGCCCTTCGTTTTGGCAGTAGCGTTTCAGAATAACAGATATTATTCCAACGAGTACTATCCAAAAGATTAGGAATATCACCAGCTTATGTGAATTTGTTTCCGTACTTTCTAAGATACTATTCGTCCTAATCCGTAAAAAGGTTCTATTATCATAGAGCCTTTTTTTTTCGCCTAATGAATACCACTGGAGATCAAATAGTGAACAAGTCACTGCAGTTTACCTTAATTGATAAAGATATAGCGTTGTTAACATTCAATAGGCCCGATGTTATGAATGCTATTGACGAAGATATTATTGATGGTATCGAGCTAGCTATCGCTAAAGTTAATGCTGAAGAGAATATTAAAGTCGTTATAGTAACGGGAGCTGGCAAAGCATTCTGCGCGGGAGGTAACGTCAAGGATATGAGGGCTAAGGAAGGGATTTTTGCCGGTAATCCTCTAGAGTTGCGCAAAAATTATCAAAAGCATATCCAACGTATACCTATGGCATTTTCAACCCTTCAGGTTCCTGCAATAGCCGCGGTGAATGGCGCTGCTTACGGAGCTGGTTGTGATATTTCATTGATGTGTGACATGCGTATTGCGAGTGAGACGGCTACATTTGCCGAAAGTTTTATCAAATTAGGTTTAATTCCAGGTGATGGCGGCGCTTGGTTGTTGCCAAGAGTGATTGGCCCCGCAAGGGCTGCAGAAATGACCTATACGGGCAAACCAATTAGTGCACACAAAGCATTGTCCTGGGGGATGGTAAACCAGGTGGTAGAACCTGAATTGGTTTTAGAAGAAGCCTTGCGTTTAGCCCGTCAAATTACAGCCAATCCAGCTCACGCTATTCGAATGTCAAAGGTATTATTAAAGGAAAGCGAACGATCTGAACTTTCATCACTTTTACAGTTGTCTGCCTCGCTTCAGGCCTTGGCTCATCATACGGTTGATCATGATGAGGCAGTGAATGCATTTCTTGAGAAAAGGGAGCCTAGTTTCAAAGGTGAATAGGGTACTAAACGTAGTTTTATCCATCAGAATTTGAAGATGTCACATTCTAGCCCATACTTACAGTAAGTATGAGGTTAGGTTTGGCGAAATGTTGTGAAGAAGGAGTTCAGGTGAGCAATCCTATATTGCGAATTCAATTGTTGCGTAAGCTGTGGGTGCATTTAACACCTAGAGAGATGTTTGGTATCTCTCCCCCAGATAAGGTGCAGCGAAGCGGACAGCCTTTAGGTGATGTCAGGCGAAAGGAGCTCACTCACCTGTTGCAAATAGAAAAACAATTGCATGAACTAAGGCGAGACATTAGTTCTCAACAGGCCTCATTTACTGCTACAGATAAAGAAAGTACAAAGGACGTCGCATATTCACAGTTTATTGATTTTCAGCATGCTGACTCAGAAAAAGTGATGCGATTGCCAGACATTGATAAGATGTTATCTAACGCCGATGACCTTACTCGTTATGAGTCATTAGAGCGTTTGTTGCGATTACAGAAGTTATACTTATTAACAGAGCGTATTATTTTAGGCATCGAGCTAAATGAGATCGATAAAGGTCCTTTGGATCGGCGGTGGTTTAACCGTTGGAAGCTGAATGCTTGTGAAATATCAAATGGCCCGTTGCAACAATTATGGGCGAGAATTCTCGTACGAGAGTTGCGAAACTCAGGTAGCTGTAGTCTCAAAGCCCTGGGGTATTTGTCGGGTTTTTCAATCGAAGATGCCGGAAATCTTAATCGTCTAGCCTCTTGGGCGTTGGGGGATTTTGTTTATCGCAGTGCACTCCAGGCGCTATCTGGGCACTATGACTCAGAGCTTTTCGAAAAATTGGAAGAGCATGGCATTGTAAGGGGCGTATTTGGAAAAGTTCTTTCAAAAGCATTACGGTCCGATTCTGATCAAGGCTTTCATGCGACCCTTATTATCGCCGATAAACGGCTTAATATTACCTCTGTCCAGCCGAGGACCGAACTCCATGTGCCTGCATATATGCTGACCAGTGTGGGCCGAGAACTTTTAGCACTTGTGGCACCCACTGTAGATCAAGACTACCTTGACCAGGTTGTGCAAGACCTCCACGCAAGGGGGATGTCAGTTGATGTTGTTGAAAACGATGCAGATCCTTCTGCACTACAAGTGTGTTAATTCTAAGTGTGTTAATTTTTGTAAATACTAAACAGCCAAAAAATAGGGAATAGATACAGTGCAGAGTGATCAGGATAAACGAAAATATGAACGTTTAGGCACTGAAATAGATGCAGTATTTTCGATAAATAATGGAGCAGCGCATACCTGCTTATTACGTGATTTTAGCTGGGGCGGCCTGTACCTTGTGTACACTGATCAATCTCAGTACTTTTCGATTCGAAGCCACGGGCTGAAGATTACAGATCCTATTCGCGTTGTCATATCAGTTGATGGTGATGATTGTGAAATCACTGCACACGTCGCTCATTATTCAGAAGGGGGTATTGGTGCTCGCTTTGACGTTAATCATCATGTCAACTTCAAGGCATTAGAAAAAGCAACGAAGGTGCGAGAAGGCAATGAAGCCAAAGCTATCGATAGTGTTGCTGGTCGAAATGCCTTTCCCTTAGAAACTAAAAATCGCATTCTTAAACAATGTAACGACTATTTCAGCGATTTTTTGGATGAGACGATTAATGAATATCTTACCACTCTGGATGGACTGCTATTAAAAACTGCGGATAGGCAAAAAAATGATGCCGATCAACATCCATTTTTTGATGCAATAGCATTGTTTAATCGGAAACGAGAGAGGGTTATAAGTGATTGCATTGACAATGTAGTGTTGTCTGCATCAGAGATGTCTATTGGTAAAAAAAGAAATGTCGTATCAGGTGCGGGAGCTCTAGACCTAGAAGTCAGTCAGCTTTCGCTAGTAGATAAACAGGATTTTGAAGATTGGCTTATTGTAAGGGTTTTGATTTCTAGGGCAGAGTTACAATTTAAAGAACAGCTGCTGGAATTACAGTTGAGGTTAGAGGCCGTATTTCCTTCTCCGTCAAAAAGTCCACTAGAAAATCCCTATTCCCCATCTGTTTTGTGTAAGGTGTTTCATCGTTCAGTGCATGATTTTAAATTTAATCAGGCGATTGAAAAAGTTGTATTTAGTGCATTTCAGGAATGTTTGATTGATCATTTGGGCAAGGTTTACAAGCACCTTAATAAGATATTTATTGATGAGGGTGTGCTTCCAGATGTTGATGTTACCCACTATTTGGCGACGCTTGCGTCAAAGAACTTAGGGCAGTCGAGTCAAGACAAGAAGAATACAGCCGCGCAACAGTTGCAGGCTGATGATCCCGATTTTGGTACAGAACAGAGCGCTGGTCAAGGGCAGCCGCAACATTCTCAAAGTGTTGAGGGGGGTGGGTCTGCTCCTGCGGGGAAAATCAATGCGGGCCAAGGACAAAAAGGGGCGTACTCAGACTTTCAAGAAAGCATGCGTGCCGCTAATAACGCTTATTCAACAGCGGTTAATTTAAGACGCTTGCATTCAAATATCAATCCTAATACGGCCAGTGCCGGTAGTGGTACATCACAGAACGTAGGTGGGCCCTCGCAAGCATCGAAAGCGGGTGATGCGATACCTTCAGGAGAGACGATTCAGCAACAGGATTTGCTTAAAGCTGTTGATTTAGTTCAGAACCAATTGTCACAAGGGGGAGGGGATTATAACGGAGAAGGAGCGCTAATTCAGCATATTGAACAGCAGATTAAGTCAACTGGAAATGAAACTACTAATATAGCAAATGAAGATAGAGAAAAAATCGATATGATCGATTCTCTTTTTCAATCAATTCTTACTAACCGTCAGATGTACGATGAACTGCAGCCACAATTCCGTAAGCTTGAAGTACCTTTGTTAAAAGTGATGATGCAAGATCCTGAAGTGTTGAGTCAACAATATCACCCGGCTCGACAGGTGGTGAACTCTATTGCAATGCTGTCTGATAGAGACAGTCTTAATGTAACTAAAAACAAAGATAAAATTGACGGTGTTGTTGATGCAATACTAGCAAATTATCGTGATGGTGATAAAGCGTTTGAGAAAGCATTAGCGGAGTTGACTCCCCTGGTAGAAAAAGAGGAATCAATCGCAAAACGCAACGTTGCCCGAGTTACTGAGGCTCTTGATGGACAGCAGCGAATGCAAAACGCAACGCGCGCGGTTGAAATTACCATTGAGAAACGCTTGGCGAAAAAGATGGTGCCCTTAGCCTTTGTGAATCTTTTGGATGCAGGCTGGAAAGAGTTGATGCGGCTTTGTTACATTAGAGAAGGCGCCCAAAGCAAAGCCTGGATTACGTCGGTGACCGTGATCGAGCAATTGTTGCTACGCTTGGGTAAAGATTGCTTTGATGAATCAAAAATAACGTTTACACAGGAGGAGCTGCACAAACTATTGGATAAGGGGGTATCAAAAATCCCTAAGGGGAAACATGATCAACAGAGTATATTGGATGAGTTGAAGGCGTTGCTACAAGGAGGAAGTGTTGATCCTTCTGAGCTTGTTGAATATAGATCTACTCAAGCGATAAGTGATACCTCCGTGGTTGATCGTATGATTAACCTTGGTGCAGGCGGCACTAAGAATCAGTTAGTACGATGGATTAAACGAAGTAAAAAGCTAAAGCAAGGTCAATGGGTTGAGCTAGAAGCCCTGTCTGAAAAACCTAAGCTATGCCAATTAGCATGGTTAAGTGATGATTCAAACAGGTTTGTATTTGTGAATCATAATGGCGTTAAAAGCGCCGACTTAGCATTGGAAAATGTCGCTAAGTCGTTAAAGGATCGCGAGATTCGAATATTAAGTGATGAGCGACTTCCTGCTGTTGAGGAGGGGCTTGATTCGTTGGTACAAAAAATATACGAGCAACTTTCGTTTGAAACAGCGCATGATCAATTAACAGCGTTAGCGACACGAAAAGAATTTGAGCGGTGCCTTGCACGAAGTGTAGCCAGAGCAAAGAAAAATCAACGCGCTTACATGTTATGTTATATCGACCTCAATCAATTTAAAGTCATTAATAATACTTGTGGTTACGAAGGAGGTGACAGTTTATTGCGCATGGTATCTCAAGAACTTCTTAAAGCAAGCGGGAGCAATGACATAGTTGGTCGGTTAGGAGGCAATGAATTTGCTGTATTAAGTCCGGTGAATGATGAGAACGACGGTTTTCAATGCGCAAGCAAAATCAAGAGCACTATTGACGATATTCGGTTTGTGTGGGGGGATCAAAGTTATACGCTATCCGCTTCATGCGCCATGGTTATTTTTGATCACACAACCGACCACGTATTGGAACTGCTTCGTGGGGTTGAATCTGCTTGTTCGCTAGCAAAAGATAAGGGTTATTCAGAAGTTCAGGTCTATCATTCAGGAGATCAGCAGTTAGAAGAGCGTGATAGTGTTATGTCTTGGGTAGCCAGGATTAACCATGCTTTAGACAATGACCAGTTAAAATTACGGTGCCAAAAAATAACACCTATTGATGACTGTGATGGTATGAGAAAAGCGCACTATGAAGTACTACTTACTGTTATCGATGAATCTGGAGAGCATTTGCCACCGGCTGATTTCATTAAAGCTGCAGAAGAATATAGCCGAATGGCAGCGGTAGATCGTTGGATAATTACTCGGGTTCTGGGCTGGATGTGTGATCATGCCGATTTTATTGAAAGTATTGGTGGGTTTGCTATTAACTTGTCGGGCCATTCATTGAATGATGATAGCTTTTTGGACTTTATTTTCGAAAAGCTTGTGGAATATGATGTTCCTAGAAATAAGTTGGTTTTTGAAGTGACGGAAACAACCGCAGTAGCGAATTTGGATGATGCTGCGGACTTTATTTCAGAAATGAAAGAAATTGGCTGCAGGTTCTCACTTGATGATTTTGGTGCTGGCCAGTCATCCTATGCCTACCTAAAAATGTTGCCGGTTGATTTTATTAAAATTGACGGAGCGTTTGTTAAAAATATCGCTAATGATGATGTCGACTATGCGATGGTTAAATCTATTACTGATATGGGGCATTTTTTAGGGAAGTTAATTGTCGCTGAATACGTGAGGGATCAGGATGTTCTCGATACTGTGGCAGACATTGGTGTTGACTATGTACAGGGATTCCATTTTGCAAAGCCTTGCTTTATTGAAGAATTGTTAGAGCCTCAAGAAGCTTCGAAAGCAACGTGATTAATCACATGTTATCGCTTGTGTTTATCGCCTTGTATAGTTTCCAAATGTTATAAAGCTAGGTATTATTGCCTCTTTTATATCATTGCGAGGCCTTGTCGTTGGATACCATTCCTTATAATTTAACGAATATTAAGAAAAGTCGCCAAGGGGTCATCTTTGCCTTGGATTTTTTGATGCTAGGGCTGGTTGTTATTAATTTGACCTGGTTGATATTTGATACCTTCTTTACCAGTCAGTTATTTCAATCTGGACTTCAATGGCTATCCCCCCGCTTTACTGAATTTTACAAATCCAATATTCACCCCAATTTCGTGGCATATGATTTGATTTTCGTGAGTATCTTTCTCACTGAATTATCTGTGCGGTGGATGATAGCCATCCATCAAAAAACGTACCATCGTTGGTTTTTTTACCCTTTTGTCCATTGGTATGATGTTTTGGGTTGTATCCCAGTAGGGTCTTTCCGTTGGCTTCGGTTGTTGCGTGTTATTTCTATTTTGTATCGTCTCCAAAAGTATGAAATTATTGATCTTTCTAAGAGTTATCCTTTTAGATTTATAAAAAAATATACAGATATTATTGTTGAAGAGATATCTGATCGTGTTGTTGTTAATGTACTTGATGGTGTTCAGGATGAAATTAAAACCGGTAGCCCTGTGGTCGGCAGGATAGTCTCTGAGGTATTGTTGCCACATAAGCAAGTGGTTATTGAATGGCTAGCAGGGCGAGTTAATACCATAACAGATAGCGTTTACGAACCAAGAAAGGCGGATTTACACCGCTATATTGACACTATTATATCAGACGCCCTCGAAGCAGACCCTAAAGTGGCAGCGCTTAGTAAATTGCCGGTTGTTGGTGTGCCACTTACAGACGTTATAGAAAACACGGTGAGTGATATCGTTTTTAATGTGGTGGATACGTTAGTCGGAGACATTGGCCATAAGGACACAGATAACCTTATTAAAGAGATGTTTGATATGGTATTAGATCGCTTGATGGAACCTTCCGATGCCTTAAATGAAACAGGGCGTTTGATTTTGCTGGATGTAATTGATGTTGTGAAAGAAGAAGTGAAGGTTCAGCAATGGAAAATAAAAGAGAATACCTTATAGGTTGTTTTGATTGGTGGGATTTTAGACTTACAGAGAATAGTCGGTTGAAGATAGAATTCCTTGGTTCTAGGGCCACAAAATGAGTGTTTATGAGCTCTTTACCTACTTATAGGTAAACAATAATCGTAGTTGTTTGTTCTTATAGAGCTTTCCGCTGGAAAGCTCGTTTTCAATTTCAATTGTGTCATGTCGGAGTTTAGTTAACTTAATACGTAGAATTTTGCTGATCAATAAAGCTAGTTAATCACCTGTTTTTTATGTGTGGATACCGTATTAATGGTGCTTTTTTTGATCAGCCAGTGATCTATTGTTTTGTATAATTTGTAGCGATCTATAGGTTTTGTTAGGTAATCGTTCATACCTGCGTTGATGCATCGATCTTTATCCTCTGAAAGAGCGTTTGCAGTGACTGCAATGATAGGTGCTGACCCGTATGTTGCACTGCGTTCACGGATGATTTTTGTTGTTTCGAAACCATCAAGCACTGGCATTTGACAGTCCATCAGAATGAGGTCGATAGCATTGCCTGTTAGAATTCTTAGCGCTTCTTCACCATTGAATGCTGTGAGAGTTGCATACCCTTTTTTGGTAAGTATCGCTTTTAGCAAAGTTTGATTAACTTTATTGTCTTCCACGATAAGGATAGTGGTTTTATTATGATTTAGAGTTGATGTTGTTTGGGTGGCGTTTTTATTGGTTCGAAGTGGGGGGTGTTGAAATAATGCTTCTTCTGCTTGGTTAAGCGACAGAGCTAAGGTGAAGTTGCTGCCTTTAGGGTGATTTTGAGAATAACTAATGTGGCCGCCCATTAAACCTGCTAATTCCGATGACAGTGCCAAACCAATCCCGAGCCCCCCGTGTCTTCGAGAGTGGGTGCTATCTGCTTGTGTGAAGGGCTTGAACAATTTTTCTTGTGCGACAGGTGTAAGTCCAATACCTGTGTCAGTAATCGAAAATTTTAACGCCAAATTCTTGTTGGTCGAGCTATCGTTGGTTGAGCCCTGGTTCTCAGCAGATATAGTGAACTCTACGCTGCCGGCTTCTGTGAATTTGGTAGCGTTATCTAAAAGGTTGCTGAGAATAGCGGTTAACTGAGAGGGATCTCCATATACAGCATTGGGTAAATAGCTACCCTTGTAGAAGTGAAACTCCAAGAATTTCTGGGAGCAAAGTCGCTCGTAGGTATCGGCTAAGCTATCAAGTAGAGGCATGAGTTGGAAAGGATCATTTTTGATGCTCAGTCTACGTGATTGCGCTTCGGAAAAGCATAATAGAACATTTATATGGCTGAGCATTTCGTGTGTTGATATGTTTGCGTATTTAACGTATTCCTGCTGTTTTGCGCTTAACGGCGTTGATTTTATAAGGTCTAGCATCCCTTGAATCCCATTCATTGGCGTTCGAAGTTCGTGGCTAATTGTCGCTAGAAACTCGTCTTTAACGTTGTTGGTTTCTTTTAGGTCTATATTTGATTGCTCTAAAGCATTTGCTGCCAGCTGTTGAGCTTCCCTTTTTTCACGCTGAATGCAGTTGATTCTATCGGCTAATGCAAATGATAGAAGCACCGTTTCAAGCGCAGTGCCAAATTGAGCTGCATACAGTGTAAATGAATTCACCTCAAGTTGGCCTGTCGTAGTAAGAGCTCTGATTAGCAAGCCTGCAGTAAACATTAGCCATGCGACAAGGAAGAATTTTGCATTTGGCACCTTCTGCAGGAATCCAATAATTGCAGTTGTTAACATTAATATTGCAAACACAACGGCGATACTAACCCCTGCCGTCGCTGCAACGGGGTAGGGGTATGTAAGGGAACAAGGTATCACCAGCGCTGCTGCTATTAATAGTGTAACGAGAAAACGGTCAAGAATTGGCGTATGCACATTGGTTTTGAGGAAAATTCGCGCGAATTGAGTTCCTGCTAATGCAACAGCGCCGCTTAGGAATACTGAAGAACGATTCGCCCACCAAGGGTAGTCGGGCCATAATAATTGATAGGAAAGCCCATCAAAACTCATCTGGGCAGGGATCAGACAGGCCAGATAGATACAATAAAAGAGGTATGAACGCTCACGAAGCGTTGCGAATAGAAAAAAATTATAGAGTAACATTGCAAGCATAATGCCGTAGTAGGCACCAATTAGAGCGGTGCTACGAAACGTATTTTCAATCAACGCAGAGGAAGAATATAATGAAAGCTGTAATTGAAGAGGGTCATCAGAGCTGACGCGTAAATATAACTTGTCTGCTGTGCCTGGCGTACCTTCGATTTTGTAAGAGGGTGAGCGACCTGGGATTTCACGAGCTGACTGCGTTATCAGTTGTCCGCCACGTTTTATAATTATTGATCCATTAGGTTTGACGATATAGAGGTCTGCATGGTCAAGTAATGGGTCTGATATATTGAGGTACCAATCTTCTTTATCAATAGATTCGTACGCCATAGACCAACTAAGCCAATACACCGATGGCGTATATCCGAAATTCAGACTGTTTTGATGGCTTTTTGTGAAGGAATATATGGAGGGGTTTGAAAGCAAATGGGTTATGTCTATTTTTGCTTCGGGGTCTTCTAAGTACTCAATGTAATTCGAAAGGTCCTTGGAGCTGAAGTGATTATCCAGTATTAATGTATTAGAGTCTGCAAAAGTGTTCGACGAGAGAGCTGCAAAAATCAATGTTACAAGAATAATGATCGTTAATTGAATATGCTTTGTGTATAGGTTCATTTTTATTATTACAAGTCCAACATATTATTAGCATTTTAACTTACATTACCGTGCGAACGGGCGTTAATAAAGCATACTATGCTCCACTAACGCTGGGGCTGAATTAAAATTGTAACGAAATACCAACGTGTACACCCTCGTCGATGTTCTCACTGCCGCTATGTTTGAGATGCACTTTTTGAGAGCGATAGCCTAAATAGGCTGCGCCTTGTTCAAGAATGCGGTATTTGACGCGAACCGACACATCGACAAACCGTTCAATGTCAACAAACATAGTAACCTTAGGAGCGTAATAGGCTTCTCCATGAACACTTAAGCCCTGCATTGAGGGTATTTTATAACCTACTTCGCCGCCTAGGCCAATGCCGTAACCATCAGGACCATCTGCATCAAGGTAATAAAAACGTCCACCGAGTGAGCCATGGAGGTCTTGGCGATTGTTAATTGGGCTTTGTGCAAATGCTCCTATGGCATATACCTCTCCGTCATCTTCGTGATGTAAGAATGAGGCGCTGATGTTTAAGCTTTTTTTAGAAGGTTTGGTCGTAAAAGCAACATGGATTGTTTCATCACTTAAATCCAGGTTAACTTGATTGGAAAATGAGATGGTGGGAAATAGGAAAAGGGATATCAGTGTTAGCGTTGATAAAGCGAATTTCATTTGGATTTCCAAAATTAGGGTTAAGGGGTACTTGAAAACTGATAGTTTAACGGTGCGAGAATAGCTTGTCTTTAGATTAGTTCAAAGATAGGAGTGAATGTGCCTGAAAATTGTTTAAATTGAAGCCTAAACGGATAAAAACAAAGAAAAAAATCCGTTTTTGCACTATGCTATTAGTATACTAACTGATCCATAGAAGATGTTAATTACAATTGAAAATAGAATGACTCACGACTTTGCAACGGTACCTAGATACGTTGAACCACTAGGCTCTGTATATAAGAATTCAACACCAAACGGAAACGAGCTTGATACAAGCACCTTCCCTGTTAATAGTCCTTTCCAACTCAGATGGATATTGGTTGCATTACTCTGCTTAACCCTCTGGTTTTTTGTTAATCCAACCTCCCACAAAAGTTCAGATGTTATCCCTGACCAAGGAGAAATCGTAGAATACCAACAAGAAATGGAAGAGGCTTATTTGATTGGCGATGTAAAAGGTGCCAATGGAAGTATTCCCGTTAAAGCTGTTGAGGTTAAGTCTGTCGAGGCTCAGGTTGTCGTAGAGCCTCAGAAAGTTAAAGCTGCCGAAGTTAATGATGTTATAGCTAAGACTAATAGCCCCACAGGAATAGCGAATGATATTGTTGATTATGGATTTTACGACAATTTACGAAATAGTCAGTGGGCTGTTCAGACGCAAAATGGAACGTATGTAAGCAGTGAGTTAGCAACGCGTAAAAAATCAAAATATAATCTACAGGCCGCCTCGTTTAGAGGGGAGCATGACGCCAACAAATTAGTTAAAAAGTTATCTAAGCATGGTTTAAAAGCACGTTCGCATGTGTCAATATCCACAAACGGTGTAGAATGGTATCAAGTTAGTGTGGGGCCCTTTAGTAACGTTTCAAAGATGAACAAGGCTCAGGACATTTTGGTATCTCTTAATATGATGCCATTAAAAAAGAAGATCTAAATCCTTTTTAATGGCATATTTTGGTTTTGCATTATTTCTCTTGCTAATAGATATGCGTTAGACATATTATGTCGAATCGCTCTCGCTCTAAAGATAAATTTATTTATGTGTAAACATCGTCGCTGTTATGCGTTATTCGCTCTTTTCATTACAATTCTCTTTTTATCCGGGTGTGGAGAAGAAGCCCGTATAGAAGAGCAGTTAAATCGTGCTGAGAAACAAGCGAAAATATCAATCGATCGATTACGTACATCGCTAGAGCAAGGACAAGTTAGAAACGGGATCATCCTCAAGAACTATTCAGACTTTGTTGCTAATAACTTCAGTCAATATAAGGATCTTGCGGTTCAGCTTGGGCAGGATGCTAGCCCAAATGGCCCTTTATTTACAAATATAAAGCGCCGGCTTGATGACGCGGTCAAATATCCTGAAGTTTTTAATAATTGGCAAGAGCGATACCAAGAGTTAAAGAGCTTGTCTGAAGCAAGCAGTGTGGCTGTTTTCAGCGATGCATTGTCTGACCCCGTTAATGTACTTGCTGATATGTCAGACGGGCAGTTGCCTAGAGTGAATGCGGTATCCAAGAGTGCAGAACAAGCTCAAGGCATTGATAGTCGTCAAGTTGGCCAACAACTTGTAGGAAACCCTAGTTATGGGAGCTGGCGTTCAAACTCATCAGGACGTTCTTTTTGGGAATGGTATGGAATGTATTCGATGTTTTCCAATTTCATGCCGTCTCGTAGATATCACTATGATAGCTGGTCGTCTCGTAGAGGATATAGCTATTACAATGATGTAGGCCGCTCTAGCTTTACCTCTCCCCGACAAAACAAATCGCAAGTAGCTGTTGATAAAAAAGCTAAATTTCAAGCGAGAAAATCAGGGCGCTCTTATACGAGCCCTTATTCAAAGCAACGTAGCGGGGCATCTGGCCTTAGCAAGGGCAGCCGCTCATTGAATACGAAAAGTTACGCCAGTCGATACAGTGGGTCAAAGAATAGCAATTTATCTAATTACAGTAAAAAATCAAATTCGAGCAGTACTAGCGGAAACAGAAGTAGCTACGGAAGTAGTTCTCGCTCTTCATATAGTCAGCGTTCTCGTGGGCTTTCATTAGGTAAATAATCATGGATTTTTCAATGGATTTTGTCGAAATATGGGCATGGCAAATAACAGTGCTAGATTTTGTTATTTCCGTGATGTTAGTGGTAGGTTTACGAAAATTGACGGGGCTAGTCGCTAACCTAAGTACAACAGAAGAGCTGTCTGAAAGGGATAATTTTGCATTTGGTGTATCCCTTGCGGGCGCAATTTTTGCGTTGACCTTAATGCTCACCGGTGTGTTAAGCGGAGATGAAGGGACCAGTTTGGTAAACGAGGCAATGCTATTGATTGGGTACGGTGTGCTTGGCGTGCTGTTAATCAAAATAGGTAGGATTGTTTTAGATCGGTGGGTTCTTCGTGGTGTTGAAATCCAGAAAGAAATAAAAAATGCTAACCTGTCTGTGGCTTTGGTCGACGTAGCAAATGTTGTTGCTACCGGAATTATCTTAAGAGCAGTGCTAGGCTGGATTGAAGGTGATTTAGTCCTCGGTTTGATTGCGTTAGTGATGGCTTTTGTGGTTACCCAGCTTTTGCTCTCCCTTGTTAGCTATAGTCGTGTGATTATTTTTTCAAGAAGGAACAAAGGTCGAGATTGGCAAAAAGAAATCGCAGATGGCAATAGTGCTTTGGCATTGCGTTATATGGGCCATGTTATCGGCGCTTCTCTGGCTGTGACGGCTGCCTCAGGATTAGTGATATACAATGAACAAGATCTATTTTATTCGTTATTAATCTGGGCGGTAACTGCGATTGACTTAGTGGTTATAGCGACCCTCTTTAGCTTTATTGCTCGGAAGTTTATTCTGAAAGGTATTGATGTTGTGGCAGAGGTGGATACTCAGCGGAATGTCGGTGTAGCAACCATTGAAGCGGTTATATATCTATCAATCGGCTTGTTGTTGATTGCCTTACTAGCGTAGCTTGTATGCTTAGAAGGAGATATTTTAGTTATGGAACTCTCTCTGAGTACTGAGGCACGCTGGACAAAATCCAAAGATTTTTTGCTCATTATTATTATGGGTGTTTTAGCAGGCTGTGGTCTTATCTACCAATATATTCTGGCACATTATGCTGGGAGGGTGTTAGGAAGCCTGGAAACAGCTATATATACAATGATTGGTCTAATGATTGTATCTATGGGGGCTGGTGCTTTTTTTGCCCGTTATGTTAAACATCCATTTAATGGCTTTGTCTGGTTGGAAATTGCAATTGCTGCAGTAGGAGCTTCTGCAATCTTGCTGATATCAACGGCTATTGCAATAATTAGTGTATTCCCGCAGTGGCTCTCTGTTACGTTCTCTCTCCCCGCCGACGTGCTTCCAAGTGGAGGGGTGATTGAGAGGTTGCACGATCTTAGTAGAAATTTACCGTTTGTTATTGGTTGTATTCTTGGGTTTCTGATTGGTATGGAGATTCCGCTTATCGCTAGCGTTAGACAGCGAATTTATAAGAAGAATCTCGAAAATAATGTGGGAACGTTATACGGCGCTGATTATGTTGGTGCTGGGATTGGCGCAGCGATTTGGGTTGTTGTTATGCTGCCCCTTAATATCGCTGACGTTGCGTTGATAACTGCAGGAGTTAACGTATTTGCAGGGGCGCTTTTTCTGGGTACTTTTTGGCGGGAATTTACTCGGCCTGTTTTACTACTATTTGCACATGGAGTTGTTGTCTTATTGTTGTTATTAATGTTTGCGCTAGGTGCACCCTGGGTTGAGAAGATGGGGCAGCTTTTGTATCAAGATCAGGTTGTATACACACAAAGTACTCGCTATCAGCAGCTTACCGTAACAGAGCGTCAACTTAAAGGGCTATCAAGTCCCGTTTATAATTTCTATATCAATGGTCGATTACAATTTTCGAGTAATGATGAGGTTATCTATCATGAAATGCTGGTAGTCCCTGCTCTCGCAGGTAGTGCGAGAACCGACAACATTTTAATTATTGGAGGGGGTGATGGATTAGCGTTGAGAAGGGTCCTTGAGTTCTCACCCAAACATGTGACATTAATTGATTTGGACGAAGAGTTGATTGATTTGTTTACAAGAGGTAAGTCTAAGAATAAAACACACCATATCGGCGAAGTACTTGCTGAGTTAAATCATGATGCATTTACTGACGACAGGGTCAGTGTTGTAATAGGTGACGCTTTTATTGAAGTCGAGCGCCTGGTGGCGAGTGGTCGTTATTTTGATACGATTATTGTGGACCTACCAGATCCTTCTCACCCGGATTTGAACAAGTTATACTCTACTTATTTCTATAGTCAGTTATCCCACTTGCTAAGTGCTGATGGGGTTTTGGTCAGTCAGTCAACATCCCCATATCACTCAAAGGAAACGTTTGTAAGTATTGGTAAAACCCTTAAAGCCGCTGGGTTTGAAAGGGTAGAGCAGTATCATGCAAACGTACCGAGCTTTGGAGAGTGGGGCTGGTCTCTCGCCATGAAGGTTGATATTCCAATGTCCGTACGTCTTGAGAGAACCTCTCATCAGTGGGAAGGGTTTTCACAGTGGTTGACCAAAGGGTTGTTAGTGAGCTCTTTTCAGTTCTCTAAAGATTTCTTTGTAGAAGAAATATCGATAAATATCAATGAGTTAGGGTCTCATCAGATCTACCAGTACCACCAAGACTCATGGGTAGGTAGGGAAGGGTTACTAAATGAGCCTACAAATTAGGATTTACTATTTGACATATTATGTCCTGAGAGTTAAAGTTCTTCTCAAGACATAATATGTCGACCAACCAATAATATGACGTTAATCTAACGTTAGGGAGAATACGTTTGATGAATACGCAAGATATAGCTATTCGCTTCTCAGAGCTTAATAGCTACCAAGGTTTTAGTTTTGATTGCCAGCTGATTCCCGGGGATACGGATGTATTGCAGGTTGTTGTTAGCGATTATGAAGAGATTCCAGTTTATATATCGATAACAGAAACACAAATCCTCTGTATTTCGTATTTATTGTCAGAAGATGAAATTGTGCAAGAAAAACGCGGAGAGATGATGGAGCTAATGTTAGAAATTAACATACCAATGCCATTGTCCTCTTTTTCAAAAATCGGCGATAAATACGTGATTTTTGGAGCATTAATGGCAAAGTCCAATTTTGAAGATGTGGTACATGAAGTTATCACATTGGCAGAGAACTCTGTAGAAGCCATTTCAGCACTGACAGATTATCTAAAGTAAGCCAAATCATAAAGAGGTAAGAAAATGAGTATTCTAAATAAGATTTTGACTGCTTTTCGAGGCGGCGCACGTGAAGTTGGTGAGTCAATTGTAGATGCGAATGGGACTCGAATATTTGAGCAAGAAATTCACGATAGTAAAACGCATTTGCAAAAAGCCAAGCATGATTTAACGGATGTAATGGCAAAACAAATGCAATCAACAAGAGAAGTTAATCGTCTAAAAGCGTCGGTCAGTGAACACGAAGATTATGCGACTCAAGCACTAGATAAGGGGGATGAGTCATTAGCTTTAGAGATTGCTGAAAAAATTGCAACATTAGATGCAGACTTAGCTCAGCAGGAGAGTGCATTAACCACCTATTCAGGGCATGTTGAACGCCTTAAAGAGCTTGTCAGAAAAACCGAGCGGCAAATAAAAGACTATGAAAGACAACTGTCGATGGTGAAAACGACTGAAAGTGTGCAAAAGGCAACGGCTGCCATTACTGATAATTTTGCAGGTAGTAATTCGCGGTTAGTGGGTGCAAAAGAATCGCTTGAAAGAATCAAGAAAAAGCAACAGGATTTTGATGATCGGCTAAAGGCTGCTGAGCAGCTTCAGGATGAAACGGTTGATAAATCGTTGGAAGATAAAATGCAAGCTGCGGGTATCGGTGAAACAAAAGATACTGCTGCAAGTATTTTGGAGCGATTAAAGAAAAAGTAGTTACACTACCATACTAGGGAAGATGTCATTTAGCGTGATATCTTCCCTTTTTTGCAGGAGCAAACATTACAAATGAAGTCTCTTTTTAAAAGTTTTTTGCGCAAAAAAGATGAGGCATCGGTAGAAGGGCTTAATCACGTCTCCAATTTACAGTCAGGTGACATGGTTGAGCTGGATAATGACTTTTCGCTTCCGGGTTTATTGCGTGGGCGTACGTTAGAGGTTGTTCAGAAAACGCTGTACGAATATGAAGACTCAAATGAAATTGAATGGGTTTTGAAAAACGAAGATAGCACCGTAGTATTTTTAGCCTATCAGCAGGACGACGGTGAAGAAAATTTGAGTTTTTCAATGAAACTAATCCCGTCCGATGTAGAGTCTATTTTTAATATGGATGAATTTTCAACGGTGTTTGATGATGAACATTCTTCAATATTGACAGAAATAAATCCCATAGAGAAATACAGTGAATGGTTAGGTAAGCGATATAGCCGAACGGAATTTGCGGAACAAGGGTTTTACCATAAGACCGGTAGTGTATCTGGGCAGGGCGAAGCGTTCGACTATTTCGCTCTTCGTAGTGATTGCGAGCGTTTTGGTATTGGCATTGAGGTATGGGAGGGCGGAGAAACCGATGTGTTTGCCTCTATCAATCAACCTTTAAGCGTTATTAAGGACTACTGGGGACAGAAGACATCATAACCTAATCTCCTTACGTATGCTTACGGCTTCATCTATAGGTCACCCAAACCATGTCAAATTCTTCAAAAATCCCTGAAAAATGGAAAGACGAACAAAAAGCGGTAAAGGCCGTGCAGGTTGCATTTGATGTTGGGTTTGACGTACAAACGGTTATCCGAAAGGAAGCGTTGGATTGTATGTTGAGCCCCTCAGACAGGGTTCGTCAAATTCTTGGGCTCAGTGTTACCAGCCGTCCCAAGCGCCCACGCTTATCCATATCACTTACCATGGATGACTTTGACGTGTTGGGTGAAATGTACGATATTGACTCTGAAAACAGAGTGGCTATAAAGCAGAAAGCCGCTGAAAACCTGATTGATTATGTAGAGTCCCATCAGGAGGCTCCTGCTAAGTGAGAAAGTTTGCGCTTAATACTTCATTCAATGTAAAAGTGCTATTGAGTTGCTTGGCACTTCTTTGGTTTGTGGAATTCATTAATATTGCATCAGGGTATCAGTTAAACCAGTACGGTATCGTTCCACGTAACGTTGTTGGGCTGAGAGGACTGATCTTCTCTCCCTTCCTGCATGGTAGTGTCCAACACCTGATGTTGAACTCTATACCGTTCCTTGTGCTGGGTTTTTTGGTGCTTGCGCGCAGCATGGGCACGTTTTTATCGGTTACCTTTTTTGTGTCAGTGGTTGGTGGTCTTGGTGTTTGGTGGTTTGGAGGGCAAAACTCCGTACATATTGGCGCTAGTGGCCTTATTTTTGGCTATTTTGGCTATCTAGTGTTTATAGGGGTATTCTCCAGAAAATTTGGCTCGTTTTTTATCTCATGTGTAGTATTTATGTTATATGGGGGGTTAATCTGGGGGGTGCTCCCGGGAAAGGAAGGCATATCCTGGGAAGGTCATCTTTTTGGTTTTCTTGCCGGTGTCCTGTTTGCCTATTTATCTCGAAACAGCCATAAATCAAAATCCTAACGCCTGCTTAATTTTGTAGGTGTTGGCGTTTTAAGCAACTCATGGGTTAGTGGCGTATTCAGCCCAATGCCCTGCTCAGAGCTGCAGATATACGCGACGCGATTTATCGTGTTTCTCGCTTCAAGCAGCTTGAATATATTACTGATATTAAAATATAGTCGCCACGTTACCGCATGGTCGCCATTTTCAACAATGGTTATGCGTGGATTTGCCTCGCAGTTGATTGCTTTCTCTATTTCACAGGAATCTTCCCAGATTTTCGTAAGAAAGGCCTCCACTTTTTCTACCTCCAATCCATAGCCTATTTTAAAGTCAACGTAATCAGATAATCCAGATTTGGGGCTGTTGCTAAGAAGCTCAACGGTGGTATTGCGAACTGCCACATTAGGAATAATGATTTCATGACGCTGAATAAGGTCGCGAATCACGGTTTGTGTCAAATTGACTTGTAGTACAACACCCAGCAACTCTTTTTCCTTGATGCGTATAACCGTGCCGGGTTGAAGCTGATCATTATAAAGAATGATCAATCCCGAAATCATGTCACCAATCCAGTATTCCTTAGTAAAAAACACCATAACAAGAATGCCACCGAGCACACTTGTGGTCTGCAGCCAGCTCTCAAGTCCCCAGATATTTAACGTAGTAAGAATGACGACCATTACAAGAATAAAGCTGCCTATAAGGCTTACCGTTTCTGATGTGTATGTATCAGAATGAACCTCTTTCTCCTCGATCTGTTTAATCCTACCGTATTTCTTGATGGCCCAGAAATTGATGAGTTGATTCGCAACATAAGCAAATAATAGAAGTAGACCGGTTTGGCTTATTTTCGGGACAACTTTGAGCTCAAATAACACGGCACACACATAAAGTACGAATAAAAAGAGGTTAAGCGCTCTAAGCAACCACAAACGCTGCCCGGCTGGCTGGTGGACTCGACCCGCAATGAAAATATTGGCCACATATTTTGAAAGGATAAATACACCAGCATTAATACTGATAATAAAGTAATCGAAGGAGTCAAAGGGGAGGTGGCTTAGCCATGTTTGGAGTGTGTTCATGTGGCGGTATTGTTCCGAATTATGTGAATGCACTAGTGATAAGTCGACAGCGCAGAGCCGGGTTAAAAAGCGACGTCAGGTAAATATAAATACCTGCTATCATTATAGTGTAAACCGTAACTTTACTCATATTAACAGGATGTTACATCAACGACCATGAACAGAAGAAATGTAAACAACTCCTGTCTTATCTGTAACAGACATCACTAATAACTGTGCTAGAATATGCCCCCTTAAGGTAATAGGCCATAGCAAGGGCTTAAATCACTGTACCAAGTTAGATGAACTCTCAACCACAAGGAACGCTAAGTGAGTTATATTCGCTTATTTAACCACTACATACACACACCTTATCTGATTTTAGGGGTAGTTGAGTTTGTTGTGTTGGTTGTTTCTGTACACATTGCTGCTGTTGTTCGGTTTCCAGGCCTCAATGAGTTTTCCCTTAGTGTTTCTGAGCCATTATTTGCACAATCGATCGTGTTTAGTTTCTCATTAATGGCGTGTACATTGGCAATTGGCGTGTACCCTGCCAAATTGAACGAAGGGCATATCGGGGTATTAATACGAACGGTGGTTAGTTATTGTTTGCTTGGCGCTAGCTTTCTTACCATTTTGTATTATGTGTTTCCTGCATTATTTCTTGGAAGGGGTGTGCTGTCTGTCAGTATTTTGATTGGCTATGTTCTTGTTTTTCCCGTCAGAGTAATGTTTTTTTGGTTGGTCGATGTAAACGCACTAAAGCGACGCGTTCTGATATTGGGTACGGGAAGTGCCGCGGTTAAACTGCTTGATATTATTGCGTCTGAACATGAAAACAAGAGTTTCCATGTGGTTGGGTGTATCAATGCAAGCGACGACCCTGATCAAGTGGATTCTACGCAGATCATCGGTAAGTGCAGTAACCTGGCGGAGTGTGCAATAGAAAACAATGTTGATGAAGTTATCGTTGCATTGGATGAGCGGCGAAAAGCAGAAGGCGGGAAGTTTCCCGTTGACCGGCTTCTTGATGCTAAATTGGCCGGAGTGACGGTTACGGAATCTATTGCGTTCTTTGAACGAGAGACAGGCAAGATTGAGCTATCTCTTCTAAACCCAAGTTGGTTGGTTTTCTCTCAAGGTTTTTCTTTTAGTCAGCTTAGGGATGTATTAAAACGGGTTTTTGATTTGACGGTTTGTTCAATTCTTTTATGTATTGCTTCGCCATTTATGGTGTTAACGGCTTTCTTGGTTTATCTTGAAGACGGCGCACCTGTGTTATTTAAACAGACGCGTGTCGGAATCAACGGTAAAGCGTTTACTTTATATAAGTTCCGTAGCATGAGAAAAGATGCAGAAAAGAACGGAGCGGTGTGGGCAAAAGAGAATGACGATAGAGTTACTCGTGTTGGTAATTTTATTAGAAACACTCGATTAGATGAGCTGCCCCAAATATACAATGTAGTAAAGGGAGATATGAGCTTTGTCGGCCCAAGACCAGAAAGGCCAGAATTTGTTGAAGGGGTGTGTCAAAGTATCCCTTTTTATAATGAACGGCACCGTGTTAAACCGGGCCTGATGGGTTGGGCACAGCTAAAATACCCCTATGGCGCGTCGGTTGACGATGCCGCGAATAAGTTAAAATACGACCTATATTATACAAAGAACCATAGCTTTATGCTTGATTTGCTAATTGTTGTTCAAACCGTTGAAGTTGTATTGTTAGGAAAGGGCGTTCGTTGATCGCTAATATATTGAATAAAAGGGAAACACTATGAACGCAAAATTTTGGTTAACGATATGGGTAACTGTATTTGCAGTATTAACGCTTACAGGCTGTGAGACTGCTCGACTTGTTCCAAACGACATAGAAAGCACTGAAAACGTCGAGAATATTGAATACAAAATAGGCGTAGGAGATACCTTGGATGTAAAGGTATGGAAGAATGGGGAGCTGTCTGTAAGCGTACCAGTGCGACCTGATGGCAATATATCCGTACCTTTGGTAGGAGACATAAAGGCAGAGGGGGCGAGCCCTGAGGCGTTGGCCGCGGGTATTACAAAAAAGCTAGAAACCTTTATTCGTTCTCCACAAGTTACCGTCATCGTTACTAATCCAAGTAGCTCTACGTACTTACGTCGTGTTCGTTTAACGGGGGCGGTAGCCAGTCCAACATCGATTGCTTATCAAAAAGGTATGACGGTAATGGACATTGTTCTTCTTGTGGGTGGAGTAACGGCCTTTGCAGATGGAAACGATACGACGTTGTATAGAAAAACTTCAAGTGGGGTCAAGGTATATCCGGTTTACCTAGATGATATTCTAAAAAAAGGTGATACACAGTCGAACTATAATTTAATGCCAGGCGATATCATAACTGTTCCGGAGCGCCTTTTTTAGGCTATTGGATATACAAATGAACGCACCGGTAAATCAAGCAACATTTATACTGCAATTCGCTCGGACTTTGTGGAGGGAACTTCTTCTTCACAAAGGTAAGGTTTTGTTTTGTTATGCAGTCGTTAGTTTAGTTGTTGTATCTTTTGGGTTGGTTTTTCCTAAAAAATACGAAACATCAACAACATTGTATGCAGACCAGCAGAATATTATTAAACCTCTACTTTCAGGCAAAGCTGCGATAACCAAAGTGCAAAATCAAGCCAAGGTCGTTAAGGAGGTCATTTATTCTCCTAGGATTTTAAATAAGGTAGTTGTTGATGCTAGGCTTTTGGCGGGTGATGAAACGGCAGCTCAAATTGAAATGGTGACTAACCGTTTAAGGGGGAAAATTCAGGTTAAGAATATCGGCTCCAATTTCATCCGATTAACGTATACCGATAGCCTGCCCGACGTAACTTATGACGTGCTTACGTCAGTTTCTGATCATTTTATTCGGGATACATCCGAAAGAAAACGTAAAGAAAGTCGTGAGGCATTTCAGTTTATTGCGGCTCAGGTGAAAACCTATAAGAGCCAGTTGCAGGACGCCGAACAAAAACTCAAAGAGTTCAAGTCTACAAATGTTGATGGGTCTGAGGCAACGGCGAGAAGTCGGATTTCTGATCTGCAAGCTCAACTTGAAGAAATGAAACTGGATATTGATGATGCAGAAATACGCATGAAGTCACTTGATAGGGAGCTAAAGGCAGAGAATCAGTATATTAACAAACGATTTCGCTCAGAAGTATATATAGATCAGATCCGTAAGAAGCAAAAAATACTAGATACATTAAAGTTAACCTATACAGACACGTACCCCGATGTTGTTTCCGTTCGTTTGCAGATAGAAGATCTACAGGCTGCCCTGGAAGGGGCTGGAGAGGAAGACGTTAACGATAGCAGTTCGGCTTCTCAGAAAAATAGCAATATCAACCCTCTTTATGAAGAGCTTAGAAGTAAGTTGTCTGAGGCTAAAGTTGAATTGGCCACTAGGCTGCGCAGACAGCAAGGGACGGAAAAACTGCTCGTAAACGAGAAACAACGATTAAAACGATTAGCCGCGAGGCAGGCGGATTTGTCGGAGCTTAGTCGTGATTATGAGGTTACGAGATCTATTTATGAAGGAATGCTTGGTCGAAAAGAAACCGCCAGATTATCGATGACGTTGGATATAGAAGGGCAAGGGGTAAAGTATAAAATACAACAACCTGCAGCATACCCATTGACACCCAAAGGTATTCGTTTTTTCCACTTTGCGTTGGCGGGCCCTGTTGTCGGTGTATTGGTACCTTTAGGGTTGTTAATTATATTCATCCTATTAGATCCGAGGATTCGGTTTGTTGATAAATTGGCAGCTAATATTCCAATTCCTATTTTGGGTGTCGTGCCTCATATACATACTCGGTTATCAAAGCGCTTATTTAAATCCGATATCATATTATTAGGGGTGTTCGTTATTCTTGTTATGTCGGTTTACGTCGGGATCATTATAGCGAGGCATACAAGTATCATATGACATCATCAAAAGCACCAATGGGTACAGGTGAAATTTCAAATCGACCAGCGTTGCGTAATGCCAACCAAATCAAACAAATGGCTGAAATTACGCCCTTGTCGGCTGCCGAGCTTGAAGATCAAAAAATAGTATTTCCAGGTATGGCAAATGGAGCCGTATTGAACACTTTTCGAGAGATTCGTACAAAACTCGTACAAAATGCGGATAAGAATAACTTTGTCCTGATGATTAGCTCGGTATGTGATGGTGGCGGAGGAAGTTTTGTCGCGTTGAATATGGCGTCAGTATTTGCTCTGGATCAGACCAAAACGGCGTTACTTATTGATTGTAATTTATATAAGCCGACAGCCAATCGCTTGTTAGGTGTAGAGCCAGACTTCGGTCTAACGGATTACCTAGTGAATCCAGACTTGGATATCGATGATATTATTTACGCCTCTGGTATTGATAGGTTACGGGTGATTCCAGTCGGTGGACATATTGAAGGCGGTGCTGAATATTTCACGTCAGAAAGAATGCATCAGTTTATACAGTCAGTTAAATCACGCTATCCAGATAGATTTATTATTATTGATGCTCCTCCTGTGGGGTTATCCGCAGAGGGGAAAATATTGGCAGAATTAAGTGATTTCTTAGTTCTTGTCGTCCCATATGGAAAAGTAACCGATCAACAGGTTATGTCCAGTGTGAGTGCTGCAGGAAAGGACAAAGTCAGTGGTATCATATTTAATAACTAGACCTCAAAAGGTTTTTCTTTCCTTGTAATTGTGGATATTGATTTTAATTATGCATTATTTGCGAACACTCAGTGCTTTTGTTGTATTAACCGTCAACTTGGGCGTGAATACAGTTTTTGCAATAGAGCTTGGCGCCTCTGCAGCACAAAGTGTCGAGGTTACGGATAATGCCCATAGTACTGACGACAATAAAGCCAGCGAAGCGATATCTACAACAACGTTAACAACAAACCTTAGTCACCGGTCCAGTGAGTTAGACATGTCGTTTAATTATGCATTGGATCATGTCCGTTATCAAAAGGATCGCTTTGACGATACAAACACCGTAGTTGGGCAAGGTAGTGTTACATGGTACATGGTACCTGGCCGTGTAGAATGGTTTGTATCAGATGTTGAAAGTTATTCTATCGTAGATCGCCGTCAGGCAGACTCTCCAGACAATAGGGCTCAGTCTAGTAGTTTGTCTACGGGGCCCAAAGTAATAGTGGCTTTAAGCCCAGTGGATTCGGCGATATTGGATGCTATCTATACCAAATCCACTACAGATAACGATAGTAAGAGCAAAAGCTTTGTGAACTCCGGTAGTGTTGGATGGACGCATTTATTGTCAGAAACGAAGCAATTTGCTATTAAATATACACAATCAAAAACAGATTTTGATGATAACGGAAACAACTTTAAAACAAACACTGTTACAGGGACGTTGGATGCAAATACGGCTTCTGGATCGTTTGTTGTTGGCATTGGTAGGACCCGTTTAGATAGGGACTCTGGTGATAGTACAGATTCGAATAGCTTTGATATCCAGTATGTTAAAAATTGGTTAACATCGGCGTTGTCAATCTCAGCTAAAAAAGAACTCACCGATACAGTGTCAGCTTTTAACCTGTCAGGTACTCAAGCGAACAGTATTTTTTCGCAAAGTTTGGAGCTAGAAGATTCTGTCATACTTAGTACACTAGAGGTTAGTTATAACAGCCCTATTTTTGGAGCCTTAACAACCCTGGGTGTGTCGGGCTCTTTCCAGGAGGAAGAGTTTCAAACACTTAATGATGTACAACGTATTAAGGGACTAGAGGTCGATTTATCTCACCGGCTTACACAGTACATATCATTGTCTATCACTTATGATTACCAGAGGGTTCAATTTGATTCCGTAGAGACTAAGCGCATTGATAGAGAGCATACCTTATCTCTTGGTAGTGATTACAATATGAGCAAAGAATTGAAGTTGAGCGTTAATCTTAGCGGGAACTTACGCAAAATTGGCCGTGAGCAAAGCATAGACCTTGTTGATATAGAGAAAAATAGTCTTATATTTTCTGCGTCTTATCAATTCCTATAACCCTGTGGGATGTCTAATACATTGAGCTGCAATGGTGAGTCTCTTCACTTCGTAATGGCGAAGATGAGGGGGGATGATAGCCTTGAAAAAATATGGTCAACATTGGAACTGGAATCAGATACCAACTTTTTCATATCGTGGAATTGGATAGAATCCTGGTTACGTGTAATGAAACCCTGTGTCAGTGTTTGCAAGGTATACAGCGGTAAGCGTATTGTGGCCCTTGGCTTATTCGTTATTTCAAATGCCACTCGACACAGAATTCTGAGGATAACTCAGCTTCGGTTGCAAACCGTCGGCGACGATAAGAAAGACCAAATATGGCCTGAGTATAATAATATGCTCGTTGCACGTGGTTTTGAGAGCGCCGTTTACCAAGGTTTGATTGGCTTTATGGATAAACAGGCCAAGAGTGCTTGGGATGAATTTGTGCTAGGGCCGATAGACGAATCGTTACTTAAATGGGTTTCTGCCGATAATTATTACTCCTATAATATCTGGGAAGAACCTACCTACGGTATCGATTTTTTAGATATCAGAGCAAAGAATCAATGCTATTTAGATTCTTTGTCTAAAAATACCCGTTATCAAATTAGGAGAGCGATCCGTGACTATGGCGAAGGCTTGGCGATGGTTGTTGCGGGCAGCAAAGAGGAGGCGTTGCAATTCTTTCAAGGTATATCCACATTCCATAAACAGCGGTGGCGAGACGCTAGTGGCTTTCATAACCCCTTTTTTGTTGAATTCCATAGGGACCTAATCGCTGAGGGGTTTGATAACGGTGTGATCGAACTTGTAAGGCTGCAGGTTGGCAATGTTGATATTGGGTATTTGTATAATTTCATTTACAATAATAAAGTGTATTTTTATCTTAGTGGGATTGATTTGGTTACGGAAAACAAACGAAAGCCCGGGTTAGTATTACACGCTCTCTGTATACAGCGGCATCTTGAGCTAGGCGCGGATTCTTATGACTTTTTAGGAGGGCAAGCGCGTTACAAAGAGAGTTTGGGGAGTCAAAATGGAATGCTGGTGGTTACGGCATACCAAAAACCCCTATTTAAGCTACGAGTTGAGCAAGTGGCACGACGTTTAAAGCATTACGTCCAAACCAAAGTGTTGAGTAATTAAGTATGGCTGCCACGTTATTTGCTAAGAATATTAATAGACTAAGAACCCCCATCGCATGGTGTTTGCTTTGGGTTTTGTTATGGGGTGTTGTTTTTAGAGACACGCTAGCGTCGGTTTATACGGTTTGGATGAATTCGAATACGTACACCCATTGCATATTTGTTGTGCCCATTGCATTGTATTTTGCGTATCAACGACGCTCTTTGGTTCTGTCTTTATCTCCTAAGCCCTCATATTTTGCATTAATACCAATGCTTGCGCTTCAGGGGTTATGGTTGGTGGGTTTTGCCGCCGATATTGAAGTCTTTAAGCATGCCTCTATCTTTGGGATGCTTTCTACGTCAGTTGTCATGTTTTTTGGTTGGCGTATCGCTAAAGTGCTTTGGTTTCCTCTTATATTTATAGTGTTTGCTATCCCCATTGGAGAAGAGTTAGTACCGCTCTTTCAATTGATTACCGCAGATTTAACGGTCTTTTTCCTACAGATGAGTGGTATCGCGGTATATAGGGATGGTCTCTTCATTACCATTCCAGAGGGCATGTTTGAGGTTGCGGAAGCATGTTCTGGTATACGTTTTTTTGTTGCCTGTGTGGTGATGGGGGCGATAATTGCTTATACAAATTACCGATCCGTTTGGAAGCGTGTTGCTTTTTTTGTTTTTTCAGCAATGCTACCGATAGTTGCCAATGGTCTGAGAGCCTACGGAACTATATTGGTTGCGCATTTAGTTGATATTAAGTACGCGCATGGCGCGGATCATCTTGTATACGGGTGGGGTTTTTTTGCATTCGTTGTGCTCCTATTAGTCCTGTTTTCTAGATTGGGGGCTCAGGTTACCCATGAAGAGCCATCTGGCGGGACAATAGCAATCAACCCCCGATGGGTAAATGCACGCTGGTACCCGGTCGCAATGCTTGCTATTGCACCTATGCTCATTTCAGGTTTTCTGGCCGATAGTGCTGTAAGTAATACACAACAGCTATCAATTGACACACTTTCACAGCCTGGGAAAACGGTGTATGTGAATGGAAAAGCAGATTGGTGCCCCGTTTTCAGCAGCCCGACGTTTGAGCATTTAGGCGTATCTACTAACGGTGTTGATTATTACATTGGGGGCTATAATGCTAATAAGCCTGGAGCAGAGCTTATTTCTGAGCAAAATCGATTATTCGATATTGAGAAATGGCGTTATAATGGCGATCAAATGATCACGTTGCCACAACATGGGCAAAAAACACCGATTAGGGCAACCTTGCTAGAAATAGGTGCGAGCAATGGCATTAAAAGGCTTGTCTTGTTCTGGTATTATTTACCAAATATTTCGTCCAGTAATAGCCTTCACATAAAGCTATCGCAGGCCTTTAATATCTTGTTGCAAAGAGGTGCTGCAGGCACCGTTATTGCGCTGTCGGTCCCCATTGAAACGGACCTAGAACCCGCGAAACATAAATTACGCTCCTTTGCTGAAAATCACGCTAAGCAGCTAGAATCGATGGTTCTTTTTAACTGAACCTGTCGATAGAATTTTAATTTGAGAATTGAAGACTTTATGAAAAACGCGATGACAATCGATGTAGAAGACTATTTTCAAGTTTCTGCATTTGAAAATTTAGTTAAAAGAGGGGATTGGGACTCCATTGTTCCTAGGGTTGAAAAAAACACTCACTTATTGCTCGATAAGTTTGCAGAGCACCGTGTAAAAGCGACGTTCTTTACGCTTGGCTGGGTTGCAGAGAAGTTCCCAGATTTGGTTCGCGAAATTGTAAAGCAAGGACATGAACTAGCAAGCCATGGAACCCATCACCAACGCGCATCGGATCAAGATAGGGCGACATTTAAACGCGATGTGGGAGATGCAAAACGGCTATTGGAAGATATTGGTGGTGTAAAGGTTGTCGGCTATCGCGCCCCTAGCTTTTCGTTTACAAAAGATAATGAATGGGTGTATGACGTACTTTCTGAGGAAGGTTATAAATACAGCTCCAGCGTTTACCCGGTTGTTCATGACCATTACGGTATTCCTGATGCCCCTCGGTTTCAATATACAACCAAATCGGGTGTTATTGAGATACCGTTAAGTACGCTGCCAATGTTTGGGAGAAATATCCCTATATCCGGCGGGGGCTATTTTCGATTGTACCCCTACCTGATGTCCCGTTGGGCTATATCAAAATTTATTGCCGTCGAAAGGCAGCCGTATATATTTTATTTACATCCATGGGAGATGGACCCTACTCAGCCTAGAATGACGGATGCCTCCTTAAAAAGCCGTTTCAGACATTACCTTAACCTTAATAAAGTCGACCGACGCCTTACAGGGTTGTTACATGATTTCGAATGGTCATCGATGGCAGATATTTATGGTTTTAATGATAATTCTAACAAAGAGTTGAGCGAATAACGCGTTATGGATTTTTCAGCAATCATTCTCACATTTAATTCAGAACGCTATATCGAGACGTGCCTAACGTCATTGATATCAAGCTTTTCAAAAATCAATGCCAGTTACGAGGTGTTTATTATTGATAATGGGTCTACCGATAAGACCCGCGATATTATTGGTCAAGTCACGGAGGATATGTCGGCTAATGTTGAACTGATTCCATTTGATTACAATACGGGTACGACTTTTTCGCGGAACCAGGGCCTCAAGCGTGCCAAGGGAGAGCGCATAATCATCATGGACTCAGATGCTTACGCAACGGCCGAAGTGGTCAGTAACCTCAGTGAGTATCTAGACGCAAATAAAAAATGCGGCATGGTTGTTCCAAAGCTTACGTACCCGGATGGTCGTTTCCAGATAAGTACTGATCACTTTCCTACATTACGGCATAAAATAAGGCGATTTTTTTTCCTAAAACAAATGGAAGACAATGAAAGCCCAACACAAACAGCCCCATCATCTGTTGATTATGCAATATCGGCGTTTTGGATGTTTACTCAGGATGTGCTAAAAGACGTTGGTTGTTTGGATGAGAAGATCTTTTACTCGCCAGAGGATGTTGACTACTGCATTCGGGTTTGGTTATCAGGTAAAGAAATTCATTATTTACCTCAATATTCTATGGTCCATGATGCTCAAGAGATATCTAGAGCCAAAGGTCTAAAAATCAATAAATTCACCATCTCCCATGCGAAAGGGCTGCTATATCTATTTTTAAAGCACCGTTATTTTTTTGGCCTCGATGGGCTGTATAAACGAATAGAAAATAAAAAGGCTGGATGTTAGTGGATATTATATACCTGCACAGAATAGCGTCAAAAGATGGGCAATATGTTCACGTTGAAGAGCTTACGAATGCGATTTTGGAACAAGGACACGATATTCGCTTTATAGCGCCCCAGTTCACTGATGATTCAGAATTCGGCTCAGACGGAGGCTTTGTCTCTAAACTTAAAGAAAAGCTTCCGCAGTTTGTTTATGAGATTCTTGAGCTATCATACTCCTTACTTATAGCGTTAAAATTAGTCATCGCCATAGTACAAAAACGGCCGGATTTTATTTATGAGCGATATAATTTGTATCAACCTGCAGGCGTCATTATTGCCAAAATATTTCGGCTACCTTTGCTATTAGAAGTAAACGCACCGTTGTTCGATGAGCGAAGAAAATATAGTGGCATAGCGATCCCTTGGCTCGCAAAAGGGATAGAGAATTTCACTTGGAAGCAGGCTACCAAAGTGCTTCCGGTTACGCAGGTATTAGCTGACATAGTGATGGCACGAGGTGTATCTAAAGCTCGGATTGAAGTGGTTCATAATGGCATCAATGAGCATGTTTATGAAAAATTCGATTTAAAACCGAAAACTACCGATAACCCTGAAATAGTGGTCGGTTTTGTAGGTTTCTTAAACCCTTGGCATCGGTTGGATTTGGCAATTGAAGCGATGAGCGAGTTAAAGCATCTGAATATTAGATTGCTATGTGTAGGGGAAGGAAATGACAATATTAGGGAAACACTTTTGGCTCAATCTCATGAATTAGGCATCCCTGATAGAGTTGAATTTACCGGTTTAAAGGCCCGGAACGAGGTTTTTGATTATGTGAAGCAATTTGATATTGCTCTACAGCCAGCTGTTACAGCGTATGCATCACCTTTGAAATTATTTGAATACCTGGCTGCTGGTAGCGTTATTGTTGCGCCTAATTCACCGAACATATTGGAAATTGTTGATAATGACACTGCAATTCTTTTTGAAAATGAAGATTTGCAATCATTTAAAGAACAACTTAAATATGCGATCACCCATTTTAACGACCTTTTTGCGTTACGAGAACGCGCAAGGAAAATGGTTCTGGATAAAGGCTTTACATGGCAGGGGAATGCGAGGCGCGTGGTAAAAATTGCCGCGCAAAGTACTGTTAACGAACAGCGACAAAAAAAGGCGTAATGCAACTGGTTGCAAAGATAAAGGACATCATCCTATTGCTTGATAAAGTGTTTGAAAGGACATTATCAAGACTGTTTTATCGATTCGTCATGGTAGCTTGTTCGAACCGATTAATAGGGTCAAGACGTCTTAATATTTTAAATTATCACCGGGTTGTAACCGAACATGATCCATTGCAACCTGACTATGTTACGACAGAGCAGTTTGTAAAAGAAATGCAGTGGATTTCGACTCATTGCACTGTGTTACCGTTACTTAATGCCGTTATCTTGCTAAAAGATAATAAATTGCCTCATAGTGCTGTCGCTATTACCTTTGATGATGGCTATGCCGATAATTACCTTGACGCCCTACCTATACTGCAGCGCTTTGATCTACCAGCCACATTCTTTGTTACTGTTGAATACCTTAAAGCTGCCCCTAAATGGGATGTTTTTGTTGAAAGCATCCGGCATACAAAACAACAGAAAATCGAATTGAAAGGGCGCTGCTATGCGTTGACAAATGATGTTAAAAAGGCCTATTTTTTCCAACAAGCAGTATTATCCATCAAAATGCTTGAGGACGAACAGCTGAACATTCAATTGGCAAGTCTTGTTGAGCAGCTTGGAGCCCAACCACCTATAGGCCTCATGATGGATAGCAACATGCTTTTGTCGCTTGCTGGTAGCAACAACGTTGAGATAGGGGCCCATGGCGTTCATCATCAAATTCTGTCGAAAGTATCGTTGGCAGAGGCTTTTTTGGAGATAGATAAAAGCAAGCGTGACTTGGAAAGCATCATACAAAAAAAAGTGGTAGGGCAAGCTTACCCCAATGGTGTTTACCCAATTGATTTCCACGATGAACATATCGAAATGGCTAAGAAAGTGGGTTACGGTTATGCTGTCAGCACTAACTTGGGCAGTGTAGGGCCAACCGATGATTTGTTTCGAATGAGCCGAATTGGGCCGTGGCGAAGGGATAAGTTTGGTTTTCTTCTGGGATTGGCGCATAATTACTGGCGAGGTCAACGTTAATGTCGGTAACTGCGTTAGGCTTTGTTTGTGTTTTTTTTTATGGTATCGCTAAAGCCTTTACTGGACGACCAATTTTTGGTCTCTATTCCTATATTCTATCTATTTATATGTATGCGCCCGGTAGTTGGTGGGGATACGGACTCCCTGACTTACGTTGGTCGTTATTGTCTGCGCTTGCTACGCTTGTTTCAATCTTGATTGCGAATGGCAAGGTGAAACAGAGGTACACAAATTTCGGCTGGGCTAGCGACAGTGTAGTAAAGTTTTTTATCTGCTTTGTAATCTGGGTATGGATTCAAAATTTTTGGGCTATTGGGGAATCACGGCATTTTGAGTTCTCAGTGATGGCGACCAAGTTCTTATTACTTATTTATTTGATTAAAAAGTCTGTGCAAACTGATAAGGATCTCTATTCGATTTTTGTCGCTCATCTAATCGGTGGCATGTACTTTGGCTATATCGGTTTAACACAACATTCTGGGGGGCGGTTTGAGAGCGTACCTACTCCAGGAATGAGCGATGGGAATTTGTTGTCGATTCATATGTTGTCCATATTACTTGCGGGGAGTTACCTTATATTGTGTGACTTTAGCAAGAAAAAATTTCTACTAGCCTTGCCTATAGTATTGACATTAAATGCAATTTTTCTCACAGAGAGCCGGGGAGCATTGGTGGGAATGGCTACCTCAGCTTTCTTAGCATTATTTTTTGTCCCTAAACATCTGCGAAAAGTATTTAGACGTTACATCTTGATCGCTATATTGGGGATATCTAGTTTAGTGGGTCAGGATCTTGTCAATAGGGTTAATAGTATTTCTGAGCCGAACGACCAAGGTGAAGTTGATAAGAGTGCAGCTTCAAGGATCGTTATTATTGAAGCTCAAATTGAAATGCTGAAGGTAAGCCCAATGTTAGGTCAGGGACATAAGGGGACAATGTACATGAGTCCAGATTACATTCCGGCAGAATTCATGACATCCGCCGGAGGGGGAACGTCGAGGCGAGCTTCACATAATTTAACCATGAGCTTTCTTGTTGATCATGGGGTTTTAGGTACTCTCTTATATTTTTCTGCGGTATTGCTCGTTTTTTTGCGATTGCTAAGAATGCGTCGTAACATTCTGTATGAGGAATCTAATTTACGATTGGTTTATATTGGTTCTAGCCTGGCGCTTTTTTCGATATTGATTACAAGCCAGTTTTCAAACAGTATGCGTTTAGAGATCGATATCTGGTTTATTGCTTTACTTAGCTTAGTCTATGATCGAATTAAGTTTGTAGAAGCAGAGCAGGAACAGCAAAATTCAGCATCATTAGAGAACACGCGAGTGCATGATTAATGTTCATATTTAAGAGTAAGAGATACCCTTTATGAAAAAGGTAATAATGGTTGCGCTCGATTTTCCACCCTGCCAAAGTGCAGGCGTCCAGAGAACATTGCATTTTAAAAAATACGTAGAAAAAAATGGTTGGCACCCGCTGGTTCTAACATCAAAACCAATGATCTATGATAAATTAAATGTATCTGAACTTAATTCACAAGCGTATTTTAATGACGATATTTATCGCGCTTTTGGACTAAATGCCTTTAAGCACTTATCTTTTAAAGGTAAGCATTTTGAATTTACTACGCTGCCGGACAAGTTTTCAACATGGTACTGGGATGCAGTTCGTGTCGGTAGAAATATTATAAAGCATCATCAACCTGAACTTATCTGGACAACATTTCCCTGTTCAACATCGGTACGTATCGGCTTAAACTTAAAGCGTGTCAGCGGTTTACCATGGGTTGCTGATTTTCGTGACCCTTTTTCGGGAACAAACCCCTATGTAAGGACCAAAAACCCTATAGGGAAATTTATTGATGAGCAATGTGTTCGATATGCGGATGCATTGGTCTTTACAACAAAAAATGCAGCAAAACTGTACTTAGAGGAATATCCATTTCTTGATGAATCAAAAGTATTTATAATCCCCAACGGTTATAGTGAGGCAGCGTTTCAATCATTAAGGGTGGCTAACACTAATGCCGAAAACGGCGAGGGTAGTGAAAAAATAACGGTGCTACACAGTGGTTTTTTGTATCCGGGAGGTAGGGACATCTCCACGCTTATTGATGTGCTGGTACAGCTGAAAGAAGATACCCCCAAAGTATTTAATAAGTTACATTTTGTTTTTCGTGGTTGTACTCCTGGCAATGACATTCTATCTAAGCTTAGGCTCCATAGCTTGGTTGATAAGATGGTGTTTTTACCAACCATTCCATTTAGCGAATCAATACAAGAAATGTCTGAGGCAGATGTATTGCTGGTGCTACAGGGTGAAATGTTTAATAACCAGATACCAGGAAAAGTGTATGAATATATCAGGGCAAAAAGGCCAATGCTGGCGCTAACGCATAAGTCCGGTGCTACAGCGGACTTGCTTCGAGAGATACCTCATGCCTGCATGGCTGATATGAAAGATGAGGCTGAAATAACATCTGCTTTATTAAAACTTCCAAATCTAACCGTGTCAGAAACCTTTGACCCTTCGGGCTACAATAGAGATGTGGGTGCGGGCATGTTGGAAAATGTGTTTCAACAGGTTTTAAATCAGGCGAAAGGTTAACCAAGGGTATGTGTGGAATATGTGGTGCTATCTCACCCCATTCATGGAGAGATAAAAAACACGCGGAAGCGATTACTATCCAAATGTCTGATGCTATTTCTCATCGGGGCCCTGATGGTGCTGGAAACTATGTTGATTGGCCAGCTGGAGTGGCGCTTGGTCATAGGCGTTTGGCGATCATTGATGCGTTACATGGTCAGCAGCCAATAGTACACAAGCCCTCTGGGGTTACGTTGGTTTTTAATGGTGAAATCTATAATTATAAAGCACTAAGATCTGAGTTGGTATCGGTTGGCTATGATTTCACCACAGAGTCAGATACCGAAGTATTACTACTGAGTTATGTACATTGGGGCGACGCCTGTTTTGAGAAGTTTCTTGGGATGTTTGCCTGTGCTTTGTGGGATCCCCGTAACCAAACATTAATCTGTGCGCGAGATCGGCTTGGTATTAAACCTTTTTATTTTTACTACGATGAAAATAATTTCATTTTTGCTTCTGAAATCAAGAGCATTCATTGTCATCCAGCATACAAAAAAGAAATAAATACTGAAGGCGTCTTTGATTACAGTCGGTATGGATATATCCCTGGAGAGCACACGGTATATAACGATATCTACAAGTTAACTGCGGGATCAATTTTAACGGTCAAGCTAGGTAGAGATAAGAATATTCAGTTGAATAAACAACTCTATTGGCAGCTAGGTTCGGAAATGCCTGATCAAAACTCTTCAAGCGTAACGTTAAACGAAGCAGCGCAGATACGAGATGAGCTGCATGCTCTTTTAGCCGATGCTGTATCCTCACATATGGTGAGTGACGTCGATGTTGGCGTTGGCGCGCTTCTTAGTGGAGGGGTTGACTCAACGTTAGTTGTTGATTTAATGGCTAGGAATAATTCAGATATTTCTGCACATAACGTTCAATTTGGACAGGTAGCATTTGATGAGTCGAAACATGCAAGCCAAGTTGCCAGCCTTCTAGGTATACAGTATTCCCAAGAAAACGTACCTTCAGATATGTGTGATGATATCGAGCACATTATTTGTCACTTTGATGAACCTTTCGCTGATGCATCTGCTGTCGCAATGTATTATTTGAGCCAGAGCGCAAGTAAGCGCTATAAAGTATGCTTGTCTGGGGATGGTGGCGACGAATTGTTTGCTGGGTATAACTGGTACGCAGAGTTATTGAAGTTTAAAGCCGCTGATGACAGATTGCCACACCAGGGTCGATCCTTAGTAGCCTCCATAGGGAGGAAAACTCTCAGTCATTCTCGAAGGGGCAGTTTGTTTTTTTCCAACTTGGACAGGTCTTTCGCGGAACGTCACGATGCGCTTGTATCTGTTTTTCAGTGTGGTTGGGCTAAGAGTTTGTTGTCAGACGACGCGTTAAGCTTATTAAAGGATACAGTAACGGGAAAAGCCTATCCGCCTAACCGTATTAGAGACCTGTACAATGCAAGCCCATTTGGTGAAGACGAGATAAAAAATGCACAATATGCTGATTTGACGTCTTATCTTATCGATGATGTTTTGGTCAAAGTCGACAGAATGAGTATGGCACACGGTTTGGAAGTAAGAGTACCGCTGTTAGATCATCGTGTAGTAGAATTCGCATTTTCTATACCAACCAGCATGAAAATCGACGGAAATCAGAGAAAAATACTGCTAAAACAGCTACTAAAGGACAAATATGGCACAATGTTTGTCAATCGGCCAAAACAAGGGTTCTCGGTGCCATTGTATGAATGGCTAACGACAGATTTATTTCATCTTGTTGATCACTATTTGTTAGCAAACGGAAAAACAACACGAAGTGGCTATTTTAAAACTGATGAAGTAACAAAGCTTTGGTGGGAGTGTAAGCATCGAAGAGGGAGAGTCGATTTGTCCAATAACATATGGCTATTGGTTTGTTTTGAGGTTTGGCACAACAATTTAGGTGTTTAGTGTAAATGGTTACTTTTTTAATTAATATGATGAGGAATTTAACGTGTGCGGAATAGCTGGAATTGTCGGACGTAGCTCGACATACGCAGACGAACAAACAGTCAAAAGAATGATTGATACTTTTGGCTATCGCGGCCCTGATGACGACGGCACGTGGAAATCACCATTTGCTGATGTTGCTTTAGCTCATAAAAGATTAAGTATTATTGACACGAGCCACGCAGGCCACCAACCGATGCACTCTTATGCAATCATTGGAGGGGACTCAGTTATTGATTACTCCATTGTTTTTAACGGTGAAATCTATAATTATATTGAAATAAGAGAAGAGCTAAAGGAAAAGGGTGTCGAGTTCGAAACAGAGTCAGATACTGAGGTTATTCTACAAGCCTATAAGTTTTATGGTAAGCCTTGTCTGGATAAATTCAACGGAATGTTTGCTTTTGCGATTTGGGATGCCGCTTCTCAAGAGCTTTTTGTTGCGAGAGACAGGCTAGGCATAAAACCGTTTTATTACCATATTACTGACGCAGGTGATTTTGTTTTTGCGTCAGAAATTAAAGGTATTTTATCTGCGATCGATAAACCCTGGCAAACAAAAATGAGTTTAATTGACCAGTATATGAGCTTTGGCTATGTGCCCGGCGAAAATACTTTGCATGACGGCATTAAACGGTTACTGCCTGGGCATTGCGGTACTTTGAGTGAACTGGGCTTTGAGGTAAACGAATACTGGGAACTTAATTTTAATGATGGCTCTGAAGATAAAGGGTTAGATTATTACGCAACAGAGACAACCAAGTTATTAAAAAGCGCTATTGACCTGCGGTTAAGAAGTGACGTGCCTTTGGGTGTTTTTCTCAGTGGTGGAATTGATTCCAGCGCGGTCGTAGCTTTGCTTAGTCAAGGTACTGAGTCTTGCCTAAATACTTTCTCTGTGGCTTATGATTTTGGTGAGGAATTTGATGAGTCTCAATTTGCTAGACAGGTATCTGATGAGTTTAATACCAAGCATCATGAGATAAAAGTTGACCCAAAAGAATTTAAAGAATTTATAGAACGTTATATTTGTTTGATGGACGAGCCAGTTACAGAAGCTGCAGCAATTTCATTACATTATGTGTCACAGCTAGCGAAGGAAGAAGTCACTGTGGTATTGTCTGGAGAAGGTTCAGATGAGATATTTGGCGGCTATGATTTTTATCAATACATGGGTGTTATTGAAAAAATCCGGTCGCTTGTTGGTGGTGGCTTTTCTGGGTTTTTAGGTAGCCTTGGTTCTGCCATTGATAAAATAGCGCCAAAAATAAGTAAGTATCTAATGCTTACGAGTCAAACCTTCGAACAACGGTATCGGGGAATATCCTCTTACGGCGAGACATATAAGCATTATCTTTATAAAGATGAGGTTAAACAGGCATTGTTTGGTTTAAAATCAACGCCTGTGCGAAACTTTATCAATGAATTATTTGCTAAAACTAAAGGGTTGGACCTACTTTCGAGAATGCTGTACTTCGATACAAAAACATGGCTCGTTGATGATTTGTTAATTAAGGCAGACCGCATGAGTATGGCTTCGTCGTTGGAGTTACGGGTTCCATTTTTGGATTACCGTTTAGTTGAGTTTGCAGCAACAATTCCGTCTAAATACAAAATCAAGAATGGTACCAGTAAGTTTTTGCTGAAGCACATAATGAAAGGCTTGTTGCCTGACTCTATTATCAATCGAAAAAAAATGGGGTTTCCTACTCCATTAAAATTAATGTTTCAAAATGAGTTATCTGAATATGTTACTAATGTATTGCTAGCTAAGGATGCCTGTATACACCAGATATTAGCCCGTGACGCAATAGAAAAACTAATAAATGACCATTACGACGACCGGGCCGATAACCATCGCGTGCTTTGGCAGCTTATTGTGTTAGAGCGCTGGATGAAAAATAACGATGTAGAGGTCCTTATTAATGAGTAGCTCCTCAAAATTGAATGTGTTGGTTCTTAGTTACTTGTACCCGAATTCGGAATTCCCGAATCATGGGGTTTTTGTACATAACAGGATAAAGGCGATTGCAAAAAAAGTTAATATTACCGTAATTAACCCAATCCCTTGGTTCCCTCTTTATCGTTTTTTTGATCACTACAAAAAATACTCAGCTATACCTAGTGAAGAAATTATTGAAGGGGTAAAGGTTTATCACCCTAGGTTTTTATCAATACCTAAGTTTTTTAAATCACTAGAGATTAATAGCTATAAAAATGCAGTTCAAACAATCTATGAAAGGGAGCTTCTTGGACAACCTATCGATATTATTGATTTGCATTGGACCTTTCCAGATTTGCCGACAGGTATTTACCTGAAGCAGCGGTTAAAAGCAAAACTTATTACCACTATTAGAGGCAATGAAGCACTCCATTTAGGGGAGGGTAATTTCAGTGAGCGTTGTGTGGCAGAGCATTTGAAGCATACTGACGGCCTGATTGGTGTGAGTGAGGATTTAGAGAGACTAGCGTCTATGCATGCTAAAAATGCCGCGGTATTAACGGCAATACGCAACGGGGTGGACACTGAGCGGTTTACCTATATAGAACAACATTTATGCCGTGAAAAGTTATCGATTCCGCAGGACAAAAAAATAATTTTTTCAGTCGGATCAATCATTCACAGAAAAGGTTTTGATTTAACGATAAAAGCACTAATTGATATTAAGCGTAGCCAGGGAATTGAAAATATTAGGTTCTATATAGGTGGATCTGTTGGCCATGAAGGTGATTATACGCAGGAGCTTATGGCACTTATAAATCAACATAATCTAAAAGATACCGTCATCTTTCCAGGTCAAATTAGCAACAGTGATTTAGCTTATTGGTATAATGCTGCCGATGTGTTTTGCCTATCGAGTCGTGGAGAGGGTAGTCCCAATGTGCTAACTGAGGCGCTCGCATGTGGCACTCCTTCAGTTGTTGCTGACGTTGGTGCATCTAGAGAGGTTCTTGAATCTGAACCGGATCAGGGTGTTTGTGTGCCACCTGACGATCACGAAGCATTACGTGATGGTATTTTACTATTGCTTTCAAGCGAGACAGATCGCAAACTTTGTTCTGATAACTTCTCAAAATATACGTGGGAATGGTGTGGTGACAAGGTAATTGATGTATACCATCAAGTATTGGAAGCCTGAAGGGTGAGGCGGGGCTCTCCAATACGCGTAATGATATATGCATTAAAGCGTAAGCTTAGCTATTGGAAGCAGATTCTGTCACTACAGTCGCCTCGGTCAAGGCAGGCACTAAACAATATATATTTGGTGATGCCGGATATTCTTGATACAAATTCTTCAGACTTTGAAAATACAACGCAGGTACGTAATTGGGTAAATGAAAATAGCATTCACCTGATCGATAAAGAGCATGACAGCTATGCATTTGATTTATCAAAAGTTGTCATTAAAGTTTGGCAATACTTTCAAGTAAAAGAGCGTCCACCGCACTTATCTTGTGGCCCGCGAGCCTATTTGTTAAGGCAACTTCTTGAGCAGCTTGGCTATTCATGTCGAGTGATTGATATTTTTGAGATCGTCGCGGGAGAGCCCAGGTCGCATACGCTTGTCGAATATTACGATACATGCCTCAATAAATGGGTAATGCAGGACCCTGACTTTAATGCATGTTATTTGGACAAAAATACGGAGCTGCCCTTAGGCGCAGCAGAAGCGCTGGAATATGCAAAGAGTGATATCATTGCTGGGGGAGGTCAGTTTGAAAATAAAGTAAACCTGGATGGTACAATAGACGACTATTTTTTTGCGGTAGTTGTCTATCGGTATAGTTACGTGGGGGAAAAGGCGATAATGGTATTTTCACATACCTGTGATGTGTATTGCGTTGAAAATGGAATGGCAATTGATGCTTTTTGCAAATACCTTCAAGAGAGATATGATGTAAGTTAAAAGCTCTGCCCGCAGTGCATGAGAGATACCTAAGGTCATATCTAGGGCGTATAGGAATAGAGCACAATAACCTTTTTGTTATACCGTTTTGAAATTAAGCTACGTTATTGGTGAGGTGGTGCACAAAAGCGACGAAATCGCTCTAGCCAAATGCAGTGAATATCGCGATACTAAACTACTATGAAACATACGGTGCACAGCGTTAATTTGGGTTACTAGTTTAGAGGTCATTATGGGCAGGAATAGTGTAATCACATGTTGTTTAGGAGTCGCATTAATAGGGGGCAGTCTTAATCTTCAGGCTGCGCCCGCTTCACCAAATGCGAAGGCATTGTTTGATTGGAACTCTGGAGAAAACACAAGTATGACAGGGTGGACTTGGAGTGAAGACCTAGTCTACGGTAACCCAGGGTGGATTTTAGATCCTGATGGGCCCTTGTTTGGTGGTCAGACCTTCTCGTGGGGGGCTGGACCTCGATCTTTTAACAAAGGAGATTATGGTAAGGACAATACAGCAAACATTGAGACAAGCGTTAGGGCTCCTTCGACCACCACTGGGGGGAGCTTAATAGTTACAGAAACACAGCAAAGTACGGATCATCGAAGTAGTTGGTGGCTTTTGTATGATGGGATACCGTTATCCGAGCGGGGTGTGACAGACGAAAATACGGATCGCATGAGTTTTTATTTAAAGACGGAGGGGGTGTCTCCACTTAACGATGATGGTGGGAAAGGTAGTATTACGAATAATTTCCATATTGGAACTTATCTGTGTTGGGACCCAGGATCACCAACCTATGGTTCTGGCGATGGTTGTCCTTATGAGGGACCGGGGAATCAACATTACTATCACTACCTTGCAGTGAATAATGGTGGATGGGTACATGTACTGTTGGACCAACATCCTCAGCACCGAAGAGGAGAGGGGGCGCCTGAGAATAATCCTGCACTTGCTTCTGATGGTAAAAACTACTTTGAGCATATTCACCAATTTTATATGGAAATACGCTACCCTCAAGCTCAAAAAACAAATTACCGTATAGACGAGCTCGAATACTATAGTACAAAAGATACGGTAGAACCCAATCAGAATGATATTTCAATTTCCTCTCTTTGGGTGGGGTATTGGCCTGCTACAGATAGTTGGGAAGTAGGATTTCATGATCGTTCTTACACTAGCTATAATGATGACAGTAATTCAACTTACGATATACGCTGGTCAACTTCACCGATAACCAATGCTAATTTTGAGAATGCTACACCTATTTCACCCATGTTTTATGGTGGGCCGGAGCATGCAGGAGAGGGTGGTGATACATTAATTAGAAGGTCGGATGCGTGGACTTCTAATGCCTGGACCAGATTCAAAATCCCAGATGATACAGAGGCTGCAAATAGCCAGATGTACTTTGCAATAAAAGATGTTTCTGTTGCTGGGGGGCATGTTGGAACGAAGTGGCCTTGGAATAAGGGGGATGGCCATTCGGCCCAAAGTAATCACATAAAGGTAATAGATTATTATTTGGACACTTCTAGTGACCCCGATGCTCAGAGCTCACCCGAATCACCCACTAATGTTTCGATAAAATAGGATTCTATATAGTATTTATTATAATCTACATATAATAAGGGGAGGGGCGAACCATTTGATGCCCCTTATATCCACTGTTTTTTTGAATTTAAACGCTTTTTATGGTACAACCTCCCGGAAAAGACTTATTGTCGCCCTATCTTATTGAGAAGTTGCTTAGATAGTGTAAGTCTCCTTTATAATTTGGGAGGGTATAAAGTGTTAGATGTTTTGTTTGGGTGGTTTGGAAGAAAGCTTGGATATTAAGTCAAAGGTACTTTCAGGTTTAAAGTGGTCGGCACTAAGCAAATTGCTAGTACAGCTTTTTTCCTGGACTTCAACATTCCTAGTTATTCGTATTTTGACGCCAGAAGATTATGGCCTAATTGCTATAACCTCTGTTTTTTTTACGTTTATTACAATATTCACTGTAAATGGGTTTGTTACCTCGTTGGTAAGGGCGCAGGAACTCGATAAGAAAGTCTGCAGCCAACTTTTTACACTTTCACTTGCTCTATACATAACTATAGGGCTTGTAATTTCATTGTTCGCACAGCAAATCTCTGTTTTTTATCAGAATTTACAAATTGAAAATGTGATTTATGCGATGGCAGTAATTACACCCCTTAATAGTTTTTGTATTATCCCAAACGCTTATCTCAATATAGCGATGAATTTTAAAGCTAAAGCGATATGTGAGAGTACATCGGCACTAGTTGCTGCTGCTGTTGCATTATACTTCGCATACTCTGGCGCAGGTTATTGGGCGCTCGTTTATTCGTTTACGGCGGAATTGTTTATTAGAACACTTTTGCTGAATTGTGTGAATAAAAACAAATATAATCTTGCATTTGGATTTGATTCTCTAAAGGCAGTCCTGTCATTCTCGTACAAAATACAGCTCAATGAATTGATTTGGTTTTCCTATAATAAGCTTGATACCATCATAGTTGGTAAGGTTTTGGGGATACAGCAGTTAGGTATCTATAATGTCGGGGTAGAAATTGCTTCTATGCCAATGACCAAGGCGTCAGCAATTCTAAATCAAGTGGGTTTCTCAGCGTTTTCGAAAGTAAATGACGACCTTGCTGCCAGTAAATACTATCTAGGGCGCTCGATTAAGCTCCTGTCTCTAATTGTTTTTCCCATATTTCTAGGTATATCTGCTGTAGCAAATGAAGTGATTGTTATTTTCGTAGGAGAAAAGTGGCTGGAAGCTGCCACAATAATCACAATTTTTGCATTTGTATTCCCCTTTAGGATGATCAATGCAGTTATATATAACTTTGTTATAGCCATGAATGAACCAAGGTTTGCTATCGAAAATACAGTAATGATCTGTTTTACAGTTATTGTTGCATTATGTATCGGGGTGCAATTTGGTATTGTTTATACTGCATTAGCATGGGTCATTGGCTTTATGATCGCATTTTTACTGGTGTTAATTAGGGTAAGGAAAAAATTCAGCACGGAACTGAGCGTTGTTTATTGTTGGTCCCCCTCATTTTTTGTTTCACTATTTATGTGGTTCATTCTATTCGTTTTAAATATGGAGCTCTATAAATATAATGTGTCTGTATTTGTAATACTCATGGCAAAAATATTAGTCGGTGCTAGTTATATTGGTCTTTTTTATATGATATTTCACAAAGACGAATTGAAAAGCGTACTAAATAAATAGTAATTAGCCTTTGAAATATCATAGACTCACAAAAACAAAAGCATACTTTTATGTCCAGATGGCGTTCCGAAATAAATATTGATTTGTATGCACTAGAAAGAAACATCCAATTGATAAGAGGCTCGATCCTTGAAGCTGATGTGTGTGCAGTCGTAAAAGCGAATGCCTATGGTCATGGGGCATTACCTATAGCGAAAAAGTTGTGTGAAATTGGTATATCTTGGTTTGCAGTGTCAAGCATATTAGAGGCTGTTGATCTTAGAGAGGGCGGTGTCAATGATCAAAATATATTGATATTTGGATCAGGGTTTCTCAACGAGTTAGATACTATTAGGCGATACCGGTTAACTCCAGTAATACATAGTGAAGAATGCCTTGTTACCGTAACGAAAAATCTAACTTCTGAGTTGAAAGTTCACTTGGAGTTAGACACAGGGATGGGAAGAACTGGGCTGCAGCAAGCCGACATGGCAAGAGCTATTCAGGAAGTTCGAAAAAACCCATATTTAGTCATCGATGGGGTTTTTACCCACTTTGCTTGTGCAGATAATCCACAGAGTTTATTTACCCAAAATCAACTTGAATTATTCGAAAATACAATTGAAAAACTTGCTAACTCGGGAATTAGTCCGCGTTATGTACATGCAGCAAATAGCCCTGGTATTTTAACCACAGAAAGTAAGTTTAACCTTGTTCGCCCTGGCTTGCTAATGTATGGGGTATCGCCTTATCCTCAAAACGAAATGCTTGTGCGCCCAGTGCTAACTTGGAAAACCAAACCTTGTCAATTGAAAATGTTACCGGTAGGTGAGTCAATAAGTTATGGGCATACCTGGACAGCAAAAAGGAAAACGATGATTGCTGTCATACCTGTAGGGTATGCAGATGGTTACCCTCGTATCGCCAGCAATAAAGGTTTTGTTTTGGTCGGCAACCACAAGACACCTATCGTCGGTAATATTTGCATGGATTATATGATGCTAGATATTACCGACTGTATTGGTGTAACGCTAGACACAACAATTACACTTGTAGGTAGCCACGGCGGTGAGGAAATTAGTTTAAATGATATAGCTACTTGGTCAGACACGATACCCTATGAGGTAATGTGTAATGTAGGTAAGCGTTCAAAGTTTATTTTTATAGATGGAGAAAGGGAATGACGGTTTTTGCAGGCATCATTAATATTAGAGGCGAAAGGGTACAGCCTGAAGAGTTTGATACTCTAGGCAGCAGCTTTAGTGAATCATGCTGCAGTAAATCGTACTTCAAAATAGAAAAATGCAACAGTGTACTTTTGTTTCACGATGTAGGTGCTTTTCGAGATAGCAAAGTAGCGGTCAAGGGAAATTGCACGACTGTAATCGCAGGTGATCCAATTATTAGAGATAATGTCGGTGATGGCCTATTTGAAGATATAGAAGCAATAAATAGCTCTTTTTGTAAGAATGAAATGCCGACTTCACTGCAGTCAGCAAGAGGTGTTTTTTCAGGTGTATCCATAAATGAATTGAAACTAACCTATAGTTTGTATACCGACAAGCAAGGTGTTCGTCCAATATTCTATTACATCAAAGATCATCTATTTATATATTCATCATTATTGTCCGTTCTCGAAAACTCTTCTATTATAGATAACTCAATTGATACTGTCGGGTTGAATGAGTATCTGGCTTTTGGGTACTGTTTGTCTGATAGAACTCCGTACAAGCATATTAAACGATTGGATAAAGGAGGGCTCCTTTCAATTGAGCAGGGTAATGTTTCTTTAGGTGAATATTGGGATTGGTCAAATATTAGTGTTAGCTCTAATTCTGTTTCTTCTGATGCTGAGGAGCTGTATAGCTTATTCGACGAGGCGATTAAATGCAGATTAGACAACAATAAAAATGCAGTTTCCTTTTTGAGCGGTGGGTTGGATTCGAGAGTGATTGCCTCTCAAGTTAAATTAAATGTTGAAACGCTACATTCTTTTAATTTTGCTACTCAAAAATCCCAAGATAACGAATGTGCGAAAATATTTGCAGCCCAAGCCGCACTTGTTCACCATGAAAAAATATTGCCCACACTCGAGTACCCTAATTGGTCTAAGCTAATATCAAAAGCCATATCGGATAGTTCTGACTTGATGCTAGACGACCTAAACCCTAACCTTGTATGGTCGGGAGATGGCGGTAGCGTGAGTTTGGGATATGTCTATATAGATAACAATCAAATTGATTTGTTAGATGGTATGGATAAGCAGTCTGCGATTGAATCTTTCCTTTCGACAACAAAAACAGTGCCAGTAGCTGGTTTTTTGAAGCAGAGATATGCTTCGAAGTCGAATCAGTTTTTAAGGAAATCAATAGAGTCTGAATATTTGCCTAATAAAGAGGATCCGTCAAAATCAGTCTATCATTTTCTGATGAATAATGACCAAAAACGACATCTTCAATTGCATTTTGAAACCATATGCGAACATAAAGTTGAGTTGTTGTTGCCGTTTTTTGATAGTAAATTCCTTCGGAAAATTTACTCTATACCCAGTAAGGAATTGGTTTATCATAAGTTTTATATGCAATGGTTTAGTTTTTTCCCGGAGTCAGCTAGGAGCGCCCCATGGCAAACTTATCCTGGCCACGTTCCATGTCCGATTGATATTCCCAGTGACTTAACCTATCAGTGGGGGGGGAAGAGGAAGCCGAGAAGATATTGCGATTTAAAACTGTTCCTTAAGGTTAGGAAAAGTGCTGTTTACCATAAGTATTTTAATAATGGTAAAACGACCTTGGCTATGCTTTTGCATTTTTTGGGCGTAAGAAATTATTCGTATTTAGTTGGTAAGCTAAAATTGCTTGAAAATATAAAAAGCTGACGGTTTTTATTGACACATTCGTTTTTTGTGGAGTCGTGGGTTTGGTCGTTGCAGTTATATAGTGTGAGTTTCTACAAGGTAGCTTCTATGTTCTCAGGTTGTTGCGCCGGCTGTATTTAAGACATGTGCTGGAGGGTGATACTCTTATGCGGTGCAATTTGATACGTGAAGCGCCAGCTTTTCAGTCATAAGGACTGCTGTGTGGTCTTGTGGCCGGGGCTTGAGTAGTGAGAGTGTTTTTGCTGCCTCATTTCTTTGTGGGTGACTGCAGAGATAGTGGGCGCTCTATAATGACAAACAATCCGAATGAAACTATCAGCGTGACAGCGAATAGAGGAGCAATTCCAAGCCACATGATGTACTCATTCTGATTGCTTAGCTCTAAAAATGCTCCGGCCGCGAAAAAACAAGCCTTAAGTGTTAGTCCGTGTATAAGATAATAAGAATAGCTCATGTTGCCTAACCACCGCAGAGGCGTGTATGTTAGCCATCTTGCCGATCCGGTTTTAGAAACAAATGATTCTAGGCAGGTGAAGAAAAAAAGAATAAAAAGAATCAGTGTTGGAATAATGCCAGATAAGCCTAAATGACCTCTAACTGCAAATGTTGTAACAGCAAGCAATAGGCAAAAGGTCCCAAAATAAGCAGGGGGACGGATAAGCTTGTTGTCATATATTTCGTAAAGAAGTATGCCAGACACAAAAATTATTAGCCTTATATGTCCGCCATAAAAATGAAATACTGCAAAACCAACTATCGAAACAATCGACCAGAATGCTATTCGAGCTTTGTAATGCCATGAGCGCATTCTTAACGAAGCTATGATAAGGGGCATCAATAAATAATATAAGAACTCATAGCTTAGAGACCATGCGACAGTTATCATCGGTTTGATATCTAAAATACCGGGGAGTAGTAGTAGGTTTTGAATGATGTATATGGCGCTATTGGTAATGCCATTCGGCAATTTACTTTCTGATGGCATAATCACGGAGAGGGCAAGATACAGAACGAATACTGCGAGAAAGGTTGGGTATATCCTGGTAATACGCTTTTTTATGTAGGGAGTGTATTTTGTTGGTTTTCGAATCAAGGTACCGTAAATTAGAAAGCCGCTGAGAACAAAAAACAGGTCTACGCCAATATCTCCAAACCCATGAATGAACTGCAGGGCGGTTCCGGAAATAGAATTTGGGTTGATGAAGGGGGTTGTTAGCGAACAATAATGGAACAGGAACACTAGGAAAACAGCAATGCCTCTTAAGCCCTCCATTGGCCGTAGAGGAGTGTGGTTGCTGTGTGATATCTCAAGTTGATTGCTTATCCAGCTCATACCGCTACCCTGTACTATCGGCTACTTTCGAAATTTCAGATTGTACAGTGAACAGTTTTTCCTTTCTAGTAATGATTTGTTATCTATGTACCTCAGAGATGAGTTGGTATCGAACTTCAGACTGGGTAAGAGGCTGTTGTAAGTATGTCAGTTATGTTAAAGTGCTTTCTTTTGGTAAGTGTTACTGTGATTTTTGAAAAACATAATGATAGATCAAAAAATAAGTCTAAAAGATATTTTATTGTCAAATGAAATGTGTGTAGGTACGCAGCCTTTAGCTCTGCGAGCGTCGGCCCTTTAGTTACTTTTTCTTTATCGTTCAAGACATGATGTTCAAGAAATTCGTTTTTTTTGTGGCAACAACCTACGTTGTTACAACGGTATGGGTATAATATTAAAATGGAAGCTCGGTATTCCCTCTATTTAGACTGCATTAGATTCCTCGCAGCTGTGCTTGTTGTCCTTGCACATTTCGTTCAGCATGGAGTGTTGAATGAAACGTTATCGTTATATGTTCCTGAATTAGGTAGGGAAGCAGTGATGATATTTTTTGTCCTCTCAGGGTATGTTATTGCCTATACTACGGACGTTAAGAAGCCTTCGCTCAGCCAGTATGCGATAGCCAGGGCATCTCGAATTTATTCTGTAGCTCTACCGTTGCTTTTTCTATCTTTTATATTCGTATATGCGTATTCAATTTTTAATGATGAGACACATTATCAATTATCTAAGGCCTACTTATATATCCCTTTACATGGACTGTTTTTAGGTGAGTTATGGAACATTTCTGAAAGGCCACCGGGGTTGACGCCCTATTGGTCATTGAGTTATGAAGTCTGGTATTACATATTCTTTGCCAGCATATATTATTTCTCGGGCATACGCCGTGTGGTTATTGCCAGCATAGTTTTTCTTATTCTGGGTCATAAATTGTGGTTACTATTGCCGGTTTGGCTATCCGGTGTTGCTCTATACAAATATCAAAATAGAGTAAACATAAACGTTACAGTCGCGCGTCTTGGTTGGTTATTGAGTATATTGAGCTTTGTTCTTTATAAGAGTTTTGATTTCGACCTGTTATTTCGTACTTATGGTAACGTTATTTGGCCCTTTGATAATTTAAAGCTAGGAAGCGCTGATAGATATCTAAGTGATTACGTCATATCAATGATGGTTTTGTTGAATTTTTTATGCGCTATGAAAGCAAAGTTTACTTGCTTATTGAAATATAGTGATTTAATCAGAGCTTGTGCTACTTATACTTTTACTTTGTATCTAGTACATGCTCTAGTGATGACAATTTGGGCCAAATTTTACACGCATAATCCAGACAGCCTTGTTGATATAGCGGTGTTAACAATGTTAATCGGGTTTTCTACATACTGCGCAGGGTTACTAACTGAACACAGAAAGCATTTTTTTGTTATAGCTATATCTAGAATATATAATAGAACCTTAGGGCGATTTAAACTGGATGTTTTAAATCCGCATCTCGAAAAGGGCTGAATTGTTGTTTTTGGTTGCCGCAAAAATACTTAAGTCACGCCAGAGAACCTTAGGTTATGTCATTGATTACAGAGCAGAAAGAAAATATACAGATAGCTATGGCAAAGGGAGCAGCCTGGACAACTATTTTAAGGCTTAGTTATAGGCTTATCGGGGTGGTTAGTACAATTATACTTGCGCGACTACTCACTCCAGATGATTTTGGTGTGGCAGCTATTGCAATGTCGATATTTGCTTTGATTAGTACGTTGACACAGTTCGGCTTCGAGACTGTGCTTATCCAACAAAAAAAATCTAGTGCAGAGCATTACAATACAGCATGGACTTACAATATGTTTTTTGGGCTATTGTCTGCAATAATATTAGCGGCGGCCTCTGGGTTTGTTGGTGAATTTTACAATAAGCCTGAACTGTCCTATGTCGCGCTGGCGACATCTGTGTTGTTTATTTTGCACGGAGCCCGTAATGTTGGAGTTGTAGACTACCAGAAAAACATGACCTTCCATAAGGAATTTAAGTTACTAATAGTCCCGAAGGTTATTGGCTTCTTTATTACGATCGCTTTAGCAGTGGCGCTTAGAAGTTATTGGGCGCTCGTCATTAGCAATTTAGTACTCAAGTCTCTTGAGGTTGCTATGTCTTATACGATGCACTCATTTCGCCCTTCAATTAGTTTCAAAAAGAGCAGTGATCTTTTTGGATTTTCTCGGTGGTTGTTTCTAAATAACCTGTTGATTTTTCTAAATACAAAATCACCTGAGTTGGCACTGGGGAAAGTGATGTCACCCCATGCTGCTGCAATATTTACACTGGCATCAGAAATATCCAAGATGGCCACTACGGAAGTTGCCGCGAGCTTGAATCGAGCGATATATCCGGGGTATTCAAAAGCGTCAGGGGATCTTGCTATGTTGCGGAGCTTATATATAGACTCGATAAGGGCCATTGCTTTTATAGTACTTCCGTTGGGAACCGGCATTGCGCTTGTTTCCCCATTCATTGTTCCGCTGTTGCTTGGGGACCAGTGGTTGGAAGCTATAATGCCGGTGGTCTATTTGGCGTTAGGTGGCTCCCTTTATGCGTTGAGCTCTAACGCCGGCTATATATATTTTGCATTGGGGAAACCGAAATTAGCAACGTTAGAGTTATTTATACGTGCAGTTGCCTTTCTGTTGTCAATGATATACTTTATGAGCTTGAATGGAGTCACCGGTGTTGCGCAGGCTTTTCTTTTTACTTCAATTTTCGCGTTAATAGTATCTAATATGATTCTCAAATTAGAATTACGCATTCCATTAATCAGTCTTTTCGCACTATACGCCCGGCCACTTTCTGCTTCATTGGTTATGGTTGCATCCGTGTCCGGATATATACATTATGTGTTGATTGGACACGTTGCTTTTGATTTGCTGATGTCAATTTTTGTTGGTGTCGTAAGCTACGTATTATCTGTTCTGACTATATGGAAGCTTGTTGGAAAGGAGGGGGATGTAGAGAACAAAATCGCGAGGCTGGCTATGGATAAATTACTTCGCTGATCTAGATGTTGCTATTTAGCGCTTTGTACTCAAAGTCGGTAAGTAGATCATTTTTTTTAAGTTGCACCTGAAACGGAGGTTTAACGCATAGTTTTGGTAAATTGCATACAGTATAATCACTTTCAACTTTACTGAGATTTGATTTGGCTGCGACCTACTATGAATTCCGTGTCAATAATAATAGCAACTACATGTCAAGCGTCGCGTTCTAAATCATTGTTACGGGCAATTGGTAGTGTCCTTGGTCAAGAAAATGTCAGATCTGAGGTGATTGTTGTTGTAAATGGAGAAGGTTATGATCATGAGTTATTCGATTGTTTGAATAAGAATAACCAATTAAAGGTTGTATATAGAAGAGAGGCAAATGTATCTCTAGCGCGATATGAGGGGGTAGGCCATGTCACCAGTGAGTATTTTGGGTTTCTTGATGATGATGATGAGTACCTTCATCATTCACTGTCTAGAAGGGTAAATGAGATGGAGGGCGATGCTGACATTGACGTTATTGTAACTAATGGCTATGTTCACAAGGGTACAGATAAACTCCTCGTCGGCGATATCCTACAAAACAAAATCGAACAAAATTTGGTGCTTAGTTTTTTCGATGTCAACTGGTTTTCTTCCTCATCTTCGTTATTTCGAAGAAGAACTGTGTCGCAACGAGTATTCGAGTTTGACTTTAAGTACTTTGAGTGGACCTACTTGTTTTGCCAATTAATCATTGAGAAAAAAAATATAAAATATTGTGATGCTGTAACTTATAGGATTCACGTGAATAATTCTTGTTCAGCGTCAAAAAGTGAAGCGTATAGCTTGGCACAGCCGGAATTCTTGCTTGAATTGTATCAGCTGCCTTTAAAAAAGGAGATTAAGGTTAAAATAAAGAAAAAGTATCAAACGTCGTTAAACGTCATTTCAGCCTATTATTTAGACAATAACAAAAGGAAGGAGGCTGTTAGGTTTCATGTTCGATGTTTGCGGAATGGCGGGTGGGGATATATCACTTATACCAGGAAGCTGCTTTTTAACGGTAAGCGCCAATTTAAAAATGCCCCCTAAACGTTACTCCGGCGTATTTATTGTTATAACTGCATCTTTGTATGTGAGTCCGATGTGTAGCAGTAGGGTCGTAATAAATAGGGTGATTCCAAGCATTTCTAGGAGTTCTTCGGTTGTGTATATCATGGAATACATAAGATTGTCTGTCCCATAGTTATCATGATACCAGCTTCCTATTAATTCAAAGCCCAGTGCTCCCGTTACATAAACACCACCCGATAATATGAATAATGTACCAATCTTTCTTGGTAGGGCATATAAAAATTTTAAGTACGATATTACAAAAACAATCAGCATAGCACCATAAGGAATGACCCAGGCGTAGCGCAGTGCACCAGACGTGTTTAGTAGTGTTCGTACTGGCGTTACTAGCATTTCATGAAGAGATACGAATTCGTCAATTGACAAAAACATAAAAATGAGTGACAGCCCGCCCCATGCAATGTATGGCGATTGCAACTTTTTTTGTGTTGATGTTATTGAAGCAAGTACGGCGCTGGTAATGATGAGTAAAAAAGAAGAGAAAAGTGTTGGGATATTTTTCTCTTGGTTAAAGTCGAATAAAGTAATTAGACCATAGACGTTATCATGATCAAATTGAAATTTTGATATTAACCCTAGGGTGTTCATAAAAAGCAAGACAGTTATAGCAAGTGTCAATTTTTTAAATACGTCGCCGGGTTGTATTTGGATTTTCATCATCAAGTTCCTTTTACGATAACGTATTTATTGGTTAGTTTATTTTAATGTGAAGAGAAAGCCTAGAGTCTTTTCTTGTATAGATTGTTGTAATGAGCGCACATTTTTTTAATTGTATATTTTTCGTTAACTAAACTCTGGCCATTTTCACCCTTTGTTGCTCTAGTGTCAGCGTCTAAATAAGCAGATATAAGCGTTTTCGCCAGGGCAGGTTCGTTGTTGCTCTCTACCAGCCAGCCTTCAGTTTCACTTAAAAGGTATGGTGTGCCGCCAACATTTGTTGCAATTACTGGAAGTTTGCATGCCATAGCCTCCAAAATGGTCATTGGCATCGCTTCGTAGCGTGAGGATAGTACAAAAACATCTGAATTTTGCATGATGGTTGGGATATTATCTTGATACCCTAATAGCTCAATCTTTGTTTTTAGATCTAATTCATTAACCAATGATGTTAGCTTTGGGAGTGATGGGCCGTCACCTGCAATAACAAGTTTCGAATCATTCATTTGAGGGCAGGATTGGAGTGCGGATGCATAGGCACGAATCAAGAATGTTTGGTTTTTTACCGGGTCAGCTCGACCTACGGTGCAAAAAGTAAAAATGTCCTTATTGTAGGTTTTGGGGCTAGGTCTAAAAGCGCTCGTGTTTATGCCATTGTGTATGAGCATCACTTTTGAGTCAGCTATATTTACGGTGTTAAGCGCCCAGGATTTTAAGTCGGGGGAAACGGTGATGTATTTGTGAAGAATTAAGGAGACTGCCTTGGTGATAATATTGCGTTTTTTACTTTTACCCTCTGAGCTGTCACCTCCGTAGCCATGAGCGCTATGAATGCGATTATTGACCCCTGCGAGTAAAGCGGTAAGCTGATATTCTAAGGTTCCGAAGTTATATGTGTTAAGTACGTCAATTTTGAGAGACCTAAGTAACTTGAACAAGTTTATGTGTGAGCGCAGGTCGTTGCCGGGTTGTTTGTGGAGGCAGTGGATTTTGGTCTTGTCCTGGACTTTATAATATAGCGCCAGGTCATCTGTAAGGCTGACAATGGTGTGTGTGATAGAGCTGTCTTCAGAATTATTGATTAGGTTGGCGATAACCTGTTCTAATCCCCCAAACCCAAAACTGTAGACTAAGTGGCATACGTGAGTTTGGCGACGACAGCCGTTAACATTGTTCATCTAAATACATCCATTCGAAAGCCCTGAGTTTAAGGCAAAGATCGAGCTAAGAAAGGCCCAAGAGCATTTGCAATAAATAGCGGAAGTTTTTTCCAGCACCAAATTACAAGTTTTAATTTTGGGTTGTTTGGGTTTAGGTTAGGAAGGGTCTGCTCGCGTGGAAGTATGTAATGCCAATGCAATTGAGTTGGCGTTGCCCCCCATTGGCGCTTGAATTTGAGCGTAGAGGCATCTTTGGATGAGCGTCCAAAATCAAAAAATGCATAATCATTGGTGCACGCAAACTTTAGTATATTCCAGTATAGCACCATGTTGGAGTCGAGTTTATTTGCTTTTCGCAGTGTTGATGCCCAAGGTATCTCTAAACAACTTTTATAACCCATCAAAAAAGCACAAGATACAGGGCGATTTTGATGGTATTGAACCACCAGAGTGGTGTTTAACTGGCTTGATAAAATATTTCTAAAAAAAGACTTAGAGTATACTGGGGTGCCAAGGTCGCGCATGTTGGTAGAAAATACTTGGTAGAAATCGTCTAAGAGTTCATTCTTACCTGTCTTAAACATTAAGTGGTTTTTCATGCCTTTTTTGATTTGAGCCCTGACTTTGGTGCCTATATCACTCCAAAGTTGCTCGCTTGTTTTAGGTAGGGCCAAAAACATACTCATTTTGTCGGTTTTGCAAGGCATGCCTTCTCTTGGCGCAGACTCGCGGATCTCGACATGGGATGCTTCTTGTTTTTTTGCGTAAGAATCTGCATGCTGAATGAGTTGCTGTTCAATCGACTTGTTATCAGACAGGGGGCCGCCATAATTAAAATAGGGGACGGAGGTCATATATGAGCCAAAAAGTTGGCTCTTGGTGTGTACAACGGGAAGCACTCCGACAATGGATTGGTTGTCATCAAGGGCCGCAAAGTAACAAGCAGTTTGGCCAAAACTCTGTTCAATAATGTTTTTAAAATCAAAACGGTGATAAATGCAGCTGGCGTTGTGCGCATCAACGTAATTATCCCAAGCATTTTTATCGTCAATTGATGCTTCCCTTACTTGGTATCGTGTTGCAGGGGTGTCGTTAGCGCGGCAGGCCATCTCTACTATGTGTAAGGGAAAGGAGGCGGGAGGTGGTGAAGGCTGTGGTGTCAGCGTTTGTTTTTTAAATTGCTTTAGGGTGGTTTCAATTGTTTTTATGTCTGCTGAGACCGTTTGCATTTCAATCAAAATCTGATCAATGGGTTGCTGGGTTTTTTTTAGTTGCCCTATCTGTCGAGATAGCTTGCCCTTAGTCGTATGTAATTGCTTTAGTTGTGCTTTTAGCTCGGCAGTAGAGGGCAGTTGGTCGTTCATGTTTGGTGGTTACCCTTTAAATTCGAGAATGGCATTTACGATTCGTTGTGCAGCTAGGCCATCACCGTAGGGGTTATGCGCTTGAGACATTGTCGCATATACTTCTGGGTTGGTTAAAATAGACAGTGTATTGTCTATAATCGCCTTAGAATTGGTGCCTACTAGCTTAACGGTACCCGCTGCAACGGCTTCTGGGCGCTCAGTAACTTCACGAGTAACTAATACGGGTTTACCAAGCGATGGTGCTTCTTCTTGAATGCCCCCCGAATCAGTAATAACAAGGTCACATTTATCTAGCAGCCAGACAAAGGGGAGGTAATCTTGAGGTGGTATGAGTTGAATATTGCTACATTTGCTGAGTAATTCATGCACTGGTTTCTGTACGTTTGGGTTTAAGTGTACCGGGTAAACCAGTAGCCAGTTGGGGTTGTGATTGGCTATCTGTTGTAGTGCGTTGCAAAAGTCGACAAACCCCTGGCCAAAATTTTCTCTGCGATGACCTGTAATTAGAATTAATTTTTCTGGGTTGTTATTAATCGAGGTTATGGTTCTCTCCGGTAAGGAGGGCCAGTCAGACGGTTGGTAATCATTGATGCTAGCTTGAACTTCAAGTAACGCATCGATCACCGTGTTGCCCGTAACAAGTATGTTATCTTCATTGATGTTTTCTGCTAATAAATTATTCTTTGAGCCTTCGGTCGGTGCAAAATGCAAGCTGGCAAGTCGTCCAATCAGGCTCCTGTTGGCTTCTTCAGGAAAGGGGGCTTGCATATTCCCTGTACGAAGCCCTGCCTCTACATGACCCACTGGAATTCCAAGATAAAATGCGGCCAAACCTGCGGCAAAGCAAGTGGTGGTATCTCCATGCACCAGTACAATGTCTGGTTTGCATTCGCTTAGGACGGTTCTTAGTCCTATTAATATGCGGGAGGTGATATCGAATAAGTCTTGATTGGCTTTCATTATATCGAGATCAAAATCAGGCGTTATATTAAACAGAGCAAGAACCTGGTCTAACATCTCTCTATGCTGTGCCGTAACTGCTACAAGGCTATCAATACCTTCTGTCTGTTCCAGTGCTTTTACCACGGGAGCCATTTTTATGGCTTCTGGGCGGGTGCCAAAGATTGAAAGAACCTTTATTAATGGTTTGGAAGAGGGCATTGGTAAACCTTGTCGTTAATCAGAGAGGTTGGGTGTTATTTTGTGATGCCGCGAGTATCCACTACCATCTTTTCAATAAACACGGTTGGTTGAATGGTTTTGAATTCTTTGTGATCAACAAGAATCAATAGGATGTCCGCTTTTTCTATTGCTTCATTATAAGGTGTTAATTCAAATTCAGGGTGTGACTTAATATTGGGTTCGCAGATAAGTAAGTCAGCAATGTCTTTGGCTTTTAGAGCTTTCACGATTTCATGGGCAGGGGATTCGCGTAAATCATCCACATTGGCTTTAAACGCAAGGCCAAGGCATGCGATTACCGGACGGCGAAACTTGTTTGCTTTTTCAGTGACCTTATCGATTACCCATTGCGGCTTGCTATCATTTACTTCTCGTGCCGCGCGAATAAGCTTGGCCTTGTCACCGGCGCGATCAATGATAAACCAGGGGTCAACTGCAATGCAGTGTCCGCCGACACCTGGGCCTGGCTGTAGAACGTCGACACGAGGGTGTCGGTTCGCTAAAGAAATTAATTCCCATACATCGATGTGTTCTATGTCACAAATAATGGACAATTCGTTGGCGAAGGCGATGTTTACATCTCGAAATGAATTCTCTGTTAGCTTGGACATTTCTGCGGTTTTTGCGCTGGTACGTAATACTTCGCCATTAACAAATTCTTCGTAGAACGACGCTGCGATTTCTGTTGCGGCCTGAGTGGTGCCGCCAACGATGCGATCATTTTGAATAAGTTCAATTAATATACGGCCAGGAAGCACCCGTTCTGGGCAGTGGGCAACATAGATGTCATTAATGACATCAAGACCTTCTTCTTGTAATATTTTTGCAACTACATCATCTGTTGTGCCAACAGGGCTGGTAGATTCAAGAATGATCAAGTTGCCTGGCTTGATGTGGGGGATGATGGCGCGGGTTGCCGATTCAACGTAAGAAAGGTCTGGTTTGTGATTGTCTTTAAAAGGCGTTGGGACAGCAATGATAAAAATATCGGCAGGAGAAGGCTCGGTAGCTGCTTTCAATTTGCCGCTATTAACCGCCGATTTAACCAATAAGTCCAAATCAGGTTCAACGATGTGTATCTCGCCTCGGTTGATTGTGTCGACAACTTGCTGTGATACGTCAACCCCCAAAACATCATACCCTTTTGTGCCAAGGAGGGATGCGGTCGGTAGGCCAATATAGCCCAACCCTAATACGCAAATTGAATTGAACTTAGCCATGCTTATCCTCTTGATATTTTTAGAGTTTACGCTGAAATAAAGGCGCGAACTTTAGCATTTTTCTTAATGAAATTCTTTAAATAATAGATCAAAAACGGGTAAAGATAGTAATCTTATGGCATAAAAAAACCCGCAAACAAAAGTTTGCGGGTTTTTTAAACGAGATAACCTAAACGATATTAGGCTTTCTTGTTTTGCTTACGACGAGCCATTCCAAGACCAGCTAATCCTAGGCCGAAAAGCGCTAGAGTGCCAGGCTCAGAAACTGGAGTTACATCTTCTACGTAAACAACCAGGTCATTGAAATCAAAGTCGCCGCCATCTTCAAAAGCAACTATACGATCATCGCTTTCCCATGTTTCACATAGGTGAAGGTTTGATGCGTCACAGCCGTAGGTGACCTCTGATCCAAGGTTGATTTTCTGATCTTGGCCTGCAATTGAGATGAATCTGTCTGTGCCGCCAGCATTTTTATCTGACTCAGAGTGGATAAGTGTAGATCCATTCGCCATATAAAATCCGAAATCACTGCTTGAAAAGTTGCCAACTTCAATGCCGTCAACTCGAACGGTGGTTTGGCTACCGTTAACACCAAAAGTAACTTTTGAGTAAGTGTTGGTCTGTGCAACCGCTCCACTATAGTTGCCCACGCCGTAAGCAGCATATGATCCTGCTACGTAGGTGCCAACATCAGAGCCTACGAACAACTCAACATAGTCATTTCCGTTGTAGATACCAAAGCTTTGCGTTGACTGCCCGCCAGTGATTTCGATAAGGAAAGTAGCGGAGCTACCTCCAGCATCTGTAGATGTGAATAGTGCATCTGTAGAAGCGATCGTTGTATCGGTATCACCTAGGACATTAATTGTAGATCCGTCTTGGATCAGGGTGCCGTTGATGATTTCGTTTAAATTTACTTCTGATCCATCATTAACTGTCAAAGCGCTAGCTGAAGCGCTTACAGCTAAAAGAGATGCTGCTAATAGGGCTTTTTTAAAAAACATATTGTTCTCCATATAGAGTCTAGTAGGTGTGTGACCAGGCTATCTTGACGTGAGACCCTTGGTTTTCCGTCCCAATTTCGCAATTGGTTTGGCTTTTTCCTTGTAATGTGTGTGTTCGGTTTTTAAGGCCGAGTTACATGCGCTATTACTAAAGCATGTTTCGTGCCAATTAAAAATATCGTTATAAAACAAGCCTTTACGGAGTTTGTGTCGAGGGGCAGGGCGCGCGTGTAAATTTTATCGACACTTTTCCCTGTGGATTAAAGGTTTTTTGCTTTTTTCAGGTGTTCTGCAATTTCGGTGTTAGTGGGTGCTAATGCTAAGGCTTCTTTTAGTATCGTGATTGCTTTGTCTTTGTTTCCATTTTGCGAGAGTATCCAGCCATATGTGTCGCATATGGGGGCGCTTTTAGGAGCTAATGTATATGCCTTAAGGGCGCTGCTGATAGCTCTGCTGTCTCCTTGTGTTTGATATAGCCATGCCAGATTGTTTAATGAGATCACATCATTGGGTTGAAGCGCTATTGCTTTTTCAAATAATGTAATTGCGCTCATGTACTCTTTGTCGATAAGTAGCATGTTGCCCTTTTCTCTTAAGGGTTGACCTGTTTTTGGAAGTGCGGTTGCCCATTCGTCTAGGAATGTGATGGCTAAGGGCTTATCAGATTGTCGGATTATCGAGTACAGCTTTTCACCCGTGGTATTGTTTTTAGATGTGTCCCAGGCAGATTTTGCGTAGGTGTAGGCTACGTCAGGCTTGTTCTCTGCTATTGCTATATCTGTAAGCAGTAGGTTTGACCGGGCACTGGTTGCGTCTAATTTTTGATATTGTGCGGCGACTTTTTTTGCCTCTGTTATGTTACCACTTGTTGTTTCTAGGCTGACGAGGCTAGCGAGGAAAAACAAGCTGTCTGGGGCGATTTTCAAGGCATTAATGATGTGTTTTCTAGCGTTTGAGGTGTCTTTGTCCCTTAGTGCTTTCTGAAGTAAGAGATTGTGTACTTTGAGGATTTGATTTCTCGAAACGGGGAGAGTGCTGTTAAGGGTAAAGGCTTTTTGTGCTTGTGTAAGTGATTGGGCTAGGTTATTTTTTTGTAAATATAGCTGGCTCAGGGCTATGGGTGGGCCAATACTGGTTTTGTAGGCGCTTTGGAGGTCGGTCATCATTTTTTCGATGCCATCTCCGCGTTCAGATTCAACCATTGCCGTGGCCAGTCCCATGTAAGCCTTGACGTGATCGGGTGATTGCTTTATTAAACGTAGGAATGTTTTTTGGGCATTCTTGGGCTGTTTGTCCGCTAATTCTATTAACGCCAATGCATAAAGAGCGTCTACGTTGCTGTTATCTATAGCGATGGATCTTTTGAAAAAAGGCTTACCCTTGCGTACGTCACCCTTGCTTGATTCAAGTGCACCAACAAGAAAGTTAAGTCGAGAGTTGGAAGGCATCTCTTTAAGGGCGGCATAGAAGACCGGTTTCGTTTTATCTAGCCCCACTTGCATGTAAAGTTTTAGTAATTGTTTTTGTATATCTATAACATCGGGGTTTGCTTTGTACGCCAACTCTAGTTGTGATAGAGACTCTGTTAGCTTTCCATTGGAGGCGTAATAATCGGCTATTGCCATTCTGAGGCGATAACGTTCAGGGGCTAGTGCTAGTGCTTTTTTAAGGGCGTCTATTCCTTCAGTTTCGCTTCCAGTGGCAAGTGCCGCTAAACCATAAAGGGCAAGCATTTCTGCATTTCCACTTCTGGCTTTGACTTCTTCTTTTAGCATGGCGACAACTTTGTTAGGTTGCTTTAAGCTAAGTTGTGTCCGGGCAAGTAATGCTATTGCTCTGTTTGATGCGGTTTCTGGATCAAACCCCTTAGAAAAATAGGCTTCTGCGCCTTCTATGTCTCCCTTTTTCAAGCTTAATAGGCCGAGAAGGTTGCGGCTCTGAAGATTTGAGCTGGATTTGTTTAGTTCTGTTAATAACAATTCGGCTTTGTCATATTCTCCATTTTTGTAGAGTTCGACAGCCTCCTTGAATTTTGATTGCTTTTCAGCGGCTTGAGGGTTATTGCTGGCTAGTATTCTAGAATAAATAAGTGCTTCGCTTGATCTTCCTGAAGCTGAAAGTACCTTGATTAATGAATTTAATATTTTGGTTTTTTGGGGGAGGGTGATGTCTGTTTCATCTAGAGACAGCAGGGCATCACTTAGTAAGCTGTCGCTTAGGTCCAGGTCGTTTTGTTTGTAGGCGATGGATGCATTTAGCAGGAGTGCGTCGGTATGTGTAGGGGTGTGTTGTAATGCTCGCTCTGTGGCTAGCAGTGTTTCTGGAATATTGTTTTGCTTCATTAACAGAGTAGCGCTCAGATATTCGTATTCTGCCTTATCCGTTGTTGCAGTAGATAGACTTTCAATAACCTGCAGGGCGCTGGCAGCCTCAGAGTAGTGATCCTGAGATAGTTTTGATTTAAAGGTGATGTATGCTTTGGTTAGTTTTTGTGCGTTAGTGAGGTTGAGGTTGAGGTTGAGGTTGTTTAGTGTATTAAGTGCGCTTCTGTATTTTCCTCGCATAAGGTAGGCTTTGGATAAGAGAAGCGTGGTTTCTGTGTTGTTGGAGTCTTTGTGAGGCTCTAACAGCGCTATGGCGCCTGCTGCTTGACCGATAGCTATATTGATTTGAGCGGCCAGATTGACGGCCTTTAGTGATTTGGGGGCGGTTCTTAGGGCATTCTTCGACTCGATAATGGCCGCTCTGTACTGACCTTGATTTACATATGCTTGAGCGCGTTTAAGCGTTGAGTTTAGTGTTTGAGATGCGTCTTCTTGTTGCGAGCCGCAGCTTATGGTTAGTAACGTTGAGATGATTAAGGCGAGGGTGTATGTAGTGCGAGTACAATCCAATTTCATGTTGAAATCCATTGATAAGTTTTACATTAGAATATCTAAGGCTAGATTAATGCAAAACTTATCAAGATGGCAGTTCATTAGCAACTGGAATGTCGAGTTATTCTGAGGTGTCGTTGCTAATCAATTGTTTTATATGCAGGAACATTATAGCTACTTATCAGCTTGTAAGGATTTATTGTGGAGACTTGAAACTTTCAGTCACCCTGTTTTAATCCCTCCAAAGTGATTGCTTCTGTAGGTTCCCACTTATACCTTGATGTTTGGGGCAGGTTCGGCTGGAGTGAGTGGTGTCACTGTTTGGTTTTTTTATGAGTTTATTATTTATTCAATTACTTTGTTTACGGTACTGCTGTATACGCTTTGTAGGTCATCTAAGTCTATTGTCGCTATTTTGAATGTCCAGGTGCCTGAGGCGAGATTTTCAAATTTATATTTTGCTGTACTTGAATTCTCAGAGTATGTTAGCTCTGTTGAGTTGGAGGGGATGGTGTAGGTTAGTGATTCGCCAGTGGTGAGGTTTGTGTATGCGATCTTGTAGCCTTGTATTTCATCCGCAGACAGTGCCGCATTGTTGTCTCGAGTAGTGGGGACGTCCCATCCTAGGGTTGCATTTTTTGCTTCAGCAGCAGCAAGTGCTTCGGCTTCAGCAGCAGCAAGTGCTTCAGCAGCAGCAAGCGCTTCGGCTTCAGCAGCAGCAAGTGCTTCAGCAGCAGCAAGTGCTTCGGCTTCAGCAGCAGCAAGTGCTTCGGCTTCGGCAAGCGCTTCAGCTTCTGCAAGTGCTTCAGCAGCAGCAAGTGCTTCGGCTTCGGCTTCTGCAAGCGCTTCAGCGGTAGCAAGTGCTTCGGCTTCGGCTTCTGCAAGCGCTTCGGCTTCGGCTTCGGCTTCTGCTAGTTCTTTGGCCTCAGCAGCAGCAAGTGTTTCAGCGGTAGCCAATGCTTCAGCGGCAGCCAATGCTTCAGCGGCAGCCAATGCTTCAGCGGCAGCCAGTGCTTCAGCGGCAGCCAATGCTTCAGCGGCAGCCAATGCTTCAGCGGCAGCCAGTGCTTCAGCGGCAGCCAGTGCTTCAGCGGTAGCCAGTGCTTCAGCGGCAGCCAGTGCTTCAGCAGCGGATTCACCGGGGTCAGGTACAACTGGAGTAGATGCAACTGGAGTAGATTCGCCGGGATCAGGCTCAGCCGGAACAGTTACAACCGGAACAGTTACAACCGGAACAGTTACAACCGGAACAGTTACAACCGGAACAGGGTCTGCAGGTTCAGGGTCTGCAGGTTCAGGGTCTGCAGGTTCAGGGTCTGCAGGTTCAGGGTCTGCAGGTTCAGGGGTTATAGTGCCTATTGTGTCGGGGGTGTTGGTGTTAGGGGTGCTGTTTGCGGGTTTGAATCCATCAGTGCCGCTTTCCGATGCCCCACAACCAGCTAAAAAACTTATTAAAAAAACTACAATGAATACATTTTTTAATAACAACATGAGCTACTCCAGCACCAAATTTCTTTTCTTAATCCAATTCTAGGAAGGGGCGGAGCTTAACTCAAGCAAATTTATAGGTAAATGGTTGATTTGTGAGAAGCTTCACAGGGTAACGGTGGATTAGTTCTTGGTCATAACGGGCTTTTTATTCATTTAACTGAATATAGACAATATTACTTTAAATTCGGAAGTGAAATTGAGGTAATACAGTAATATACTACGCTCAAGTTTTTAGATTGTTAATGGGTTTTATAGTTGAAAAGGGGATAACGTTAGTGAAGGTATCTATATACGGTTCAGGGTATGTCGGATTGGTAACAGGGGCTTGCTTTTCTGAGATGGGCCATGATGTTTTGTGTGCTGATGTGGATGCGAAGAAAGTTGAAGCACTACTTGCCGGGGACGTCCCGATATATGAGCCCGGGCTCTCGGATATGGTGATAAAGGGTGTTCAGGCTGGAACACTCAATTTTACGACTGACCTGGAGAAGACTGCTAAGCACGGAGATTGTGTATTTATAGCCGTAGGAACACCACCTGATGAAGACGGTTCTGCGGATTTAAAGTATGTTTTATCGGTGGCAGACAGTGTTGGCTCGCACATTGAGGGGTACACCGTTGTTATTGATAAATCGACGGTCCCCGTAGGGACAGCTAAGAAGGTAGAAGCATCCATCAACGCCGCCTTATCCCGCAGGGGCGCTGATGTTGAATTCGATGTAGTCTCAAACCCTGAGTTCCTTAAGGAAGGCGCTGCTGTATCCGACTTCATGAAGCCGGATAGGATAATCGTTGGCTCTGAAAGTGATCGAGCGATAGCGCTTATTAAAGAATTATATGCTCCCTTTAATCGTAACCACGACAGGCTCCTTGTGATGGATACTGTTTCTGCTGAATTGACAAAGTACGCCGCCAACTCAATGTTGGCGACAAAAATTAGCTTCATGAATGAGATGTCTAATATAGCTGATGCGGTGGGTGCTGATATTGAGCAGGTTAGATTAGGTATAGGCTCAGATCCGCGTATTGGCTTTCAGTTTATTTACCCGGGTGCTGGTTATGGAGGCAGTTGTTTTCCCAAAGATATCACTGCACTTCATCGAACTGCTGGAAAATTCGGTTACAACGCACAAATGCTCAAAGCGGTTGATGATATTAACAACGCTCAAAAAGAGGTGGTTTTTAGTAAGATCCATAAATACTTTGATGGTGATCTATCTGGAAAGAAGATCGCTTTGTGGGGGTTATCGTTTAAGCCCAATACTGATGATATGCGTGAGGCTCCTAGCCGAGTGCTGATGGAAGCGTTATGGGACGCTGGAGCCAGTGTTACTGCTTACGACCCTAAGGCAATGGAGGAGACTGCTCGAATCTACGGAGATCGTGAAGACTTTTCATTGGTCGAGACCAAAGAAGAAGCGACCATTAACGCTGATGCGTTGGTTATTATGACGGAATGGAATAATTTCAGGGCGTTAGATTTTAAGCAGCTCGAGAATGATTTGTCTAATAACGTTTTGTTCGATGGTCGTAATATATTTGACCCTGCGATGGTAGAGGGCAAAGGGTTTGCCTATTATGGAATCGGCCGAGGAAGAAGGTAGCCATAAATTGAAAGCGCTTTTCGTGGTCAGAAGGCTCTCATTCTTTAGGGTTTTGTCGGATTTCTTTACGCCGCACTGTTGTTTGCGCCCCTAAGTGTTTGAAATTAAAGTGAATGTCAGGTTGGTATGTTTATTGCTTTTCCTGGCTTGCTATATAATTGAAATTTACCTAACGCTAGAGAATTGGAATATGAAAACAAAAACAAAGATAGCTTCACTACTTTTAACCTGGAGCTTTTCATTGGCTAGCCAGGCGACAGTTTTCAATTTTGAAGACTTAAATGCTAATAATGGTGGTATTAGCGATCGTTTGGATACTATTCATTCTAGCTTTGATGATAATACTGAGCAGTTCTCTTGGGATGTGGATTTCAATTCAGACCCTACAGATGTTGATGGGTTTTGGTTGGTTGTGAATAATGGACCAAATCCAAAAAGCGCCGATGTAAACGAACTTGCTATCATGTATGGAGATATGGCTACAGGAACACTTACTACTTACGTTTATAACGGCTTAAATAATGCGAATAGCTTCATTAACCCGGCAATATATCTACAGACTGATACATTTGCAGTCGATTCTAGTAGTATCAGTATAGATATTGATGCAACTGCAATTAACGCTTGGAACGGTGGAGGCAGTGATTATTCCGGTATTAGCTTCGATGAAAATATAGGTATTTGGTTCCATGTTTCTACGGACTCAAGTTTTGAGTATCTAGATGGCATGCTAGAAAGCTACTCATACGGTTCTCAAGGTTGGTACGACAAGAAGAACCTTACTGCCACAGTGGTTCCAGAGCCCGGCTCTTTGGCTCTTTTGGGGCTTGGTTTAGCGGGTCTTGGTTTTAGCCGACGTCGCGCCAAATAACCTAACGTATTAATAAAAAAGCCCTCTTTGTAGAGGGCTTTTTTTATTGGTCGGTAATCGTTATCCCATACTTTTTGATCAGGTCATAAAGAGTGGGCCTGGTTACCCCGAGGTATTTTGCGGCAGACGATATTTGGCCGCCTGCTAGGTTTATTGCTTTGATAATGGCCGTTTTTTCTGCTTCTTGACGAATTTGCCGGAGATTAATGGACAGGTCTTCGTGATGTGGCAGCGAAAGGTCTTCTACCGAAATAGTTTTCTCATCCGCCATAATGACAGCACGCTTTATTTTGTTTTCTAGTTCTCGAACGTTGCCTGGCCATTCGTAGCTTTCAATTGCAGCGGCTGCCTCGGCGGTGAAGCCTTTAATTTTTCTATTCTGAGCGTCGCAGTATTTTGACAATATGTGGCGGGCTAAAAGGATTTTGTCGCCGATTCTTTCTCGAAGCGGGGGTAGCTCTACAACAATCTCACTAATTCTATAATATAAGTCTTCTCGGAACGTTTTTTCTGCCACCATCTCGGTTAGGTTTTTGTTGGTCGCACAGACAACCCTTACATCAACATCAATTTCATCTCTGCCGCCTAAGCGCTCGATGGTGCGCTCCTGCAAAAAACGTAACAGCTTGGCTTGTAACGACAGGGGCATGTCACCGATTTCATCCAAAAAGAGGGTGCCGCCATTAGCAACTTCAACTTTACCTAGTGTTCTTTTGGTTGCGCCTGTAAAGGCACCTTTTTCGTAACCAAATAACTCGCTTTCCATTAAGTTTTCGGGAACTGCAGCACAATTTATGGCGACGAAACGCTTGCTAGCACGAGGGCTTAAGTTGTGTATGGCTTTAGCAATCACTTCTTTTCCCGTGCCGGACTCCCCAAGCACAAGGCAGGTGACATCAACGGGGGAAACTTTTTCTACCGTTCGGCAAACTGCTAGCATTGTTGCATCAGATGCAATAATCCCGCTCAGCGGAGCTTGAGCGGTAGCCTGTAGTCGGCGATTCTCTTCTTCTAGCGCTGCCATTTGGTGAGCGCGTTGTACAATTAAATCTAAGGTGTCTGTGTTTACGGGTTTTTGATAAAAATCATAAGCCCCTAGCGCTACTGCGCGCAGTGCATTGTTGTAGTCATGGTAACCTGTGACGACAACTATTTTGGTGTTTGGCGCCAATTTGAGTGTTTCTTGGATTGTTTTAAAGCCTTCTTCTACACCTTCTTCATCAGGCGGAAGACCTAAATCTTGTATGACGACAGGTGGTTCTTCTCTTCGAATTGCGGCGATAGCATTTTCTCTGTCGCCAGCGATGATTACGTCATATTGATCAAAGTGCCAGCGAAGCTGACTTTGGAGGCCAGGATCATCTTCAACGATTAAAAGTTTCGGTTTTTTTTGAACTTGATTCATTGGGTGTTTTCAGTATTAGATTGGTTAATATTAAGCGGGTTTGTGTAGCGGTATTTGAAGAGTAAACAATGAGCCTTCACCCAATGTACTATCAACAGAAAAGTCACCTCCAAGTGACTTTATAAACTCTCTCGTCTGGTATACGCCAATGCCCATACCTTTGCCAGACTTTGTTGTGTCGAAAGGTTTGAATAAGCGTTCCTTTATGAATTGTTGAGACATGCCTTCACCGTTATCTTCAACTTCGATTCTTATAATGTCGTCATTTAGGGATAACGTTATGTCAATGAAGCCATCCTTGTTGGTAGCCTCTTGAGCATTTTTTATAAGGTGCACCATAACCATTTCGAAATGATCCCTGTCTAAGGTTACTTTAGGCGCTACATCCGCTAATCGAAGGGAAGGAATTGGGTGACGGTCATGGCATTTTTTACATGCATCCACGAGGATCTTGTTTAGGTCAATTTTGCCAACTACGGGGCTGGCCACCTGATCCTTTTGTTGTAGTTTTTGTAGTAAATTGTTCATGCGTTTGACTGAGTTGTCAATTGTACCAATGGCATCCTCAATAAACGCCGGGTTTTCTTTGTGTTTGGCTGCATTTTCTACAACTAAAGCTTGTTGGGCAATAAGGTTTTTAAGATCGTGCATAACGAAAGCGGTAAGTTTGTTGTAAGCGTCAAACTGCTTTGACTCAACAAGCTGCTCGGCTGATACATGCCTTGCAATATAGTTAGAAACTTGACGCCCAACTGTTTTAAGTAAATCTAGGTCTTCCCACGTAAGTTGAGTTTCGAGAGGGGGATTCGCTAATCCCATAAACCCGATAAGTTCATCATCGTTTATTAGTGGGATAATTATCCAAAGATTAGATATTTCGTACACCCAGCCAGGGAGCATTTCATTCATGTTGCTTGTTTGGTTGTCACTGTCTGCGCCTGGAGAAAACACCCATTCTTGATCGTGTAATGCACGACAAAAATCAGTATTTTTTTGTTCGGTTATATCCATGTTTGGCAATTCTAGGTTGTGAGTTGCTACCGGCCAATAGCCACCACTGTCATTGTCGGCCCAAATGCAACCGCCTGGGCTTTTAAATGTAGAGGCAACGGCTTTTATTGCGCGTTTATGGAAATCACCTTCATCAGAGGGCTGGGAGAGGTAATGTATGAGTCTAAGCCACTCATTACGGTAGTCGTATTTGTGATGAAAAAAGTTTTTGTCTATTACGACACTGAGTCGTGTTCGTATCGTTCGGCTTACGAAGATAACGACGACAGCGACACAAGCGGAGAATATTAGTACAACCTGTAAAATGATGCCCCAGCTACCACCATAGAGTTTGATATAGTACCCGCCAGCAGCCATCAGTGATAAGAAGAAACCGGCAGTTGTTAAGCTAGTAGTGTAAAAAGCAATAGGGCGTGAAATTGACAATTTGGTGCGCTGTACCGGGCTGTTAAGAAAAGAGATGAGTCCAATCGTTAATAGCAATGCGCTTGTCCCGCTAATGGCCCCGCGAGCGTACCAGAGATCATAGTCGATCTGTTTGAATACCAATCCATGCGCGAATAAGTAGAGGTCATATAGGAAAATGGAACCCGCTGAAATGGATAGTAGTTTGACGTGTCTTTCTTGGTCAGTGTTTCGATATAGCTGTTCTACAGATACTAGGCCGAGAATAGCAAGTAGTAATCCGTTCCAGATGTATATGGGGTTAGTTGATAGGTCTAATGATTGAGATTTTGAGAACACTAAGATGTTCAGTGTTAATAGCGTTAGCCATAAGCCGTGAATGAGCCAGTAGAAACGTTTTGGGATGGGTACTGAAGAACCTATTTTTAGTGAGCTCAATATGGCGGCGAACCATGTGCCGTTTTTTAATATCTCAAGCAAAGGAATATATTGTAGGTACTTTGGACTGGAGTAGGCGAAACTTACAAAAAAATTAAACAAAGCATTGCCAAGCACAGCAATGGATAAAAAGAAGTGTGTTTGTTGTTTGTGTAGGGTGTAAAGGGAAACTAAAAATAGAACGCTAAATAGAATTGCGCCTCCGCTATAACTTAGACTACTAATGTGTTGGGAAAACACGTTATTTTTTATGCTCCATTTGTGTCAGGCTGGGATTGTTTTGGTTTTTCGTAAAGTTGCGCTTATTCGTTCCATCGCTCTTTCAAATAATTGGCCTGACTCAAGGATGTGGAAGTACCCTTTTTGTATCGCCATAGCCACGTCTTTTTTAGGTCTTTCAAGCGACTTGATGCCATACCTGTTAACGAAGACGTAGGTGTCGGTTTCAATGAGTTTTGCGCTTAACTTGCAGCGGATGCTTTTTGTGTTGGGTTCTTCCATTGTGATCCAGCTTCCGATAGGTAGGGATTCGGCTTTTTGTAGTGATTTGAAATGTAATGCATTTTGTTTTACTAATTGTCTTTCAAGGGCGGTCATTTGCTGCCATGACTTATCAGGTGCAGTATCTGTGAGTCCGAGCGCCTTTTTTTGAGTTTCATTAAGTTGCTGCTGCTTTATATCGTGTGAGCGCCCCTCACAAGACATTTTCAGGTCGTTAAGTAGTGTTGGCAGTAGCGTGTTCCATTCTTCATTTTGAGCGTTAGCTTTTTTGATGCCGTTTTGGATTCTGCCCGTGAGATGAGGAACCAACTTCATGGCTCGTAGTTGCGATTTTTCGTCGGTGTGGGGTTGGATTACCCAGATGAGGTCGTCAATAACCTGTACGGCATCTAACCATTCAGGGGATTGTACGCCGTGACGTAAATGGTTGCTTAGTAGAAATTTGTGCCAATGTTTAACAAGGAACTCTGAAACACTTGAAGGTAGCGTTGCGTTCTTAATGCGTTCACTGATTGTTTCGCGTACTACGCTCCGTGCTTTTTCAGTTTTTGCTTTTCCTAAAGCCGCTTCGCTGGTGCGCTTTTCTATAACGATTGCGCGATGCTGTTCTGTCGCGAGCTGTGACTCAAGTAATTTGAGCTGTTCTTTGAATATATTTAAACTACCGTCATACCGGTCATGAATTTCTTGGACTATGAGTTGAATTAGGGAATAGAGGATATCCTGTTTTTCTTTGTCCTCACTGTTTAGTCCAACAGTGGATTCAGCTAGTTTGTTAATGAGCAATCGAGCCGGATGATTCGTGTCTTCAAAAAAAGTTTTATCTTTTAATGCGACCTTAAGTATTGGGATTTGAAGTCGCCCAATAAGGGCTTGGACAGTAACAGGTAGGTTTTGGTCGTCGAGAACAAAGTCGAAAAACATAGCAACTAAATTTATAACGTTCTCATCGGGTTCTTCTAACGACTTTCCTTCTTTGTTAGTGTTCGATGGCTGTAAAATAGTTTGAACAATGTCTCTGATATAATTTCGACCAGATTCAGCTTCATACGGTCTTTGCGTTTGAGCGTATGTTAGGTCTTGGATTAGTTGATCTTGTTCAATTGCTGGTCCGTTAAACTGAAAACGAGAGAGCAATCCAGGAATCGAGTTCCCATCAGTCTGAAAAGTCGACAGCAGTTGCGAGAGTTCACTGAACCCGGGGGTAGCATGCGCAGCGGCAGCGGATATTTGTGATTCTAGCGATTGTGTTGCAGTTTGAGCAAGGTTGTTTTGATGAGGCGTCTTGGTGTTTTGGGGTATTGGTTGTTGATGTTGTTGTGGGCGCGCATTGGGTTTGATCTTAGGCAAAATGCCTGCATTTATTAGAAATTCATTCGCAAGGTTAATGATCTTGTTATGCTTGCGCGCAACAATACGATCAAATTGCTTGAAAAATATAATGCGATTTTGCAAGCTAAGGTCAATAAAGTCAGTTGCTTTACTAAATGCTTCACAAATCTGAGCGGGATCTAGAGGGTTGTTTGATTCATTGATGTCGATATTAGGTATCAAAAAGTCGAGACGTAGCACGAGGTGATAAAGGCTTTCTTGGCAGTCATTGCGGGCCTTACTTATGGTGCTGGAGAGGGCGACGTTTTTTTCCATTTCGTCATTGCCAACTAAACCAAGCCCTTCAAATTCTGATTGTGTCGATGTTTCATTTGAAGGGAAGGATGAGACTTTTTTAGCGCTGTGTAGTGATGAAAATAACAATTCAAATTGTTGTTTGAATTGGGTGATGCATTGTTTTCTGCTTAATCTGATTTCTCTCATTGTATCAAAGAAATCATTTTGTTCTTTATTTGTACCGGCTTTGCCTGCAAGTTCAAAAAACAGGTCGTCGCATGAGACAAAGCATTCTGTAAGTTGGTTGATAAGAATGCTTAGACTGTTATCCCGTACCTGTTTAACGATAGAGGGCAGCGCACGAGTCACTTGGTTTGCTCCGGCGAGTCTGATAGACGATGCCGACTGTTTGCGAGGATCAGTACTCATAACGTTCTCATAATCTTAGATAAACGGATTCATATGAGGGTATTTTTTCATACTTACGATATTTAACCAATACAAAATAACCCACATAGTACATTTAATGTACTATGTGGGTTATTTTGACGTCATTTAGATCGAAATAACGTCTCTATTAGTGTTGTAGCAGCATTAAGAGGGGTAGTTTCACCCATGCTAACCTGCTGAACCAGCTCGTTTTTCTTGATAGAGCACGCCGGGTTTTTGCTTAATCTTAAATCCAGTAGTTCGTGAATCAGAGATTGCATCCATTCAATATTTTGGGATTTACGCTTGTTGTCTCGAAACGTCTGTAGGTCGTCGTCATCAAAGTAGCGAGCAATAAGCTGCCATATGCTATCAATATTCTTCTTTTCTAGGGCTGAACATGTGAGCACTGATGGTTGCCATTTCTCATGCGATTTTACTAAATGTAAGGCGTTTTCGTAGTGTGCTTTTGCCTGTTTTGCGAGCATTTGGCTCTCACCGTCGGCTTTATTGACGATGATTGAGTCTGCGAGTTCCAATATGCCTTTTTTGATCCCTTGAAGCTCATCGCCAGCATTAGGGAGCATAAGTATCAAGAAAAAATCTACCATGCCAGACACTTGATACTCCGACTGCCCGACACCAACGGTCTCGACGATGATGACGTCGTAGCCAGCTGCTTCACATAACAAGATGGCTTCACGGGTTTTTTGTGCGACACCACCCAGTGAACCGGAAGTAGGGGAGGGTCTTATGAACGCATTATTATGTTGAGATAAAAGCTCCATTCTGGTTTTATCGCCGAGGATGCTTCCTCCTGTAATTGGAGAGCTAGGGTCAACTGCTAGCACAGCGACCTTTTTTCCTAATGATATCAGGTGGAGGCCAAAAGCTTCTATAAAAGTAGATTTTCCTACGCCAGGAATGCCCGTTATTCCAATCCGCAAACTATTGCCGGTTTTAGGAAGGACGGCATCAAGCAGCGCTTGAGCATCCTCTCTGTGGGACTCTAGGCTACTTTCAGTTAAGGTGATTGCTTTTGCAAGGGCTCTGCGGTTGCCTTGCAAAAGTTTTTCAGTATCAATTGTGTTCATGGTTGTACTATTTTTGTGCCTTATTGATTTCCATAAGTACGTCTTTGGCGGCAAGCGGTATCTTTGTTCCTGGCCCGAAAATACCTTTGACCCCAGCTTCATATAGGAAGTCGTAATCCTGCCGTGGAATTACGCCACCTGCAACGACGATGATGTCCGTTGCATCTTGTGCTTTTAATTCAGCCAACAGGTCAGGGATTAATGTTTTGTGTCCCGCCGCCTGTGAAGACACTCCAACTACGTGAACATCATTTTCAATAGCTTGTTTGGCTACTTCTTTTGGAGTTGAGAAAAGTGGCGACAAATCAATATCAAAACCAACATCTGCAAAGGCAGTAGCTATCACTTTAGCACCTCTGTCATGGCCATCTTGTCCCATTTTGGCGACAAGCATTCGGGGGCGGCGTCCATAGCTTTTCTCGAAGACTTCAATGTCAGAGGATATTTCGTTCCAATCATTATCGTTTGCGTAGGAGCTACCATATACCCCTGAAACTGTTTTTGAGCTTGCGCTAAAACGCCCCCATACTTTCTCAAGCGCGTAACTTATTTCACCAACACTCGCTCTTGCTCTTGCGGCTTTTACTGCCAAATCCAAGCTGTTGCCTTCGCCTGTTCTTGCGTAATTTTCTAAGTCAGCAAGCGCTTTTTCTACTGCTGCGCTATCCCTTGATGCTTTCATTGCATCTAGGCGGGCTATTTGAGATAAGCGAACGGCGGAGTTGTCAATTTCTAGTACATCAATGTCGTCCTCTTCTGCCAACTGATATTTGTTAACACCAACAATGACATCTTCCCCGCGGTCAATACGAGCCTGTTTCTTGGCGGCAGATTCTTCGATTTTGAGTTTCGGCTCGCCTGTTTCTATCGCTTTAGCCATACCGCCTAGCTGCTCAATATTCTCGATTATGCCCCAAGCCTTATCCGCTATATCTTGAGTGAGGGACTCCATCATATAAGAGCCACCCCATGGGTCCACTACATTGGTAATCCCGGTTTCTTCCTGGATAATGATTTGTGTGTTTCGAGCAATTCGAGCCGAAAACTCTGTAGGTAGAGCGATGGCCTCATCAAATGCGTTGGTATGAAGGGATTGTGTGCCTCCAAACACTGCAGCCATTGCCTCTAAAGTAGTACGTACTACGTTGTTATAAGGGTCTTGTTCTGTTAACGACCACCCAGATGTTTGGCAATGGGTTCTTAGCATTCTAGATCGTGAATCTTTCGGGTTGAACTTGCTGACAATTTTATCCCATAGTAATCGAGCCGCTCGCAATTTGGCGATTTCCATATAGAAATTCATTCCAATCCCAAAGAAAAAGGATAGTCGAGGTGCAAAGGCGTCAATCTCAAGCCCAGATGAAAGTGCAGATTCGATATATTCTTTACCATCAGCTAATGTGTACGCTAGCTCTAGTGCGGCATCTGCCCCGGCTTCTTGGATATGGTAGCCTGAAATAGAGATTGAGTTGTATTTAGGCATATGCTGAGAGGTATACGTGATGATATCAGCAATGATTCCCATGGACTCTTTTGGCGGGTATATATAGGTGTTACGTACCATGAATTCTTTCAGAATATCATTCTGAATGGTGCCTGATAACTTTTCTTGTGGAACACCTTGCTCTTCAGCTGCAACAATGTAACTAGCAAGCACAGGGAGAACTGCTCCGTTCATTGTCATGGAAACCGACACTTTATCCAAAGGGATATCGGAAAAAAGAACCTTCATATCTTCAACAGAATCAATGGCAACGCCCGCTTTGCCAACATCTCCAGTAACGCGCTCATGGTCGGAGTCATAACCTCGGTGTGTTGCGAGGTCGAATGCTACTGATGCGCCTTGTTGACCGGCCGCCAAGTTCTTTTTGTAAAATGCATTTGACTCTTCGGCGGTTGAAAAACCCGCATACTGTCGGATTGTCCAGGGGCGCCCAGCATACATCGTTGCCTTAGGGCCACGAACATAAGGGGCAAAACCAGGGAGAGTATCTGCATTTTCTAAATTTGCAGTATCTTCAGCGGTATATAGAGGCTTAATATCGATGCCTTCTGGCGTCGGAGTGATTAGATCTGCAGGATCTCGACCTTTTCGCTCTTTTGTTGCCAAGTTATGCCATTCTGTCAAGCTAGGTTTATTGGAAGCGTCAGTCATGTCGGTACCTCTATTCAATCAAACTATTAATCCTGCGTGTAGCAGGCTATTCATAAATGCGGCTAAGATTAACGAATTTGCCTGATCAACGCACGTGAATTTGTAGTCAAGTTGTAACATAGTCTATGGTTATCATTGATTTGGACTACATCTTAATGACACCTTAACTATACCTTAGCGACTACTAGGGCTAAAAAAGAGTGGTATTACCGCGCTTTCTATCACAGTAAAAAACGACTAGAATGCAGCTTTAAAATTCTTCGCTTTTTAGGGTGTCATTATGATTATTGGGTTAGATCACGTAGCTATAGCAGTACCTGACTTGGAAAAGTCAATAAAGCGTTTTGCAGAGGATTTTGGGCTAGAGTTTAAGGGGTCCGAGGCGGTTGAGTCAGCAAAAACGCAAACGGCTTTCTTTCCGATCTCTGGCACCCAAATCGAATTAGTACACCCTTTGAATGGTGAAGGACCAGTACAAACATATTTAGATAAAAAAGGTGGTGGTCTACATCATATTTGCTTTAAGAGTGATGATGTTCAAGCAGACATGACTAGGTTAACAGAAAAAGGCTATATCTTTTTATCAGAATCCCCAAAGTCTGGCGCACATAATACGAGAGTTGCATTTATTCACCCTAAATGTACGGACGGCGTGCTAATTGAAATAGCAGAGCACCCTAAGGCAGATTAAGCCGGCTATCTATTTCGATGTCTATTTCAGCTAGTCACATTATTTAAAAGGATGCATGAACGAATGATTACGAAGTGTTTATTCCCTGTTGCAGGATACGGAACGCGTTTTTTACCTGCTACAAAGTCTCAGCCCAAAGAGATGTTGCCAATCGTTAATAAGCCACTTGTGCAGTATGGAGTCGAGGAAGCATTAAAGGCAGGGCTTTCTGATGTTGGTTTTGTGACTGGACGTGGAAAGCGTGCGATTGCGGATCATTTTGATATTAATTACGAGCTAGAGCATCAGATAAAAGGTACTGGCAAGGAAGTGTACTTAGAATCTATCCGCGAAGTTATTGATGAGTGTACGTTTACCTATACACGTCAGTCAGAGATGAAAGGTTTGGGGCATGCCATCCTAACAGGTAAACCAATGATTGGTGACCAGCCTTTTGGTGTGATTTTGGCCGACGATCTTTGTTTTGATGATGAAGAAGGTGTTATGGGGCAAATGGTAAAGCTTTATAATCAGTTCCGTTGCAGCATTGTCGCGATCGAAGAGGTGCCTATGGAAGAGACCTATAAATATGGAATCGTCGAAGGGATCAACATTAAGGACGGTTTGTTTCGTGTAACAAACATGGTTGAGAAACCAAAGCCAGAAGATGCACCGTCAAATCTTGCTGTTATCGGGCGCTATATTTTGACCCCTGATATCTTCGATATCCTCGAAAAGACACCGCCAGGTGCGAATGGAGAGGTGCAGATTACTGACGCGTTGTTGGAGCAGGCGAAAAATGGATGTGTAATGGCATTTAAATTTCGAGGCAAACGTTTTGATTGCGGTAGTGTTGATGGATATATTGACGCGACTAACTATTGTTATGAAAATTACTACAACAAATAAACCCAACAAATTACTTACATAACCAGCTTTTCTGAACAAAAAAGGGCGCTCAACATTTCAATGTCGAGCGCCTTTTTTATTTATGTAAGTTGTTTGTTTTTTTAGTTTGTTTGTTTTTTGTAGCGAGCAATAAGACCGAGTGTTGATGCGTCCGTATCCAGGTCTGAGTCGCCATGTAGTAAAGCCGATTTAATAGAACCGCTGAGCTGTTTGCCAAGCTCGACACCCCATTGATCAAATGCATTGATATTCCAAAGAACGCTCAAAACGAAGACTTTATGTTCGTATAACGCAACGAGTTGTCCTAACGCAAAGGGGGTCAGCTTGTCGTATACAAACATGTTGCTTGGGCGGTTGCCGGGGATTTCTTTGTGAGATGAAAGTTGTTCCGCTGCCTCTTCGCTCACCCCGTTATTAAGCAAGTCTTGCTTTATGCTGTTTTTATCTTGGCCTGTCATGAGGGCTTTACTTTGGGCCAAGCAATTTGCAAATAGAAATGCTTGCTGATCGCCAATGGGGTTTAAACTGTTGGTGCCAACGATAAAGTCCAAAGGCACCATGCGGGAGCCTTGGTGAAATAACTGATGGTATGAATGTTGTGTGTCGCTGCCAGTACCACCCCATAATGGTATGGCTGTTTGCCAAAGACAAGGTTCTCCGTTTCTTTGCACACTTTTACCGTTACTCTCCATGTCCATTTGCTGTAGATAGGACACAAACCGATGAAGGTATTGCTCGTAACACACAACGGCATTTGAATCAGCATCCATGTAGTTGCTGTTCCATAAACTGATTAATGCCATGAGGACAGGAATGTTGTTCTCAAACGGCGCTTCACGAAAATGCTTATCTATACAGTTGCCACCGCGTAAAAAGTCGTTGAAGCCTTGCTTGCCAATAGCTATTTCTAGTGATAATCCAATGGCGGACCAGAGTGAATAACGGCCTCCTACCCAATCCCACATGGGTAAAATATTGTGCTCTGGAATGCCAAATTCTGTCACTGCGTCAATATTTGAAGATATGCCGATAAAATGTTTCCCGACATCTGCATCTAAGCCTAATGTGTTAATTAGCCAGTCTTTTGCTACTTTGGCATTGCTTAGTGTTTCAAGCGTAGAAAAAGACTTAGATGACACTATGAGTAGCGTTGTTTCGGGGCAACACTTTGCCAATGCTTCCATGATGTGTGTTGGATCTATATTGGAAACAAAATGGAATTCAAAATCTTTATGGGTGTAGTGAGATAAGGCTTCTACTGCCATTGCAGGCCCTAAATCTGAACCACCGATACCTATATTCACAATTTGTGTTAATGGTTTGCCGGTTGCTCCATGCCAAGTCTTATTTCGAATCGCATCACTGAATGCGTTCATATTTTGCTTTGCATTCTCGATGGTGGCGTTCAGGTGTGGTGGTCTGCTTTCTGAAGGAGCGCGTAGTGCTGTATGCAAAACTGCACGATCCTCAGTGTTGTTGATTTTTTTGCCTTCAAACATATCGGTGATTGCTGAGGTTAAGCCTGCATCTGAGGCTCCTGCTACAAGTGTTGAAAGGATGTCATCGTCAATATGGTTTTTTGAAAAATCAAAAAGAAGTCCCTCTAAATCAATGCTGTAACGATTGAAACGATCTTTGTCAGCAGTAAATCTAGCGCTTAATGTGGTTGCTTTTGCTCTTTTTTCTAGCTCGGTTAGCTTTTTCTGAATATGAGCATTGTTAAAAAATGACGTGAACTCTGGTTTCATAGTATAGGTTTCATAATGTAGGTTCTGTATCAGTAGGCGCTAATAAATATATTCCCGTATAAATATAACCACCGCTAATGGCAAACGAGCCAGTGAGGTGTGGAATTGCTACTTTCGGGTGTGGTTCCGGGTTGATAATGCAGGCTTTGAAACACTGGTTCTTAAGGTCAAGTTCAATTTCTGCGTCCAAAAAATCCAGCATATGGCCGTTAATAGGGGAGTAAGTTTTATGGATACTTTCTTTTGCGCTAAATATAATGGTGCTAAGAGGCAAGTTAGATGCGCTGTGTTTGGCAATAAAGGCAAGCTCTGTTGTTGTGCAAATCATTTTGTGCACGTTGCTTTCTAGTTCTTTTGCCTTTTCAACATCGTGGCCGAGTGATAGGTATTTGGCTGAATGTGCTGCGATTGCTGAGCAGTGCGAGCCTGAATGCGAGATACTGCCAACGATACCAACCGGCCAGCAAGGCATACGAGATGGAGCAACTTTGATGGGGGTTTGATCGTTAGTATCGTTATTTAGCACTGTGTTTATGGCAGTATGTGCGCAGTGCCTCCCTGCACGAAATTCCCGTTTACGTTTTTCAACGGCTTTTATAATGTGTATTTCTTCTTCAGGAAGGACGGGTGTTTCCCCCATTCCCGCTTTCGCGACAACAATGGCAATGTCACTAGGGAACAGTGTGCTTGGGAACGTTGCTTCTAAGAATTCAGTAATTATCACAAGGGTTAATCTTCTTTAGAGGCTTCTTCGAGCAAATGCTTTTCCCAGGTTAGTGCTGATGAAACGATCGCTTCTAAGCTATCGTGTTCAGGTTTCCAGCCAAGGCTATCCTTTATTTTTTTCGCTATAGCGGTAAGAGCTGGGGGGTCTCCAGCACGACGCTCCACTTCTTCAATGGTGAATGGAGCCCCGTTTACTTTTATAACCATATCTAACACTTCTCGAACACTATAGCCGTGGCCATAACCAGCGTTTACGGTGGTTGATTCACCATTCGATGTAAGATAATCAAGCGCTTTAACGTGAGCGCTTGCGAGATCTTCTACATGAATATAATCGCGGATTCCGGTACCATCTGGAGTATCAAAGTCAGTGCCGAATATAAACACTTTTTCGCGCTTGCCTACTGCCGCTTCAACTGCAACCTTTGTGAGGAGAGTTGCTTTCTCTGTTCTCTGGCCAAGCCTACCTTTTGGGTCACATCCAGCCACGTTAAAGTAGCGAAGTATGACGTGTGTTAAGTCTGTAACCTTGCTTAGGTCCTTGATCATGTGCTCGCTCATGAGCTTTGACATGCCGTAAGGGTTGATAGGCTGTGTTGGTGCTAATTCAGATACGCTTGATTCTTTAGGTTCACCATAAACTGCGGCGGTAGAAGAAAATATAAAGTGTTTAACGCCGCCTTTTTGGCAGCATTCTAGTAAAGAGCGTGTGTTTGCCGTGTTATTTTTGTAATATTTTAGTGGATTTTCGACGGACTCTGGAACAATGGTATGGGCTGCAAAATGAATGACGGTTTCAATGCTGTGTTCTTTTATAAGCTGACTTACGAGGGCTTCATCACCCGTATCGCCAATAACAAGTTCACCATAAAGCACCGACTCTTTAAAACCGGTTGATAAATCATCTAAAACAATAATTTTTTCATTTCGTTCGCCTAATTGGCGTACAACGTGGCTACCGATGTATCCGGCGCCGCCTGTGACGAGTATTGTTCCTGCCATTGGTATTGTTTCCGTTTTCATATCAAATTAGGGGTGTTGAATTAATTCATTGGTACCATGCGCTGAAATTATAGCGATTTATTGTGGAGAATCACGGGATAATGCGTTCCTTTAGATATTTTTCGGTAAAATTTGCCATTCACAAAAATAAAACCTCATCGAAATCAAAAAATATGAGCAATATTAGCCATTTAATGGAGAATCTTGGTGTTATGTTGGTCATAATTGTTATTACAGGTTAATCTTAGATATAAATTATCATCAAAGTTAGAGCCCCTATGGAACCAGAGCAGCAAGAACAACAAACGACTGAGGAAGCATCAACCCTTAATAGGCGGCTGCCTTTTACATTCGCAAAACGCAATGGCGTTGTCGTTGAGGGCGTTAGCGATATTGATGCCAAAGTCAGCTATAAACGCGGAGTTACTGTTGGTGTTGTGGCGGAAGTTAGACGATTTCTTGGTGTACCCATACGTTTTACCGAAGTAAATGATACAGAATTTGATCGACGCCTTACTTTTGCCTATGAGAGCGACTCAAGTGAAGCCATGCAGATGGTGGAAGGGCTAGGGGATGAACTTGATCTCGCTAGTTTGGCTGAATCTGTACCAGAAACTGAAGACCTAATGGAGCAGGAAGATGATGCTCCCATAATTCGCCTAATTAATGCACTATTAACTGAAGCCGTTAAATTAAACGCTTCTGATATCCATATCGAAACATTCGAGAAGCGCCTGGTTGTGAGGTTTCGTGTTGACGGTGTACTTCGTGAGATTGTTCAGCCTAAGCGTGCGTTAGCGCCACTTCTAGTTTCACGAATAAAGGTTATGGCTAGGCTTGATATCGCAGAAAAACGGCTGCCTCAGGATGGTCGTATATCCCTAAGAGTAGCGGGCAGAGAGATTGATGTACGTGTTTCCACCATGCCAAGTAGTAGTGGGGAGCGTGTCGTATTACGTTTGTTGGATAAACAAGCAGGCCGGTTGAATCTCACTCACTTGGGGATGGCTGATAATGATCTGTCTCGTATGACAGAGATTATCGAAAAACCTCATGGCATCATTTTGGTTACTGGTCCTACTGGGTCAGGTAAAACAACCACCTTGTATGCGGCGTTATCACAATTAAATGACAAGTCGCGTAACATTCTTACCGTTGAAGATCCTATTGAATATCAATTAGAAGGTATTGGTCAAACGCAAGTAAATACCAAAGTAGATATGACTTTTGCGAAAGGGTTGAGAGCAATTCTTCGACAAGATCCCGACGTGGTGATGATTGGTGAAATTCGCGACATTGAAACCGCGGATATTGCCGTTCAATCGAGTTTAACGGGACATTTGGTGTTATCAACATTGCATACCAATAGTGCGGTTGGTTCCGTTACCCGTCTCCATGACATGGGGATTGAGCCATTTCTATTGTCATCTAGCTTGCTTGGACTGTTAGCGCAGCGACTTGTTAGGGTGTTGTGCAATGACTGTAAAACCAGCTATACCCCTGATGAAACGGAGTGTGAATTGTTAGGAGTTGATGTATCAAGCGCCCCTACGCTATACCATGCTAATGGCTGTGAAGAATGTAATCACCTTGGGTATAGCGGGCGAACAGGTATTTATGAACTGATTATCTTTGATGAAGAGTTAAGAATGATGGTGCATAACGGTGCTAGTGAACAAGAGCTAGCAAAGCATGCAAGAAAGTCTGGTGGAAGTATTCGAGAGGATGGTGCAAGAAATGTACTTGCGGGCATCACTACTATAGAAGAGGTATTACGGGTCACTAGGGAGGAATAAAACTTGCCAGCATTTGATTACACAGCCCTTGATAGCAATGGCAAGCAGAAAAAAGGTGTACTTGAAGGCGATAGCCCTCGACAAGTGCGCCAGCAGTTAAAGGAAAAAGGCTTTGTGCCGCTCGCGGTAGAACCAACCGTTCAGAAATCCTCAGTAAAGGGCGTTAAAGCATCGAATAAAGGCACGATTAGTGCCTCAGATCTTGCGTTGCTGACCCGTCAATTGGCAACCCTGTTGCAGGCTGGTATCCCCTTAGAAGAAACATTAAAAGCAGTGTCAAAACAAAGTGAAAAGCCTAAGGTCATTAGTATGATGATGGCGATTCGCTCCAAGGTCGTGGAAGGCCACTCGTTAGCACAAGCGCTAACGGAATACCCCAAGGCATTTCCTGACTTATATCGAGCAACGGTAGCAGCAGGTGAACATTCTGGCCATTTGGACCTAGTGTTAGAACAGTTAGCGGACTACACAGAGAGTCGTTACCAAACCCGTAAAAAAATCCAGGGAGCAATGATTTATCCCGTTGTGCTTGTTATCTTTAGCATTTTAATCGTTGTAGGTATGTTAACGTTTGTTGTGCCAAAAATTGTGGGTATATTTGAAGGTTCTGACCAAGAATTGCCTGCATTAACGCAGGCAATGATATCGTCAAGTGAATTTCTCCAGAGTTGGTGGTGGGCTTTAGGGCTTTTGATTGCAGCAGCAGTGGTAGCCTTTCAAAAAGCAATGCAAAACGAGAAATTTAAATACAAGGTTCACGTTAAAATCCTTAAAGTTCCACTTATCGGAAAAATCAACCGAGGCTTTAATGCTGCTCGAGTTATCAGTACGTTAAGTATATTGTCAAAAAGCGGGGTGCCTCTTGTTGAAGCTTTGCGCATATCGGGACAGGTTTCTGGAAACTTATGCATCCGAGAAGCTGTCATAGAAGGTGCTGAGAAGCTAAAAGAAGGTGCTACTTTATTTAATTCATTAGATCAAAGTGGGTATTTTCCACCAATGATGATGCAAATGGTAGCTAGCGGTGAAAGCAGCGGCGAGTTAGACAGTATGTTAGGCCGTGCTGCAGATAACCAGGAGAGAGAATTAGAAGACCTTGTCAGTACAATCGTTAGCTTGTTTGAGCCGCTAATGTTAGTAGTGATGGGTGGGGTGGTGATGGTTATCGTATTGTCCATAATGCTCCCAGTAATTAATATGAATAGTTCTATTGGATAAGCAAAAAGGAAAGAGCAACAATGAAAAGAGTTAACTACACCGCGGTACCAAAACGAAGTGCGGGTTTTACATTAATCGAAATTATGGTCGTGGTGGTCATTTTAGGCGTGTTAGCTGGGCTAGTTGCCGTAAACGTTTTTGATAATGTTGATAAATCTCGCGTTCAAGCTGCGCGAACAGACCTTTCAACTATTTCGCAGGCTCTAGATTTATTTAAGCTTGATAATTACACCTACCCAACGACTGATATGGGGCTGGATGCGCTGGTTAACAAACCTGAAAATGCTAGAGGTTGGCCTTCAAATGGCTATATAAAGAAAGAGCCACTGGATCCATGGAGACGGCCTTATGGTTATATTAGCCCAGGAACCAACGGTGAACCGTTCGAATTGTATTCGTTAGGAGCGGATGGCAATGAGGGTGGAGAGGGTGCTAGCACAGATATAACCTTGGCCGACCTTTAAACATGAGATCATCACCATTAATAGTGAATTCACATTCAAAGGGATTCACGTTAATCGAAATAATGGTGGTGATCATTATTATTGGCATTATGACCGCGCTAACTGCGCTTAATGTCACTTCGAATGACCCCGCAAGAAATTTAAAGAATGAAGCTCAACGATTTGTTGCCGTCGTCTCACTGGCGGTTGATGAGGCTTCTTTTCAGCAACAAGAACTGGGTATTGTCGCCACGGAAGATGGATATCAGTTTGTTCGTTGGTGGAGAGAGGAAACAGATGAAACTGCTGCACCTTCTACTGCGCCTATCACCCCTCCTTCGGCAACGCCTCCGACCCCACCTAAACCTAAGTGGGTATTGGTTGATAACGACAACACCTTCCGTAGTTATGAGTTGCCTGAAGGGGTTCGCTTCTTATTGGAATTAGAAGAAAGTGAATTTGTCAAAATTGGTACCAACCAAACTACAAACGGCGAAACAGAGCTTACAAAGACAAATTTAAATCTTGATGAGATAGGCCCAGATATCGAAGAAGATACAACGTATGAACCATCGGTTTATATCCTTTCCAGCGGAGAAATGACGCCATTTGTCGCTGAGTTTTTTTTAGCGGACGATAGTTCAGTTATGTTGGTTGTTAAAGGTGATGACCTGGGGCGCGTTAAAATAGATTTCGGTGACGACAATGACTTCTAATTTTCGCTTTGAACCTAGCAGTAAAGGTTTTACTTTAATTGAAGTGTTGGTGGCACTTGCCATTTTTGCTATATCAGTAACAGCATTAACGGGCACTTTTCAAGCCAATATTAATAATGCGGGACGACTTAAAGATAAAACGATGGCAACCTGGGTTGCGCAGAATAAGCTGGTCGAGTTAAAAGCTGCGTATAACTTGAACAAATCGGTTCCATCAACAGCAAAACGTGTTGATAAAGTAAAGTTTGCGGAAAGAGATTGGCTTGTTGAGACATCAGGGGAAAAAACACTTCAAGGTGCTTTAATTAAGGTGTTTATCGAGATAAAAAAGGACGATGGAGATGAGGATTCAGGCGCTTTAGCGATACTTGAAACCGCTTTTGTGGCTAAAAAATAGTATGAATTATATTAGAACTCTCACACCATATAAATTTAAAGGGTTCACCCTCATTGAACTCTTGGTTTCGATGGCCATTTTTTCCATTATGGCAGGCGGAATGTATTTGGTATTTAATAATTTCAGTAAAGTTAAGGAGATCACGGATAGAGACTCAAAGAGGCTTGCTGAATTACAACGAGCATTTTCGTTTATCCATAAAGATCTCAGTTTTATTATTCCTCGCCCTGTAACTGATGAGTTTGATTCTGATAATCCATTGGATGCGCTAACGTCTGACGGGGATGCGATAGAATTCACCCGAAGCGGTTGGAATAGCCCACCTTTTCTGGCGAGAAAGAGAAGTGAGTTGCAGAGAGTGTCCTATACGTTAGAGGAGGGGGTTCTTAAACGAAACTACTGGTATGTTTTAGATAGAGCACCAGATAGTTTAAGCAGAGAATTAGTTTTGTTAACTGACGTTGAGGAATTATCTTTTATCTTCTATTTTGAAGATTCAGACAAACTTAAAGATACAGCTCAGTGGCCACCGTTAACTATATCTCTTTATTCAGGCGCAATACCTTGTGGTTTTTTTGAAGAGAACGATATTCGATTACCCGATATTATTGAAATGAAAATTAAAACATCGGATTATGGTGAAATATCTAGGAAGTATTCCGTTTTATCCGGCTATGATGCGGTGCTAGACGAGGTTCGTTGCTAAAATGATCTATCTAAATATTAAGGCCGGTCAAAAAGGAACAGTGATCATTACGGTTCTTATGCTAGTCGCTGTTGCTACGTATCTTGCGGTTGAAATGACGTATCGTCAACGGATTGATATTACTCGAACTGGAACATTGCTTGCCCTAAGCCAATCCGAGGAAAATGTTAAGAGTGCAGAGTCCCTAGCTCAGTATGTTCTTGCTGAAGATTTGTTGTCCGATATAAAAAAGACAAAAATTTATGATAACTTAAAAGAGAGGTGGACTACTCCTGTCCAGACAACTTTAGGTCAAGGCATAATAGAAGGAGAAATTGCAGATTTGCAGGGAAGGTTCAATATAAACCGGTTATGGAATGCAGGAGGTACAGGAGGTACAGGAGGTACAGGAGGTACAGGAGGTACAGGAGGTACAGGAGGTGCAGGAGGTGCAGGAGGTGCTAGAGAGCAGTTTGAGAGTTTGCTTGGGAATTTGTCCATTCCAGTGGATAGTTCCAGTAACATAACCCCAGCTTCTATTACTGATAGAGTCATCGATTGGCTTGATAGTAATAAATCCCCGGGAACTGATGGACGTGAAGATCAGGAGTATTTACTTCAAGACCCGGCCTATACCGCGGCAGACCGAGTTTTGGTGGACCTAAGTGAACTTATGCTTATTTCTGGAATTACAAGAGAGGATCTAGAGGTATTGGCTCCACATGTGGCGTTATTGCCGCCCGGAGCGACATTAAATGTTAATACAGCTACAGATGAAACGTTAAGAGCCTATTGCCTAGATGCGAGTATAATAGCTCCTATACAATTAGCGGGTGGATATGAAAAAGCAGGGGATCTAAACGATTTTGTTGACGTCAGTAAAGGTCTAGTAATGACTGGCTGTACGCCTATTCCTATACTTACTGACCTTAGTATCGATTCCAATTTTTTCCTGTTAAAGGCCAAGGCAACTATAGATAAACGAACAATACACATGCACTCTGTCTTATATCGATCAGGCAATACTGTCCCCGACGTCAAAGTAAAAGTTATACTCCGTAAGCATTTAGACCCATTTAGCGGTGTTTAAATACACAAGCTGGCTTATACTACTGAAAACACAAACAAAAGATAAAAGCTATCGTGAAAGATACCCTATATTTACAGCTTAAAGATGAAGCACTTCAGTCACTGTTAGAAGGGCAGCACCTTACAAGCATCCTGAATAATGATGACGCGGGCGTTATTTCTGATGATCAGGAAACCTCTGAAACAGGCGATTCCGATGAAATAGTCTCGGAAGCCCAAGTGCAGTGGTTACTAGCACCTGATGGCGTTGTTAATGATGATGCTACTACGGGCTCTATTGATGAGGCCTTTGATTTCTTGCTTGACGCCAGGGGCGGCTTGTTTGGGCTTGATGTGGTACTTATTCTTCAAGGCTCCCACGTCTTCTCGACAACGGTTAATATTCCGTCAAAGCAAACACGGCATATCGCACAAGCATTGCCTTTTATGCTGGAAGACAATATAGGGGAGGATGTAGAAGATCTACATTTCACCCCTGGAGAGCGAGATAGCGAAGGCAATGTCGGTGTTTTGTCCATTCGCAAGTCAGTTATTGAAACAATCGTCAGTGAATTTGATAGGGCGGGGCTTTCACTCACTGCGATTATTCCCGATATGCTGTGTTTACCTGCCAATGATAGCGAGTGGGTGTTTGTAACCGATGGACATCAGCTGATCACCCGTACATCCAAGTATCAGGCGTTGTCGATAGAATTAGATGCTCTACCCATATTACTTAATGCCTTATTTCCTGATACCGGCGAAGAGGGCCATAAGGCTCCTGTGCCGGGTGCATTTAAGGTGTTTGTTACTCAGGAATTCAAAAGCGATAATTTCGAAAATTGGCTCAAAACCCAAATCACTAGTCATTTGGTCGATATTGAAACAGCGCTAGATTTACAACATATCGAATCAACAGAGTTTGTTTATCTCTGTGACAACGTGGATGGCGACAGTCTTAAACAATGCAATTTACTTATCGGTCCCTATAAGCCTATTCCTAAACGTGCTCCTAGTTTATTTAACTGGAAGCCAACCGCAGTCTTATTGTCCATTTTTATGTGTTTGTTTGTTGGATTTCAATACGTTCAAGCGTCAAAGCTTGAACAGCAGGCATTACAGGCAGATACCGAAGCGAAGGCGCTTTATAGAAAATATTTTCCTCGTGATAAACGCGTGTTTGATGTGCGCAAGCAAATGAAAAGTCACTTGATGAATGCAAAGTCAGGGAGCGAAGGTACTGGTTTTTTGCCTCTGCTTGCTCAGGTGGGTGAAAAGATGAACGAAATGAATCGAGCCAAGAAATCTCAAGTCATTAACCCATTGAGGATTTCTTTTGATCAGGTACAGGGCCAATTAAAAATTGACTGTACGGCACCAGGATTTGATGACTTGGATAAATTAAAGAAGGCACTTGAAACATTACAGCTTGATGTAGAAATTGCTAGGGCCAGTCAAGATGGCGACAAAGTCAAAGCCCGCGTTAATGTAAGGAGTGCATCATAATGCCAAATACTCCTTCAGCACTTGATTCTATCAACATAAAGGTACGAGAGTTAAGGCGTCAGTACGAATTGGTCTCGCCAAGAGATCGTATTATGTTGAACAGCCTTGTGGTTTTTCTTGTTATCGTCATTGGTTTCTTTTTGGTGGTTAAACCCGCCTTTAACGCTGTTGAGCAAGCCCAGCTCACATTGAAAGGCAAGCAAGAGTTACTGCAATGGATGAAGAGCAACGAGCATCGTGCGAAGAGTATTTCAGGCTCTGGTAGTAAAACAAAAAAGCGGAGGCCAGGACAATCGTTGCTAGCCCTCATTAACCAAACGTCAGGGCGTTTCCAAGTTCCTTTAAAACGCTATGAGCCTGAAGGAGATGACAAGCTTAGGGTGTGGGTTGAGGATATCCCTTTTAACAGTTTGGTTCGTTGGTTAAATACTCTAGAATCCAGTAACGCCGTCAGTGTTATCAATATCTCAATTGATTCTCAGAAGGATGTTGGGATTATTAATGCGAAAGTTGTGTTTAAGGGATAGTAGCAATTTAATATGTATGAGTCTTATTTTGGCTTGAAGGAAGCCCCGTTTTCGATTGCCCCCAACCCTCATTATCTTTACATGAGCAAGCAGCACAATGAGGCGCTTGCTCATTTGATTTATGGAGTGGAGCGGGAAGGTGGCTTTATTCTGCTAACGGGTGAAGTTGGCACGGGTAAAACGACAACTTGTCGATGCTTTTTAGAACAAGTCCCAGAAAATGTTGACGTTGCCTTTATTCTTAACCCAAAGCTTGATTCAGAGCAATTATTAGAGACTATCTGTGATGAGCTTTCTATTGGTTATATTGGTGATAGTTTATCAATAAAAGATTATACCGATTACATTAATCAGCGTTTACTTCGGTCCCATAGTAAAGGCCGACATACGGTAATTATTATTGATGAAGCACAAAATCTGTCTCCTACGGTTCTAGAGCAACTTCGACTTTTAACGAATCTGGAAACGCATGAAAAAAAGCTGCTTCAGATAATTCTACTGGGGCAGCCAGAATTACAGGATATTTTCCTTAAGCCTGAATTGCGTCAGTTATCACAAAGAGTAACTGCTAGGTTTCATCTTGATGCACTTACAAAAGAAGAGATTGCCCCCTATGTTTATCATAGGCTAGCTGTAGCTGGTTGTGCGTTTCCCGAAATGTTATTCCCTGAGAAAGCTATTCAAAAGCTGTATTCAATTAGCAAAGGTATCCCTAGAGTAATTAATTTGGTGTGTGATCGTTCATTGTTGGGTGCTTATGCCGAGAATAAGAAAAGCGTTGAAAACTCGCTGTTACAAAAAGCAGCAAAAGAAGTTTTAGGGAAAAGCCTTGTTCTTCATAAAGATGAAAAGGCAGCGTTTTTTAAGTCGATGGCTGTGTCGAACAACTGGATAGCAATATTAGGGTTGTGTATTGCTTGCCTTACATTGGGCATTGTTTTATCGGCATTTTTTTTGAAGGGAGTTACGACACATCAAATCATTGACGCTACGCAAACACCTGTTGACCTTTCAAAAGAAAGCCTTGTAGATGTCCCTGTGGACCTGCCGCCAGCAAGCTTAATCTCATCAGGCGCTCAATTAATAACCAATGTGATTGGCGATGATAATATCGGGAAAAGTGTCAAGGTAAGTGCCAGGAAAAATGCAGAAAAAGGTGTCGCAGCGAGCGCGGGTGTAGATCTGGATTTTGATGATCTGCTTGCAAAGGGAGGTCTTAGTAAGCAGTTATCCTACGTAAGTTTGATGAAGTTATGGGGGGTTCAATATCGTCCCGAACAGGATGGCTTTGCATGTAAGCATGCAAAAGCTAATGGAGTGACTTGCCTGAGCAAAATAGGTAGCGTGGGTGTTGTGGCCCACCTAGGGCTGCCTGCCATATTGACACTATTTGATGGTGATGGGGGTAAGCATTTTGTTGTTGCTCGTTCAGTTACCAATGAAAGTGTTCAACTTATCGTTAATGATGCTGATGTTGAGATGTCCATATCCGAATTACACAAGCACTGGCGTGGCCACTTTGCTGTTCTTTGGAAAAAGCCCCCACAATACGTTACACCACTTAAGCCTGGCACTATTGGGCCCATGACTAAGTGGCTAGGTAAACAATTAGATATCTATGAAGGAGTAAAACATCCGTCACTTGGCCGTTCCTACTACGATGATGCACTTGTACAAAGAGTGAAGGCTTTCCAAAAACAAGTGGGGGAGCACGCGGATGGTATAGCGGGTGTTAACACCCTGATTCTGTTATCAAGCTACACCGAAAAAAATATACCTTCGTTTTCTGTAGATAAGGAAACGATGTAATGTCATATATTCTAGATGCATTAAAAAAATCTGAAGAAGAGCGAAAAAAAGGAGACCTCCCAGGGTTACAAACCTATACGCCTACAACGGGTGCGCCTTCTGGAAAGAAAGTGTGGGTAGTTGTCGTTGTCGTATTGGTAGCGACGAATATAATAGGGTTGTTTATTTGGGCCCCGTGGCAAACAGCGAAGGTTCTTGTTAAAGAAATCGTACCGCCGAGCACCCTAGCGCAACCCATTAACGCTCCATCCATACCCGTTCGACAGAGGTCACCTCATATAGAGCCTGTCGCTAAGGCAATAGCTAAACCAGTAGTTAAGCAGGCACCGTCCAAATTTACCGTTAAACCCAAAGCGGAAGCTGTGGTTGAGCCTTCAACGGAAATCAATGCAGAGCCTGTCGCACAATTACCGAGCCAGTATAGAGATACGCCAGCTTCTGAGGTTAAAATAAGCCCAAATCCTAAGGAAGAATATCGTCAACAAGCGACACCATCAACGGCATATTTACCACAAGTTTCTGAGTTGCCACAGTCAATACAGACACAGATTCCTGATTTAACCTTTTCCTCACATATGTATTCAAGCCAAGAAAGGTTCCGGAGCATAACGATTAACGGTAAACGTTTAAAGCAAGGGCGCTACTACAACGAGAAGCTTTACGTTAACGAAATCACCGAAAAGGGGGCTGTCATGGGGTTTGAAGGCACCTTATTTGAAGTAGACGTCCTAGGGCAGTGGGGAAATTAGCTTATTTTCACTTTTTTTAAAAAAAATCCGCTAAATCTTAGACAGTTACGCACAATTTACTATATTTGTAACATCATAAGTAAATAGTGATGACGCGATTATGAGCTCCAGAACAGTAGAAGATATTAATCAACGGAAAGTCGAACGCCGCCACTTGATATATTACCTTCGAGTGTACGATGCAAAAACGGGTGCTCTGCTAGGTAATTTGGTCGATATTAGTACACGCGGGATAATGTTGGTTAGTGATAATGCCCTGCCTTTGGATGAAAACGTGTTATTACGAATGGTTTTGCCGGATAACGTTGAGGGTAGCAGGGAAGTTGAATTTGAGGCCGTAAGTCGTTGGTGTAAAAATGATATTAACCCAGATTTTTTCGATACAGGTTTTGAACTTACAGACCCTTCCTCGAATTTCCTTGAGGTTGTTGATAAGCTTGTAGAGGATTGTTTATTCAAAGGTTAACCCGCGTCAGTAGTATCTGGAGCCTGGTTACAACTCAACACAAAATAGGTATTTATTTCTCTTTTGTCAGGTAGTTATATTGTCTGCATTCCTTTATATTGGATTAACTAATTAGTTTGAGTCGGATCATATTTATGACCAACTCCTTGCTATATCATCACGCAGGCTTTTCTTTTTTATGAGTACACTTGATGCGCTGAAGTCCAATTTGAATGTTGCTAAAACGCTTATTGTTGATGGTAGAGACCGTTATCTTGGTGTGACTAAAGTTGCCATAGCGATTGAGCAAATTTATCGTTTGCAGCGTAACAAAGCAAAACTATTACCGGTTGACGATGCGCAGGTGCTTCTGTCAAAGGCTCACTCAGATTCAGCTGAAAAAATTTGCCAATTGTGTAAAGAAAACGGTGCAATATGGGTCAAGTTCGGCCAATTTCTCAGCTGTCGGCCAGATATATTGCCTCTAGAATATTTAAAAATATTACAAACACTGCAGAATGATGCGATCCCTGCGCCTTTTGAGAAGGTACACTCGACAATAATTGAAAGTTGGGGTGAGGATTGGGACAATAATTTTCAATCATTTGATATAATTCCGGCAGCAACAGCCTCCATCGCGCAGGTCCATAAGGCGGTCTTAAAAGACGGAATGGTTGTTGCGGTAAAAATCCAGTTACCGGATGTCGTTAACTTATTTGAACAAGATTCTCTTGTTTTTCGATCTGTTGCAGGTGTCATTGCGCCTCTTGTTAAAGAGATAGATATCCGACAAGTTACCGATCAGCTCATAAAATTGACAATGGAGGAGCTGGATTTTACGATAGAAGCCTCTAATTTACGTTCATTTCTCAATCACAATCATCTAAAGGGTATTCGTGTACCTAGTTTGGTCAGTAAATTATGCTCTAAAAAAATCATGGTTACTGAGTGGATTGATGGGGCTAGACTTACTGAATATATCGATGGCTCTCCAGGAAAAGCTAAACCTCTTTTAAATTTATTGCTTTCGAGTTACATTCAACAGATAACACAGTTTTGCAGTTATCATGCAGACCCTCACCCTGGGAACTTTCTTGTCGATGAACATGAAAATATAGCGATCCTAGATTACGGTGCGTTAGCGTCGTTAACGGAAGAGGAGGCGCTACAGTATGGACAATTATTATTTGGTCTCATGGGAATTAACCCTTTAAACTTAGGAGAGCTTTTTGCGAAGGCGGGGTTTGTTTGTGAAAACCAAGGTATACTTGAAGAGGTCAGTGAGCACTTTCTAGAGGACGATCGAAGAGATCGCAGTGTATCAGACCGTTTGGCAGATGTTTTAGAGCTACTAAGAACAAACCGAGTTACAATGCCTGACTCATTTATCGCGATGGCCCGCGTTATTATTAGTGTGGGCGGATTCATGAAGCAGTATGATGTTGACTTTGAATGGATGCCTGTGTCGGCCGCTAAATAAAAACAACAAAATCTTATCAAGGAATGATTATTAACTTTCCCATACTGCATTGGTATACCATACCGGGCGTTATAAATACTTGAGACCGTATCGTGCTGCTTACTAGAATAAAAAACCTTCATCGTATTATTTTATCTATATCAATTGTTTCGCTGTTTTTTTGCAGCAATGCCTATGCGGAAGAAGCAATTTTACCTGCATTTCTTGAATCGATTACCTTGCCATCGGGTGAGCAATACGATGGCCAGCTAGTTAAGGGGGTTCCAAATGGCAGGGGGCAATTGCTTTTCGCTAATGGTGATCAATACGATGGCGTATTTGTTGATGGGAAATTCGAAGGTCGTGGGGTTTTTCGTTGGATAAATGGTGATGTATACAAAGGCAAATGGACTCAAAATAAAAGGCAAGGTTTTGGTTCAATGCAATATAGCAACGGCAACCGTTATGAAGGTGAGTGGTTGGCTGGCAAGCGCCATGGTCAGGGACAGTTAACATTTCGTAGCGGTACGCGGTATGAAGGCACATGGGCAAACAATCTTAAACATGGCGAGGGTATGCTTATTTATCGAAGTGGACAACGATTTATGGGAACCTATAAACATGACCTTCGACACGGGAAGGGTGTTCTCGTAAGAGCAAATGGCCAATCTTATCGCGGGACGTTCTCAAAAGACAAAGAGCATGGTGTTGGTGAATGTAGCTCTAAGTACGGTAATGTAGAAACATGTTTGTTTAACAAAGGTAAACGTATAACTAAAAGAAATCTTGTTGAAAGAGCTGCTGCGTACCAGAAAAATAATGCTCCTACCTATGAGTTTCAAGGGGGCATGGGATTTGTATTTGAAGATGGATTTAGCAAAAAAAGACGTTACCTTCAAAATGACAATATTTGGTGGGAGCGCAAGGTGGCCTTGTTATCGACAGAGCTGCGTATACGCAGTGAAGGAGATAATCAATTTGTTCACTTTGTTATTCGTGAATACGACGGTGTTGGAAAGTATCATATTAAAAAAGGTGATTTGCTTATTGCCATTGAGGGCAGTGACCCACTTGAATTGCCAGAAGCCTCGGAAGCTATTGTCGAAATAACATCCGAACATAAGGGCGTTATTGAGGGTAAATTCACATTACCATCTCTTACACTTACGAAAAATAATGCTATTTTCAAATACACTATTAGAAATGGACAATTTCAAGCAAGTAACAGCCCGGCAAAGCAAGAGGCTCAATAGGGACACCATATAACAATTAACGGTAAAATAAATGCCGTTATAAAGCCTGTAATCCCCATAGCTAAAGCTGAAAAAGCGCCAGTCTCTCTATCTTCTTCTATAGCTCTCGCCGTACCTATGGCGTGAGCACTTATCCCCATCGTTATTCCTCTAATACGTTTATCCGTAACCCGCATTTTATTCAGTAGACTAGGGCCCACAATCACGCCAATGATCCCCGTGTATATAACAAATACGGCCGCTAAGGATGGGATGCCGCCGATTTCCGTTGAAACCGCCATAGCAATAGGCGTGGTGATAGATTTTGTTAGTAATGACAGTAGTGTTGTTTTGCTTGCGTCAAATAACCATGCGATAACAACAGTCATAGAAACGGTTAAAAAGGACGCTAAGATCACAGTCATTAATATAGGTGTCAGCATTGCTCGGATACGCTGAACATTTTCATAAAGAGGAACAGCAAGGGCAACGGTTACTGGTCCAAGCATGAGGTGCAGCGGTTGTGCAGTGGCAAAGTATTGGTCAAAGGATAGATCTAGTGCTAATAGCGTTAGAAACACACTCAATAATCCGACTATCATTGGTTGACAAAATGGGTTTTGATGAGATCTTTTATAGCACCACTGGCCAAATTTAAATGCCAGAAGTGTTATAAATACACCAAACAGAGGATTGCTAATGACTGAGTCAAGTGCAAACAATGGCACTGAAGATTTATTCATTTGAATTACCTCCGTCTGGTTGCTTGCCAAGATTAGAAGTGAGTGACATGAGCACTTGCATAATAAGTGGGGTAAGTGCGATTGTTGTGATGGTGCTTACCGATAGAGCAATGAGCAGTGCAAGCCATTCGTCTTGAAGAAGTGCCCAATATCCCATTGCACCAACACACGCGGGTATAAGAAAGAGAGGGATATAGGGAAATAATGCAGTGGAGGTAGTTGATAGTGGCTGTGGTGTATTTCCTTTTATTAGTAAATACAAAAACAACAGCCCCATCCCGATAACTGAACCCGGAAAGGGAAGGCGGAATTGAGCTGATATGAATTCCCCTGTTAATTGAAACCCGATAAGTATCAGTAAACCTTTTAGCAAAACTAATTCCCGCTATATAATAAAAGTATAGAGGTTTGATTATACCCTAATTTATCAAAGGGTGATTTACTCAGATCGGATGGTTAGTTGTTACGAATTTGCCAATCAAGTGCGCTTTTAATGCCTTCTTTTGCTGAGACCGATGGCTCCCACTGCAATGCATGACGTGCTTTTTCATTGGAAAACTCAAAGTTATTGCCAAATGCTTTTACGTCGGTTGTACTTAGTAGTAGGTTTTTGATGAGCCCCCTTTGCTTTAATTGTTGGCTTATCCAAGCTACAGCATACATTGTCTGGTAAGGCAGCTTATGAATCTTGAGCTTAATATGTAGTTGCTCGGCTATGTGACTAAAAAACAGCTTTGGTGTTATTTCGGTGTTGTCATCTAAGATGAGGTAATCTTCTCCAATTGCTGAAGGTGACTCTGCTGCTATCACGATGGCAGAAATCAAATCATTAATATAAATCAGGTCTACGCAATAGGGTTCAGTTTTATGCCAAATGAAAGCGTGTTTGTCTTTTATCATGTCAATAATGGCAGGAAAGAATTGGCGATCTCCAGGCCCATATACCCATCCCGGATAAATTATTGTTGTATTAAGTAACCCTTTTTGTTGAAAATCTTTGACGATATTGCAGGCCTTTATCTTTGTGTCTGCGTAGGGCTCTCCCCAAGACCGATATGCTGTTTTTTCTGTGATGACTTCAGAGGGCTTAGGTATTCCAAAAACGTCAGATGTAGATACCAGTATAAACCGCTCAACATTGGCATTTGACGCTGCATTACATATGTTTTTTGTTCCCTGTACATTTACCGACTCGAACCTGGAGCGTGGTGCAATTGAGTTTAATAGCGCTGCGGTATGAAACACATAGGAAACACCCGATAGAATTGGCTTCAGTGAATCAGCATCAGTGATATCGGCAGGGCACACTATAAGAGAGGATCGCTGCAAGGCTGACAAGCTATCCGTGAACTTTGAAAATTCCGGGTTTTTAGGAAGATCTAGGGCTTTTACCATAAAACCCTTCTCCAGTAATCGCAGAACTAAGGCCTGCCCGACAAAACCAGCAGCACCAGTAACTAAGGCAGTCTTTTCCACAACAAAGGTTCTCCTTGATATAGTTAGGTTAATGTATTAAAGGCTGGAACGATGGTTCCATGTAGTGGCCTAAATGTACACCCTGAAGTAGGCGGTCGCAAGTTTGATGTAGAAAAAGTTAGCGTCAAGGCCTTGTGGGTGCAGTTGTACTAAACAATTTTGGTGTTTTGTAAACCGTTTCACTAACTATTGTTACTGTTTGTTAAGAAGAGCGTCAAAAACTGGGAAATGTGCATTCAAGGTCTATACTAGTTTCGTTAACTGGCTCTACGGAATTTCTATGAGCTAATATTAAGAGTCACAAAGCACAGATGAAAAAGTGAGTGGTAGTAGCATGGAAAACAAGAAATCAGAAATATTCAATAAAATTTCAACTTCTCTCGAAGAGCGGACAGGTAAAGATCGGCGAGATTCAGTAGCAACAGCCGAGTATATTAACGATGAGCTTGATCGACGTAAGGATAGCCGTAGGGATGTACCGACTGCGAGCTAACTAAAGATCCCCCCGTAGAAGAGTAAATGTAAAATCTTCGTTACATTTACTCTTCTACCTCCTTTTTATCACTTTTGTCCCTATAGTTTTCCCCGCCTCTTCTTCTTATCGTTTATGATACTCATCATCACCTCTTGGACCTTTCATCACTACTTGATGTCCAAGCTTTAAGCCTCATTTTATATGGAATAAGACATGAAAAAGACCTTTGTAACACTCGCACTTGCCAGCTCTCTAACATTAACGGGTTGTACTACTGACCCTTATACTGGCGAACAAAAATTAAGCAAGGCAGCGATAGGCGCCGGTATTGGTGCCGTATTGGGTGCGGCGGTATCAAGTAAAAAAGATAGAGCCAAAGGCGCAGTTATTGGTGCGGCGCTAGGCGGTGGGACGGGCTACTATTTCGACAGGCAGGAAAGCATACTCCGCCAGAAGCTTGCCAATACCGGTGTTAGTGTAACCCGAACGCCTGAAGGTATTCATTTGAATATGCCTGGGCATATTAGTTTTCCATCAGGTCAATATGCACTGATACCAAATTTTTATGAAACATTGGATTCTGTTGCGCTAGTATTTAACGAATTTAAAAAGACTGATATCCGAATTGTTGGGCATACGGATAGCTCTGGAGGTGATTCTCTTAACCAAACCTTGTCAGAACGTCGTGCTAATTCTGTTAAGCAATACTTCGCTAGCCAAGGAGTGGGGACTGCTCGAATGTCATCACTAGGTTATGGTGAGCGCTATCCGGCAGCAAGCAATAAAACAAAACAGGGTCGAGCGACCAATCGCCGTGTTGAAATTGAAATTCTAAACCCCCAGTCAGGCCGATAAAAAACGCTTAAGGAACTTAACATGTCTTATCAATATGATCTGTTCGTTATAGGGGCTGGTTCTGGTGGTGTTCGCGCAGCAAGAATGGCAGCAACCGAAGGTGCTAAGGTTGCTGTTGCAGAAAAGCAGGCCTTAGGTGGAACCTGTGTCAATGTTGGTTGTGTGCCGAAAAAACTATTTGTTTACGGCTCTCATGTAAGTGAAGAGATTGAAGCCGCAGAAGGTTTTGGGTGGACGGTTGGAAATGTTTCTTTCGATTGGGATGTTTTACGCGATAATAAAACCCGTGAGATAGAACGACTTAATGGTGTCTATGGAAATCTACTGGACAATGCGGGTGTTGATTTAGTAGTGGGTGAAGCCAGTGTTGTTTCTCCTCACGAGGTGAAAGTTGGAGATACTGTTTATACAGCGAAGAATATTCTAGTAGCAACTGGTAGCACACCCTTTATACCAGAGTTTCCTGGAAGTGAATTTGCCATCGATTCAAACCATTTTTTCTACATGGGAACTTTACCTCAAAAAGCAATTGTTGTTGGTGGGGGTTATATTGCTGTTGAGTTTGCAGGTATTCTAAATGGGTTTGGTGTAGAGACCCATCTTATCTATCGTGGACCTTTATTTCTTCGTGGCTTTGATACCGACATACGAGAATTTGTCAGAGATGAATTGCTAAAGAAAGGTATCCATCTGCATTTTGATACCAATATCGAAGCGTTAACTAAAAATGAGAGTGGTGGTCTAACTGCCAATTTGGGTGGAGCCCAAATCGATGCAGATATGGTACTTTACGCGACGGGAAGGCGCCCCCTAATTGATAGTTTGGGCTTGGAATCTGTTGGCGTTAAACTGAGGTCTAATGCATCAATTATTGTTGATGACTATTATCAAACATCGGTTCCTTCAATTTATGCAATTGGCGATGTTATTGGCGGTTTTCAGCTAACCCCTGTTGCACTTGCTGAAGGAATGGCAATTGTTGATAATCTCGTAAAAGGTCAAAAGCGTAAGGTTGATTATTCAAACATAGCAACTGCAGTATTTTGCCAGCCCAATATTGGTACCGTTGGTTTAACCGCTGAAGATGCAGAAAAACAGTTTCCTGGCGATATAACGCTATTTACGTCTGACTTTAAGCATATGAAGCATTCGCTAAGTGGACTTGATGAACGTACCTACATGAAGTTAGTTGTACAAACGAGTACAGACAAAGTGCTAGGTGCTCATATGGTTGGGTCAGATGCGGGAGAGATTATTCAAGGGCTTGCAATCGCTTTAAAGTGTGGCGCAACAAA
>CAJXZM010000001.1 GCA_913063125.1 uncultured Gammaproteobacteria bacterium | reverse complement strand
AACATGGACTGAGTAATCACAAGTTCACCAACTAAATTAACCAAACCATCAATTTTATCTGTGCCCACACGTATAGACGTTGCTTCCGGAGCTTTAGGAGTTTTAGGAGGGGATTTGGAAGCAGTTTTCTTAACTGCAGGGGCTTCTACTTCAGTGCTTTCTACCACCGCGTTATCAAACTCAGCCTCAGCAGTACTTTCAGTAACTGTACTCTCCTCAGAAACCGTACTCTCAGCGTCATCTTCATTAGAGGTATCAAATAACCCCGCAACCTCCTGAATAGTGAGTTCTGCATCATCAACGACCCACTCAAAAACCTCTTCGATGGCAGATTTAGGGGCTGTGGTATCAAGCAACAAATCCCACCCCATACGACATTCTTCAGGGTGAATGCTTTCGAAGTCAGGAATCCGATCCACCTGAGCTGTAACAGTAAGAGTCCCTAACGCTCTTAATTCACGAAACATCCGTAGTGGCTCATTACCAGTACGCAGCATGTTTATTTCAGGAACAAAGTGAATTTGCCAGATGCTTTCTCCACCCTCTTCTTCGCTAACACCACTATCAAATTCTACAGATGCCTCAGAGCCTTCCGGATCACGCTGAATACTTTCAGCCTGATCAACAGAACGGCTATCAGCCTTGCTATTAGCATCGCTAGCACTACCATCTAAAATCGCATTAAATGCGTCTATCAACACACTGGATTGATCGGTAGACACCGGCTCAGCTGCTTGCAACTGGGCCAACATGTTACGCAAACAGTCTACCGACTGCAGAAACAAGTCTACGTAGTCAGGTTCGATATCCCTAGAACCATCTCGAATCTGATCTAACAAAGTTTCAAGCACATGAGTAAAGGCAGCAACGTCTTTAAAGCCAAACGTTCCACCACTTCCTTTAATCGAATGCGCTGCTCTAAATATGGTGTTGATAGATTCCATATCCACATTGTTGCAATCAATGTCCAACAAGCAGGATTCCATAGAATCCAGCCCTTCGTAGCTTTCTTCGTAAAAGATTTGATGGAATTGGCTTAAATCAATACTCATGACATTCCTCGCGTAACGAGCCTCCTACCGAGACCTCATTGACGTATGTAGCCTTTATAAATATGGCTAACGAACAGATCCAAATAGATTAACCAAGCACCTTTTTGATGGTATTTAACAACTGATCTGGATTAAACGGCTTTACAATCCACCCTGTAGCGCCGGCAGCCTTGCCTTCCGACTTCTTTCCAGTTGCAGACTCTGTTGTCAACATCAATATTGGTGTGTACTTATAATCTGGCAATTGTCGTAGATTCTTAATGAGTGAAATCCCATCCATTACCGGCATATTAACATCTGACAGAACGAGATCCACAGGGCCTCCTTTTGCTTTATCTAACGCCTCCTGGCCATCAGAGGCTTCAATGACGTCATAACCTGCGCCCTGCAAGGTAAAACTTACCATTTGTCTCATAGACGCGCTGTCATCTACCGCTAATATCTTTGCCATTGCTTATTGCTCCACTTTACCCAACTAAATCAAAACGAAAACATACACACTTTATACTGTTCTCATTGTATGAAACTATACTAGCCTGCATACAACCGTCAGTGTTTAATATTCAAGGCCTCATGCATACCCAATAACGTTGCATTATCGATAAATGCTTCAGAAGGGTTAACAAAAAATACGGATGCATGCTTCTTATTCATTGATTGTTGATAGCTGTATAACAACTGAAAAACGGCTGTATCCAACCTCTCAACATTCCCTGCATCAAGATTAATAACATCACCATTTTGCGTGATTTCATTAAGGGATTCGTGTAATTTTTCCACCACACTAATATCCAATGATGCCTCTAACTCAAGCGCTATATTTTCTGCCACGATGCGACCTATCTCAATTTATTACCGTCTCTATAAAAAAAGCATAGACCGGTTACTCTCAAGTGCATCATCAAAAGGGAAGTATTTACTCTATCCGCCCCCCTTATAACAAAATGATATGACTAAAGTGCAAAAAATAATTTTCTACTATAAAAGAAGCCCAAAGGATAAGTGCTGAGACAGAATACAGGAGGTATTTAAAGACGAATTACCACTCTCTTCTTGGGTGCTGAGAACGTTCGTCAATCATTTTTTGTTCTTGTTTATCAATGAACAATAACTCTTCTTCTCTAGCTCGCGCAATCAAATCATCCATACTTTTTAATCTCGCATGCGATCCGACCCACGCTTTTCGATGAGCCTCCACATGCTGACGATATTGCTCAACGGTTTCTTGTTGACGTTCGACAACACCGTTAAGTTTCGCCAAAAACAATTGGTATTTTTCCAACACCGTCGCCGGAACACCAACATTACCTGATGTATCTCTATTAGACAGCGTAGTGTAATAATCCTGACGGTAATGTTGTAGTTCTTCTAATTGTTTTATTGCTGCATTCAACCCTTTCTGTGCATCCCCCAAACGCCTAGCGGCCTCCTTTTCTTCTTTCTCTTTGATTTGCCGTACTGGGGCTAACCGCTTTGATCGCTTCATGAGAACAGTACGCCAAGCTCTTTCAACCCTTCATCAAATCCCACGCGCTTGTTCAAGGGTTGTCTCAAAAAGGCTTTTAAACCGTCAATTTTTTGAATCGACAAATCTGTTTCGGGGTCACTACCTTGAACATAGGCTCCAACACTGATCAAATCCCGACTTTGTTGATAACGAGAATAAAGCCGCTTAAACACCTGCCCAGATTGCATATGGTTATTGTCCACAATATTGGGCATTACTCGGCTAATAGATGCCTCAATATCAATAGCAGGATACTGCCCCTCTTCTGCAAGGCGACGAGATAATACAATATGGCCATCCAGAATCGCCCTCGCAGAATCGGCTACTGGATCCTGCACATCGTCCCCTTCTGTTAACACCGTATAAAAAGCTGTGATTGAACCTCCCCCTTCAACACCATTACCTGCACGCTCTACAAGCGCGGGTAATTTTGCAAACACCGAAGGCGGATAACCTTTGGTTGCCGGCGGCTCACCAATCGCCAATGCAATCTCTCGCTGTGCCTGTGCATAGCGAGTTAACGAATCCATTAGTAGTAAAACATTTTTTCCTTGATCACGATAATACTCGGCAATAGACGTCGCTAGCGCTGCTCCATGTAATCGCATTAAAGGTGAATCATCCGCAGGTGATGCCACAACGACCGAGCGTTTGAGCCCCTCGTCACCCAATATTTGCTCAATAAACTCTTTAACTTCTCGCCCACGTTCGCCAATAAGCCCGACAACAGTAATGTCTGCCGTAGTGTATTTTGTCATCATACCTAGCAGTACACTTTTCCCGACACCACTTCCCGCAAACAACCCCATGCGCTGACCTTGGCCAACCGTCAACAACGTATTGATCGCTCGAATACCCACATCTAACGGTTCACTAATCGGTCGCCTGTGTAACGGATTGATAGGGTCACGGGCTAATGGTACTGTCTCATTGAGATCAAAGGCTCCTTTCCCATCCAATGGCAACCCCCGACCATCTAGCACCCGACCTAACAGTTGATCTCCCACGGGTACGCTGGCAACTTGATGCAAAGGGATAACTCTCGCACCCGGCTGCAGGCCTGAAACCGGCTCAAGAGGCATTAAAAATAACTTTGCCCCCGAAAAACCCACCACTTCGGCTTCAATATCTTTAATATCTGGACTACGAATAATGCAATGCCCACCAATAGGAACATTGCACCCCTCAGCTTCCAGTGTTAACCCGACCATCCTTATTAGACGCCCTTCTACCACATAGCTAGGCCGACGTGCAGTATAGGGTTGATAAGCCTCAATTCTCGACGCTATAGAAACACGATCTTTAAGCTGAAAACTCATGACACTCCCTCATCATCAATCGACTCATCATCAATCGGCTCATCATCAAAATGGTCAATCTCGCCGAGCAATTGCCCAAGTCCGCTATTTGACGTCTCAGCAGCCTCTTTTAATGCATCGTTCTTTTTATTGTAGACTTGCTCTATAACAGCTGCCAAACGTTTCTCTGATCGAGCATCAACCATACTTTTTTCGGTCTCTACAATACAACCACCCGGTGATATCGTTGAGTGGGGTAACAGCTGCCAAGTAAAGTCAATATCCGTCATGTCAGCTAAAGTTTTTTGGATAAATTCTGCGTCGTCTGGGTTTAAGTGTATTCGGATGCGGCCAGCTCCTGCTTGTAAACAATCTAATGCCTCTGCTAGCACACCCTGAAGGCTCACTGAATCCAACTGCAATTCACGCTGTATAACTCGCTTACAAATAGACTTCACTAACGTCATAAGCGCCTGTTCAATCTCTTCGTCCTGTGCAGGTATTGGTTCGAGTAACGCACGACAAATATGTGACATTTTGGTCACCATCGCACGAACATCATCAGCACCGCTTTTATACCCCTCTTCATAACCTTGTTTTTTGCCATCCTCAATGCCTTGCAGCAGGCCGTCATCATAGGCCGCTTGTCGAATTGCCTCGACTTCATCAGCGGTCAATGGAATTATTTCATCCTCCTCTTCTTCAACAACAACCACTGCAGTTCTGGGGTTCGCTAGAAAGGCATGGTTTGCATCCTTGTCCTCTCCACTCTCCATTGCTGGCAATTCCCAGCGGTCATAAGCCGATAAACCACCTTCCCCCACATTGTTGACGTTAAGAACACTCGGAACACCTAACTTCTCTTTTTTTAGGACAGCCGCCTCGCCTTTTACATCATCAGGCGCATTACCCAGACCACTCGATTCAGACATATTAAATCATCTCTTCGCCGCCAGCCCCGCCCAACATAATCTCTCCAGCATCAGCCATTCGACGAGCAATAGACAGAATCTCTTTTTGAGCACCTTCCACTTCACTAATTTTAACCGGCCCTTTCGCATCCAAATCATCTCGCAGCAATTCCGCCGCCCGCTTTGACATATTCGCAAAAATCTTTTCTTTCACTTGTTCATCAGCTCCCTTCAGTGCCAGCATTAAAGACTCTGAAGAAACCTCTCGTAGTAATGCCTGTATACCGCGGTCATCAACCTCACCCAAGTTATCAAACACAAACATCAAATCTTGTATTTCTTGCGCCAAATCTTCATCAGCCTCTTTAATATTTTCCATCAGGTTGGATTCAGTCGCAGTATCCAAAAAGTTCATAATATCCGCTGCACACTTTGACCCACCCAAATCGGTTGCCGCTGAACTCGTTTGATTAGTGAATTGTTTTTCCAAGATATCATTAAGTTCTTGTAATGCATGCGGTTGTACTGACGAAAGTGATGCTATACGCATAAGAATATCTAAACGCTGACGTTCATCAAAGCTAGTGAGTGCCTCAGCAGCCTGGTCTGGGTCTAGGTAGGCAATAACGATGGATTGTATTTGTGGGTGTTCAAATCGAATTAAATCCGCAACGTTACGAGCATCCATCCAACGTAACGTATCTAGACCAGCTGTGTTTCCGCCATCTAAGATACGGTCTATAAGACCTCCAGCCTTATCTTCCCCTAAAGCACTTACCAACATATTACGAATATAGCCGTCAGCTCCCATACCTAGGGCTGTTTTATTGGTGATCTCCCCCATAAAAAAGGTCATCACCGCTTCAACTTGATCTTTTTGAATGTTTTCAAGCTCGGCCATTGCCGCGCCTATTTTTTGTACTTCTTTTGGCCCCATGTGCTTTAGCACTTCAGCCGCAGCCTCTTCCCCTAAAGACATCAATACAATCGCTGCCCGTTGCTCCGCAACAATGTCTTTTATAACATCCCCTTCCACTGCTTTAATGGGCTCATCACTCATTGGCTAACCAAGTTCTCATTACCTGCGCGACCCGACGAGGGTCTTCCGCTACCATTGATTTTACTGCATCTAACTGTTGCTCATAGCCCGCATCAGGGCTAGGCAGTAATGGGTTCGAATCACCAGTTAGTGTTATATCTGAACCTTCCCCATCGCCACCCATACCGCCAAGTCCTAAATCACCACCCATTCCACCGTCTAATGCCATTAGGTCATCACTTTGGCCTGTTGATGCTAGTCCTTTAAATATAGGCCTAAGTACAGCAAAAATCATAAAAAGAACAGCAAACAGTGCCCCAACCAACTTGCCCCACTCTCTAATACCTTCATTCTCATACCATTCAATAGGAGGAATGTCTGCCTGGGTTCTTTCTACAATCGGAGCAAATGCTTGATTAACTATCGAGATACTATCCCCTCTCGCTGCGCTATAACCTACCGCATTTTTAACCAAAATATTTATACGTTCAATTTCTGAGTCTGCTAAACGCTGTTTTACGGGTGAAGATTTGCCATCCGTTCCGGGGGCTTGAGGCACCAGACGATCATCTACGACAACGGCTACCGATAATCGTACCAATTTCCCTACTTGATTTTTTGTATGGCTAATAGTTCGATCTAATTCGAAATTACGCGTTGCTTGTCTTCTAACATTACCATCGCCAGCACCCGCCGCCGCACCACCTGCTCCTGCCTGTTCAGGTACGGTTACCGCTCCTGGTGGTTGATTGGATAAAGCTCCAGGAATACCTGCTGCGCCACCAGAACCCGAAAATTCATTGAGTGTTTGTTCACTTCGCATAGCCGGTAAATCAGGGTTGAACAATTCTGCCGTCTGTTCCGTAACACTAAAATCAATCTCCGTAGAAACCTGCACGCGATAATTGCCATACCCTAATATGGGTTCCAAAATACCGTTGATACGATCATTATATAATTTTTCTACATTGCGAGAATATTCAAAATTCTTAGCGGCTAAAGCGATGTCTGTATTCTCATCATCTTGTGATAACAGCTGCCCTCGCTGGTCAACCACCGTAACATCAGATTCTCGTAACTCTGGAACACTGGATGCCACCATATGCACAATGGCCGCGACATTCATTTTTTCCAATGAATGTCCAGAATATAGCTCCAAAAAAACTGATGCGGTTGTTTTTCGGTTGTCACCAAGAAAAACAGAGCGTTTAGGAATGGCCAAATGCACTCGCGCCGCTCTCACGCGATTCATGCTGGCAACAGTGCGCGCTAACTCCCCTTCAATGCTGCGATAATAACGTGCCTTTTCCATAAACTGACTAGTACCAAAAGACTGCTCTTTATCTAATAATTCATAACCCAATGTATTTCCAGAGGGGAAGCCCTCTGCAGCAAGTAGTAAACGCGCATCATGAATCCGAGAAGCTTCGACCATTAACATATTACTGTTGGTATCAATCTTAAATTTAATCTCTTCTTTTTGCAGAAGGTCAGCAACTTGTCCTGCTTCCAAATGACTAATATCTGTATAAAACGGGCGGTAATCCGCTTCCTGTGACCACAACACTATCCAAAAACCAAACGCCACGCTAAATGCGAGCCCAACCATTAACCCAACTTGTTTCAACCCACCCAAATCACCAAACCCTTCCATAACGGCAAATGATGCAGAGGGGGATTTATTGGGTTCATCGATTAAATCATCAGCCATGGTAATACTCGCTTTACTACTAGAAAAAAAACATTAATAACAATAGAGAAGGGATAAAGCAGCTAAATATGTTCTAACTAAATAGACATATTCATGACTTCTTTATAAGACTCAACTAATTTATTTCTAACTTGAAGCATTGATTGAAACGCTAGTCCCGACTTTTGATTTGCAACCATAACACGGGTTATATCTATAGTTGGGTCGCCATTGATATAACCCGTGCTTAGCGCACCCGATTCCTTTTGGATCTCATTGACGCTATCAATGGCGCTTTTAAATACATTGGCAAAATCAGACGGAGAGCTTTGTGATGTCGGAGAGACAGGATTCAGGCCACCGCCAATATTGGGTGCCTTGTCCATAGATGCGGCTTGCTCCATCGCTTTCATTTGGGCAAGCATACTGTTCATCTTTGTGGATACATCCATCTTATTCACCGCTCTGGTTATGTGTGTCAAAAAACTTACAGTTTATTGATTCTTAACTCGATAGGTTCAATATCCGTGCCACAACTCTTAGGCTACCTCAAAATCAATGCCTGACTCTCTCATACGTGCTAATTTGTAACGTAACGTTCGCGGGCTTATACCCAACTTGCTAGCCGTATTCTTTTTACTTCCCCCCTCCTCCCTTAAGGTTTCCAATATCACTTCAAATTCGCGTTGTTTTAAGTCCTCACCCAAGCCACTGGCTGCAGGTACCGCATGTAAAGGGGCCCCAACCAGTGTTGTAACATTTGTTGGCATTGCCGCCTGGGAGGCATTCTGAAATGGCAAGTCATCTTCCGGTATAAAGATATCGTCTTCTTTGATAACTGCCCCTGTTGCCAAGATCATTGCTCGCTGCATCACATTATCTAATTCGCGAATATTTCCTGGCCACTGGTGAGCAATCAGCCGCTTCTTAGCAGATTCATCCAAAGACCACGATAATGGCATATGTCCATTTTTTGACGCGGCTGTAGAAACTGAATACTTATCCAATAGGATCCGCTCCGCTAATGGAACAATGTCCCCCTTTCTTTCACGTAGAGGCTTCCAGCGCAAAGGGAATACATTTAAGCGATAAAATAAATCTTCGCGAAACGAGCCGTCTTCAACGGATTCTTTTAGATTTCGGTTGGTTGTGGCTAACACACGAACATCTAATGGAATCGGTTTTTTGCCCCCTATACGCTCTACTTCACGCTCTTGCAACACTCGAAGCAGTTTCGCTTGTAGGTTCACATCCATTTCAGAGATCTCATCTAACAGTAAGGTACCTCCGTTCGCTAACTCAAACTTACCTGCATGGCTTTGGTGAGCACCAGTAAAGGCTCCTTTTTCATGCCCAAATAACATAGCTTCCATCATATTCTCAGGAATGGCTGCACAATTAATGGCGATAAACGGTTTATCCAATCGACTTGAATTATTGTGGATAAATCGGGCAAGTACTTCTTTACCCGTCCCACTTTCCCCCATAATCATCACTGTTGAGTCTGTACTTGCAACTTTTTTTGCGAGCTGAAACAAGCGAACCGTCTCGGGATCTACCGCCACAGGATCATCGCTATTTTCTGGTTTTTCTATCGGTAGGTGTCGTCGAACTGTACCTAACAATGTCTGGGTAGAAAATGGCTTTTCCATATAATCAATAGCACCATTTTGGATAGCTTCTACAGCATTAGAAATACTTCCATAAGCCGTCATGATCAGTACCGGTAACTCTGGCCACTCTGTCGCCATTTTTCGCAACAACTGGTAGCCATCTAAACGAGGCATATTGACATCAGATACCACTAAAGAAACATTGTTCTGCTTCAATAACGCTAACGCCTCTTCTCCGTCTGACGCCTCGATCACTGAGATATCATCCATCTCCAATGTATCAACAATGGCTTCTCGCAAACTGGCGTCATCTTCTACGACCATCACAAGTGTATTTTGCATCGTACATCCTCCAAACCTTTAAACGAAAAAACCTAAAAAATTGTTTAACAAAAACTAACCCACCGCAACAGCCGGAGCGGGCTTCTGCTGCACACCGGCTCCTGGAGTAGCGTTTTTATGAATATTCAGTACATTTTCAGGTACGGCATCGGCAATCACTGGAAATGCTATTGCAACAGAAAGCCCTGTTACCCGGCCATTCTCATCAATACGGTTTTTGATTTTGTGTTCTGCCCCATGAGACTTAGTAATCAAATTTACAACAGCCAAACCTAAACCAGTACCTGTAGATTTTGTAGTAAAAAATGGCTCCCAAACATTATTCAAAATTGCTTCATCGATACCACCACCGTTATCCAATACCGCGATAATGATTCGACCATGACGATCCAACTTTGCCGCTAACGAAACTTTTTTGACAGTAGCCTTATTCTCTGGCCGATTAGATAAAGCATGTAAAGCATTTTCAATAAGGTTCCCATACGCACTGGCTAATAAGTCAATATTACATTTTAATGAAACCGGTATTTTGACGGGCTGAGCTGTCAACACAACACCCTGCTGACCCGCCAAATCTGTATATCGACGTACCAGTTCCTGTAGGAACCAATTCACATCAACTCTATTCTCAATAATGATGCCACCTTTAGAAAAAATCAGCATGTCATTAACCTGACTTTCGAGCTGCAACAAACGATCTTTGAGTTTTCCTGCATAACGTTTCTGACGCTCTTCATCTAACGTCTTACCCGATAGATGGTCTGCATAAAGCAGTGCAGTCGATAACGGAGTACGAATTTGATGAGCCAATGATGCCGTCATCTTTCCCATCTCTGATAATTTAAGATTGTGATTAACCTTTTTTTGCAACGCTCGAGTTTCTGTCAGGTCGTTAATAACAATGATTTGCCCCGGCTCATTCGCTATAGACTGCGTCGCTAGACTAACAAAACGGCCATTTTTTAGTGAAATCTCGTGGCCGTCGGCCATTGTCGGTGAAAAGCAACGATGTATAATCGCTATCCATGATTGCCCTTCTAACGGGTCTCCTAAAATATCTCTTGCAGCGCCGTTGGCCTCAGTCACTTCACCTGCCCCATCTAGAATTACCACACCAACAGGCATTGCACTAAGGATCGAATCAACTCGCGTCTCTAGTTTCCTTTTGTCAGAGACTTCTTGTGAAAGTGCAGTATCCGTTACTTCTAGCTCACCTTGCAGTTCCGTTACCTTTCCTTCCAATTCGTGATAGGAGGTTGTTAACTTTTCTGAAAGGTTTTGAAAGAGCGCCAGTGTTTCGTGTAAATCTGATTCAAATCTGGTGTTTTGGTTTTCTGCGTATGCAACCATGTCATGACCCTAGCCGTTAATTTAATGACACCTATAAAACAGTTATCATGTTTAGTGCAAGGGCTAGGCCAGGTTTGATTTATGGTTTTCTTTCAGTGTGTTAGGTGGGGTAACAAAATTAGTGGTCAAAGATTTGGCGACTAAGTTAAGTCGATGTATGTGAATTGGAGTGGATATGTTGTTTTTGTTGAGGTGGGTTTGTTACTTTATTGAGATGCGCTGGTTGTTTTGGTTAAGGTAAGTTTTTGATTATAGTTTTGATTGAGGTGAGTTTTTGATTGTAGTTTTGATTGAGGTGAGTTTTTGATTGTAGTTTTGATTGAGGTGAGTTTGTAGTTTTGGCTGGAAGCGTTCATAAACCCTTATCTTCGGTCAGAAATCGCAAAAGACAGCATCCATGCTAGCTCGACTTCGGCGTCCTTGCCTCAGACGTTTCTGACCGAAGATAAGGGTTTATGAACTTTTCTGAGGTTATACCTTATGGGAATTAGCAGATTATAAAATGCATAAGCCAGTATTTTTTGTGTCTAACTCGGCCTTAAGAACTATGATGCAACACGATGTAAATCGTACTTACGCATTTTTTCCACTAATGTGGTTCGACGAATACGTAACTTCTCTGCAGCTCGTGCGACAACACCATTACAATCATCTAACGCTTGGCGAATTAAGTTACACTCTAAATTGCTTAGATATTCTTTTAGGTCAATGCCGCTTACCGGTAGAAGTGCTGGGGCATCCATATTTACAAACCCAGGGGTGCCATTTTCACTATTACCCGTATCGGGTAATACCATGTTTTCGTCCAGGTCATCTATATGACGGAAACGTTTGGGTAGATCAGACACTCCGATTACACCATAAGGATGGGTAATAACGAGGCGTTCCACCAAGTTTGCCATCTCCCGCACGTTGCCAGGAAAATCATGTCGGCATAACGCCATAATCGCTGTAGAGTTAAAACGAATAGAGCCACGTTTTTCATTTTCGATACGAGAAACCAGCTCATTAAGTAACAATGGGATATCTTCTGTTCGCTCTCGTAATGGCGGCATTTCAAGGGGAAATACATTAATCCGATAATATAGATCTTCTCGAAACGTCCCTCCTTCAATCATTGTTTCAAGGTTTTGGTGCGTTGCTGCTATTACACGTACATCCGCATTTAGCGTTTTGGTTCCGCCCACTCGCTCAAATGTTCGCTCTTGCAACACCCGTAATAATTTTACTTGCATATGCAATGGCATATCTCCGATCTCATCCAAAAAGATCGTGCCACCTTCCGCCATTTCAAAACGTCCAGGTCGACTCGTTACAGCGCCAGTAAATGCTCCTTTCTCGTGCCCGAACAACTCGCTTTCTAATAATTCTTGAGGGATTGCTCCACAGTTAACGGGGACAAATGGCTTATGTCGACGATGAGAATGATAATGCAAGTTTCTTGCAACCACCTCTTTACCGGTACCCGACTCGCCTGTAATCAGTACATTGACGTCTTTATCCGCCACTTGGGTCATCAACTCACGTACTTTAGCAACGGAGCGACTGGTTCCTACCAAGCTACGAAACAACTGAGTATCTCTTCGCAGTCCTCTAGCGCTATTGGCTTTAAATTGACTTTGATATACCTGTGCCCGATGTAAGGTATCCATCAGTTTGGTGTAATTGGGCGGGGTTTCCATTCGAGCAATGACAACTTTCTTAACACGATCTTCAGCATCATCTACTATCGTCGCATCATCCAGTAAAATCACCGGTAAACTGGGTTCCCATTCCAACACATCGATAATGACCTTTGCCACATCCTTTGTTGTTCCCAAAATCAGGCAACCAACATTCTCCTTGTCCTCACTTTCAACTGCTTCCTTCCAGTTATCACCAGTCGTACCAATAGCGACCTCGCCCACAAAGTCCAATATCACTTTCAGATCGTGACGTCGTTTTTCGTCATCGTCAATTACAAGAACTTTAATCTCTTTCCACATATGGGGAATGCCTGCTCCACGGAATGATTATTATTATGTCAGGGATCATTTAGACTGCAAAATGATCAAAGTGACGTTATTTGATCGCTTTTACATCAATTAAAGGTCAGAAACCCCTGTTTGGTCAAATTTATGACGTGAAAAAAATGAGATTATTTCTATATGAAGTCTACTGAGGTGTAAATACTGCCAATCTGGCAAAATAGTACCCTATAAAGACATGCACCCATCCACTTTGAGCACTTCCCCAGTCAATGCCAATGGCGCCTCCCCAACAAGAAAAACGACAATTTTTACTACTTCCTCTACAGCAACTAATCTATCGATGTTGGTAAGATTAAGTATCTTTTGAGTTACTTTGGGGTCCATTTCCGACGCCATGTCAGTTTCAATAACCGAGGGAGCCACTGCATTGACTGCAATGTTGTTTACAGCATACTCTGCTGCCATTATACGAGTGGCATGAATCATAGCAGCCTTACTAGACCCATACGCTAACGTACCTTTATCCGCTCTTAATCCTGCATTGGATGCAATATTAACAATTCTTCCACCACCATTTTTGGCAATATATCGAGATATTTTTTGTGTCATCATAATTTGGCCAAAAAAATTGACCTGAAAAACCTGCCTCAAATCATCCATTTTGGTCATATTAATGAGACCTCCATAGGGTATCCCTGCACAATTTACCAATACATCAATACGTTTACCCCCCCAAAACTCAATCTCCTTTAAACAATTTTCTATACTCTCATCTGATTCCAAATCTAAATTGAAAACGTCATGATGTGAACCTTGTTCGTTTTTTTCCTCTACTAATCGCAACAGCTCTTTTGGCTTACTTCTAGAGCAACATGCCACATCAAACCCCATATCAGACATGGCTTTAAAAAGCTCGTGACCAATCCCTCCTGATGCACCCGTCAATACTGCTTTCATCAATTTATCCTCCATTAACTCTGCGCCAAATCTCTCCACGACTGTATACACTCTCAAGCATATCGGTATTAAATGTGGGTAATGACTGCCCCCTTGGAAAGAGGGGCATTTCTTCTTCACCCATCGCTACCAGTACCGCTGGGGAGGAAAAATACAACCCCATAACAATCTCCCTAAACTCAACATAGAGTACGTTATGCTTCTCCTTAAAAAAGGAAGAAAATGACTTCGCCATAGCCTCATTGCTTTCAATACTCTCATTGCTCTCACTAATAACGCAGCCAGTAGCACTATTTCGAAATTCTTTGATGACAACACTGACATGTGCAATCAAATCGCGCGATTCTTGCAACAGAGGCCAAGCCACTGCAGAAAATTTTGGAGCACCCAGCGCCTCATCTCCAGGTATCAAACTATCAACAAAAATTTTCAATTGCATTTCCATCCGTTAATACCCCAAAGTGTGTTTCATATATCTGATCAGCAATATAAAGCGCAACGGCTTGAATCGTCGAAGCAGGATTCACCCCGCTAGAGGTTGGAAAAACGCTACCATCAGCAATAAAAAGACCGTCAACATCATGAGTCTCCCCTCTCATATTGACAACCGACGTCGCTGGATCATTACCCATTCTTGCTGTTCCCAATATATGCCAACCTGCCTCTCTAACCGGCCCGAATGCCATAACCTTCTTCAAAGCAGCAACTTTTAATACTCGCCTGGCTTGAGTTAAGCCATGAGACATCATGGCTTTTGAGTTTCCTCCTAGGCGGTATTTAACGATAACAACGGGCATACCGTCGTTATCGATACGGCTTTCATCTAACAGGACTTGATTGCTTGTTTCGGGTAAATCTTCACAAATCACCGCAATACTGCCTCGGCGACGATGCATAGCCACAACATCTTTAACTAATGAACTTCCCCAATGAACCTCTCGTCGATCCAATCCTGCCAACGCGGTTTCAAGAACACCTCCGCCCCGAAGTACATGCAGGGTATAACCCCTTTTAAAATTTCTTTCCTCATCTGTTTCATAAAACTCGTGGCTATAAATGCAACAACCCTGCGGCCCTTTATCAAGATCAATAGCCCGATCAAATAACCCTTCAGCGTACCCTAGAGGGTGCAACATTAGATTCTTTCCAACCAAACCAGAGCTATTCGCCGCGCCTTGTGGTTGATCATCGCTTTTCGATGCTAGGAGCAACCGTGCAGTTCCTATCGCATTACAAGCCAAAACGACAACTTTTGAAGCAATAAAACGTCGGTTACCGGTACTCTCCAATACCCATATGCCTTTTGCTTTTCCTGCAGAAGTAACCTCTACTTTAACCACAACCGAATGGGTAACAACCTCTAACCCGCTCCGCATTGCATCAGGTAAATACGTCACGTCTGTGCTTGATTTTGCGCCCTGAGGACACCCCGTATTACAAGGGCCTAGGTTCAAGCAAGGGCTGTCAGATCTTGAGCCCGTAGAAATCGCAGAATAAGAAGGCCACCAATGCCAGCCCAAACGATTAAAGCCTTCTGCAATCATTTCTCCATATTCGCCAATCGGTATAGGAGGAAGAAAGCCCTTCATTTCAGGGTATGCAGGGTCACCAGCCAACCCGGATACTCTCATGACTTTATCATTAACGTTAAAATACGGTTCCAAATCCGAGTACGTTATCGGCCAGTCGACACCAACGCCATCAAGAGTGTATGTACAAAAATCACTAGGATGAAACCGTGGAAAGTGTCCGGAAAAAAGTACAGTGGCACCTCCTACACCATTAAAATTGGCAATATCTATATCCGATTCACTCGTATCGATGGTGTAATCCGATTTCATGTTCCGGATTGAGGGGTTTGGGGAAAACGCCTTACGCTTCTTAATCTCCCAATCAAGCCCTGTAGACGGGTAGTTATCCGGGGTTTGCCAATCACCCCGCTCAAAACAAGCAACGCGTAAACCGAGCTTGGTCAATCGCCACGCGGCTGCACTACCTCCCGCACCACTACCCACAACAATGACATCATATTCCATAACAGCCTCACATTAGCGTTTAGGCAAGTACTGCTCCAATATCTCAGGGATAGTGATTAACATCACGGCTTCGCAAGCGACTTCACCATTGGTTATCCCCACACCTTTGCCTTTACATACACCACGCCGCCATGAGAGTACTTCCGTATGTATCTCAAATTTATCCCCAGGTACCACTTCTTTTCTAAAGCGAACTTTATGTTCTAACGCGTGTGTTATTTTTCCCTGCAATCCCTCCTGTGTCGTGATAGCGACCGTCAGCATCTGCGCCAATGCTTCTAATTGCAGAGCTCCAGGCATATTGGGTCCATCGGGGAAATGCTGAGGGAAATACCACTCATTCATGGTTAGGTTCTTATAGCCTCTAGCATACTTACCAGGCAAAACATCCTCAACAACATCAATCATAAGAAACGGATAACGATTGGGTTGATATTTTAATAGTTCAGTAGCGCTTAGTCTGAAACTTTCCATTAACCTTTCCTTCATTTATTCCATTTTTAACGTATTGTTAGTATTTTTTAACGTATGGATACTATTCTGGATAAAGTACCAATCAGATCATACCCATCCCAAACAATACCAATATCAAGTGCAGAACCGATGGGAACAACCCTATCAATACCTTTACACCGCAGATCAAACAACATACCTCTGATTTCATGAGGATCCATACCAAAATAAGATAGCGTTTGATATTTGTTATTAACAACACCGATAACACCTTCTAACGGCACATGGTCTAACTCGAAAAACAATCCAAAAATCCCTGTTAACTCATGATTAAACACGCTAATGTCATTCAGCGTTGCAGCAACGATTGCAGGACCATAAGCAACGATGTTCATGTCAACCGGGTATCTATCAAGGTATTTCAAAACTTTGATCTGTTTATCCATTGAATGAACTGCGTTCAATTCATAATGATTTCTTAAGTATTCTTCTAGTGTTCTCCAAAATCGAGCCTTAGCGGGTTCAATAGACTCAGACAGCCCTTGCCAACTTATCAAATTGGGTGATGAACATGCATTTTGATCGACAAGATACGTATCGTTATAAAAACGAGCACATAACTTTTCAAGATCCTCATTACCCAAATCCAATACTTCATCAGCACTAATAACTGCAAACGAATACCTATCGGAAAACGCAATCTCTATTGATCTTGGTGCCCTAGGCAATTCTCGAAGTTTGCGCACTGTTTGATCCCCGCCCCAAATCAACACAGCATCAAAATTAGCGAGATTATTTTTTAGAAACACGGACTCTCGGGAAAACCTCACAAAGGCATTACTATTCTTGATTAAAAGATACCTTGGATTTTCTAAAACCTCATAAACTAAATCACAGAATACTGTTATTTGAGGAAAGTTCTTCGAAGGTAACCTTACAACATTTGAATTCCCCGCAAGCAGGCCAAAAAGAAACGAATACGCAACGTTAATAGGTATATTTGAAGGTGCGATATGAAGCGCTCTCCCCCACCCCAACCGACTATCAATGGATGAGATATTAGCCTTCATTTTCTCCAAATTGGATCGGCGGCAATAGAACGCAAATGTAGCCAAATCCGCGTATTTTTTTGCCTCAGAGTCTGACAACATTTTGAGCGAGAGCTCAGAGAGAAATGCAATTATAAGATCCGAAAACGGCCTATCACAATACTCGCTTTCAAGTACCTGCTCATTACCACACAAGTAAGTCACATCAGCCAAAGGATCAGTAGACATCACTACACCCCCTTATTTCCGCTCTTTCTATACGCCCCTCAACATGAATAGCTGTACCATTTCGACCGCACTGACACAAAACATCATGTTCTATCCACCCTAAATCCTCAGTCAAAATGCTATGACCAGGATAGCTCTCAGGAAGAGAAGAAAAGACTTGTATGACGCCTTTTTCTCCGGCTTGTAAAACTTCAAAATCATTAAGGTTTCGAATTAACACCTCAGAATACTTTGAAGCATGCATTCTGCCATGTTCACACTCAATAAAAACAGAGCCTGTTTGCTCAGCCATACCGTAATAATTATGAATATTTATCAATCCAAACCGCGAAAACAGCTCGTTTTTGAAAGTACTATCTGATATCCCTAGTGACGATAACTTCTTCCACCCGCCCCCATGAAATAACCGACCATTTGCCATACGTCTTAATAGAGCATCGGGAACGTCATTGATCACCAGTGACTGCCAAATCAAAAAAGTAAATCCAAATATCATAAATTCAGAATCGCCAAAACGTGTCAAAAAACGCTCTATTTCTTTAATATTAAGGTTAAAATCTTCATCCAATGCAAAAACTTTATCACTCGCCAAACCAGAAAACCCCAGGGTTCCCGCACTTCTTGCAGAAAAAACCGACGCATTATCCCCCATGCTAGGTGCGTCTATTATAAGAAGAGGAAGCTTCTTCACACCGATATAGCTTTTCAGTATTTCAGACAATGCTCTAGATTGTTTAATGGAAGTTCGTCCATCAATATGTATTCTTGAGCGTAAACCCGATGTGCCTGAAGATGTAAGGGTCTTGGTGATACTTTTGTCTACCACACTTTTAAGATCCAACTCCTTAAAAGCACGGGCTGGAAGATAAGGTAATTCAGCAAGGTCGTTGGCTCCGCCAATATCCACCCCGTAAGCATCCAAATACCGCTTATATGTGTCACAATTGTCTGCGTGATGACACGTCAACTTATTCAATTGCGCTAAGATCAATTCACTTTTTTTTATGGCATTCAATTCAAACGGAGGCCTAATCATTCTCTAAATACCGTTTACTAAGTTCACCATAATCAATTTTTCCAGAAGATTTATAGAGCAATCCATCTATGGCCACAACACTCAATGCCTTAGGATGAATGGTTGTCATGCTAAGAATCTTGGCTTTAACACTTTCAGTTTGGCCATCAATAGTTAACACCCTTATTTCATTATCTCGACCAATGACAGCAGCCATAGCAGAAATCTCACACGCTATTTTTTCCACATGATCAAGATTGACGCTATTTCCAAATACCTTAATATAGCGCTTTTTCCTACCCGTTAGAAACAGATAGCCGTCCGCATCTAAATAGCCAAAATCCCCGGTATCTAACTCCCCTTGGTTGACATTGTTCTCCACCAGATCTTGAGTACAGCTTGCGTATCCAAGAGACACGTTGGCACCTTGATAATGCACCTCTCCAACATTGTTTTTATCAGGGTTTTTAATAGACAGCACCCCACCAGGGATAGCAATACCAACACTCTTAGATTTTAATTCATATCTACTAGAGGGAAGATAGGTTATACGCGCTGTGGCTTCTGTTTGACCATACATACAGACAAACCGGTACCCTTTTGTTTTGCTCAGATCATAAAATTCTTGTTTTAATGAATCCGGCATCCTACCTCCAGCTTGCGCCATTAAGGATAGGCTTGGAAAATCTAGACGTGTAAATCTGAATTTCTTTAAAATCTCATAATGATAAGGCACACCGTAAAATGAAGTCACACCTAACGCCTTAAAAACATCCCAAAAACCACGAGAAGTTAACCCTTCATTACTAAAAACGATCGCAGATCCGCTATTGAGGTGCGAATTTATTACCGACAATCCAAATGAGTAGTTAAACGGTAAGAGTGTTATAGGTTTAGAATCAGGGCTTATTTCCAGACATTGTGAAATTGAATCAGCATTAGCTTGGAGATTTTCATAAGACAGTCGAACTAATTTTGGGTCCGCTGTTGTTCCTGATGTTGTTAATAGTAGCGCCAACTCATCATTGATTTCACTCTCAGAAATTTCATTCTCATCAATTTCATAGCCATCAACGCCATCGTCATCAAATCGTAAATCAACTAACGCATAATCATACAACGAATATAATGCCGTTTTTTCATTAGCCAAAAACTCACTATACAGCTTTTTTTTACACCATAAATACTGTGGTTTATAGCGTGTTATATAGTCAGAAATACCCGCATAACTCATATCATCTGGTAGATGTATAGTTGTAACACCAGACCTCAGACACCCTAAATAGCCCAATAACGTTGCCACGTCTCTGCCACAGACTATCAGCGCGAGGGCTTTTTTGTTGTTCTCCCGAAGTACTTCAGAAAAAATACCATCGGCTAACCCAGCAACATCGCCATACGATAACGTCATCTCTCCTTCAATACAGGAAGCATTACCAAAAGCATCGAGCTGATCCCAGAAGCTCATGATTTAAGCAACATCAACACCATACTTCTTTAACGTACCAATCCCTGTCTCATAAGAGCCAAAATCGACGATATCATCCATTTCCATCATAATATCAAACGTATCTTCTAGTGCCGCAACAAGCGACATGTGACCAACCGAATCCCATTGTGGAATGCTTTGATATTCTAGTCCTTTATTTAATGCCTCTTTCTTTATTTCAAATGACTCAATAAAAGCGTTATCGTATTTTTCTCTATTTGACATAGAATTCCCCTTGGCCGAACAAAAGTCAGAACTATAATATGACGTAGAAATAACCCCTACTGCTTTTCAGTTTTTCGTTTCTGTTCTTTGTTTCAGTTCTATCTTTCTATCTGATACAGAGATGATACGATGAATTAATGAGGAGCTAGCATATTGAGTATAGACAAGATCCTAGTTCAAGATTTAAAAAAACCAAGTGTTTTTAGTGAGTTAAACATCATTTTTTGCATTTACATGCGTTATTGATGAACAAAAAACATACTATCTGTATGTAGGTAAATACCATGAAAAAGACGTTCATAACCATAACGGACACCGCTCACACCTATTTGAAAAAATGCTTATCAGAAGAGGTTGGCGACAATATCGGTATTCGAATATTCGTGACAGGGGCAGGTACACCGGATGCAGAGTGCTGCATGGCCTATTGTCCAAAAGGCCATCAAGAAACGACAGATAGAGCAATAAAGCTTAAGGATTTTAACCTTTATATCGACAAGTACAGCCAACCCCACTTAAAGGATGCAATCATCGATTTTTTGTTCATAGATACTATTGGGCAGCTTACCTTTAAAACGCCTCATTTACTTCAAAACGACTCAATTGATGAGTTTGCAGAACAGTACCGCCTTGGGTATTTTAAAAGGTAACTTAAAAGCTAATTTAAAAAGTAACGACATATTCACCAAGCTTTCGGATATCTCTAAACTGATTAGACACCGCTGGACTCATGAACTATATTTTTAATCATAACCTCTTCATTTTTAACCATTATTGCCATGTGGTTACTGACACTCGCATTGAAACTGCATAGCATTAAATGACCGGTTTATCTAAAGCTTCTGGCGAAGAAGCCGATTTATTTAATAATGCCCATAATTCGTGTTGTTCTCGATAGAGATTGCTTCGTTCAAGGAATTGTATATGTCCGTGCCAAGACCTAATAGATTAATTGTGACAGAAGGCCGACCACAGATTGCCGACCTTGACACGCTACCACAGCTTGACCGTGGCCTCATCGACTATAAAAAATATCATCAATACATAGGGCAAAGTGGCATACAAAACTGCTTCACCGTCCAAGGTAGCCGTGGCTGCCCCTACCGTTGTGTCTATTGCGACGTTATTAGCTTAACCCCTCAAATCTATCGACGTTCCGCAGAACACCTACTAGATGAAGTCAAATACCTATACAGCATAGGTGTTCGACATATTGAATTTATTGACGACATATTCAACGTTAACAAAAAGCTGTTCATATTGTTTTTTAAACTCGTTATCAAGAATAAATTGAAACTCAACTTCTACTTCCAAAGTGGTTTAAGGGGTGACATTCTTACCGCTGAAGCCATCGATGTGATGGCAGAAGGCGGGGTAAAAAGTGCGAACCTCTCATTAGAGAGTGCCTCCCCGAGACTTCAAAAGCTAATGAAAAAAAACCTGGATATTGATAAATTCAAAGTGAATTTGGATTACATCGTCGATCAACATCCAGAAATCATTGTTGGTCTTAATGCTATGCACGGTTTCCCGACAGAAACGGAAGAAGAAGCCAAAGCAACGGTTGAGTTCATTAAGGATATAAAGTGGATTCATTTCGCCCAATTACACAATGTCCGTATATTCCCAAACTCCCCTATTGAAAAAATAGCGCTTGAGAACAATGTCACCAAGGAACAAATAGAGGAATCGCTAACGATGCCTTATCATTTGATTCCTACCACGAGTCCATTTGATCACGACTTTTCAAAAAGGTTACGTTTTGATTTTGTGCGTAATTACGTCATGAATCAAGAGCGACTCAAATACGTATTAAAGAAACAGCTTGAGATATGTACAGAAAAAGAAATCATGTTCAAATATCAATCATACTTTCCCAGCCAAATAAACTCTCTCGACGATATCTTAAAGCTTGCAAGGCTAAAAAGGGACGACATTGATATCAGTAAACAACCGAAAGAAGTGGGGCAAAACATTCAATACCCTTCACCTCGGGAATTGAAAAAAATTCGTTCAAAAGAAGTCCTTCCTCTTAAAATACTCTACATTGATGCCACTCAGTTTTTTACAGATGACGACCGATCTGAACTGAGAATCGTTGAACCGCCACTAGGAATGCTGGCTCTATTGACCTACATGAATGAAAAATTTCAAGACAAGGTGGAAGGAAAAATAATAAAATCAATGGTTGATTATGACAGCTATGCGGAATTTATCGAAATCTTAAATACGTTCAAACCAGACTTGATCGGCATCCGAACGATGTCCTACTATAAAAATCTTTTTACGGATACGGTTCAGCATATTAGAAAATATTTTCCAAACACACCTATTATCGCTGGTGGCCCTCACCCAACCATTGACTACGAAAATGTACTTCGAGAAAATGATATTCAAGCAGTAGTCATTGGCGAGGGGGAAATCACCAATGAAGAAATCATTAAGGGAATGATTGAAAACAACAACAAGTACCCTTCAGAAGACACACTAAGTACGATAAAAGGGCTTGCATACCTTACGAATAGTAAAGAGACTGTTGAGACACCCTCCACGAGTAAGTGGATTCCTTTTAGCAGGATACCTTTAACTGAAGAACCGCTTTAACCGAAGAATATTTTAATGAATTTATATATTTACGGATCGGGGGGTAATGGCTGTGAACTATGTGATATCGCAGAACGTGTAAACTCCCAAAAAGAGCGTTGGAAAAATGTGTTTTTTGTTGACGACATAAGAGAAGAAAGAAGCTGGTACGGTCGAAAAGTATATCGTTTTGATGAAATGTTAGCGGATAAGCATGAATACGAATGCATAATTTCACTTGGGGAACCCCTGCACAGACAATCTCTTTATGAAAAGCTTGCCAGCCATAACGTACCTTTCGCAACGCTCATTGATCCAAGTGCTGAAATATCACCATCAGCATCCATTGGTCAAGGGTGTATTATTGGCTCCCGGTCATTCATCTCAAGCAATTCCAAAATAAAAGAAAACACCATGCTTGAAGTTAATACCATTGTCGGTCACGACATTAGCATTGGAAAACATTCCGTCATTTCTAGTTGCACTGTAATAGGCGGAGCAACCGATATTGGCGATGAGACATTTATCGGCCTAAACTGTACCGTTAAGGATAAATTAAAAATTGGAAATCGGTGCGTAATTGGCATGGGTTCTTCTGTATTTAATGACATCAACGATGGTTACATCGCCCTAGGGAATCCAGCCAGACCTGTTAAAAAAAATGATGATCGCAAAGTATTCAAGTAACGATCAACTTAGTTTCGCTACCCCTCCATCAAGGGTCACAAGAACAGAGATAACAATGACAATACTTGAAGAACTTGAACAACAGAAACATGATCTAGAACAAAAAATCAAGAATATAAAAAGAGAAAGCAGAAAGCAGGTTGAATTTAATCCCTCTGAACAACAAAAACAACAACAAAAAGAATTTACCCGACAACAGCAGGCAGGGCTAAACCCAAAAAAACTTGTACCACATGTCGATTTAGAGTCAATTGTCGGAAGCTCCCAATATGAATCAACAATGGACGCTGAAAATATTTCTGACATTACTGAATCAACACTGCGAAACATCACTCTACAATATAAAACACCCAATAGAAGAGCCTTATGGCAATCTGTTGGACAAGAATATATTGAGCCAGAATTGTTGGACTTCATTGATGATATGGGAATTGGTGACACATATTTCGACATAGGCTCAAGCACTGGAGTATTTTCTATCTATGCTGCAGCAAAGGGTATTGAAACCGTTTGCTTTGAACCAGAAGTACAGAATTTCAACCTCCTAAATTTCAACTCATACCTAAATAGAAAACAGATAGATGGAAAAATAAACAACTTTAACATTGCGCTATCTGACACTGACGGCGTAAGCAACATGTACATTAGTAAATTTGAAGAAGCTGGTCATCTAAAAATACTGGGAAAACCTTTAGCAAGAGGAAGCAGCAAAGAGTTCCCTGCTGAGTTCAAGCAAAGCGTTTTTACTCTTCGCTTCGACACTTTCATCAAATTGACTAAAATGCAATTACCAACACATATAAAAATTGATATAGACGGCTCTGAAGGGAAATTTATAAAGGGTATGGAGGATTCACTCTCAAATGAAAGAATACGATACATATTTATTGAGATTCTTGAAAAGAATAGAGAGTCCGAAGAAACATTAGAAGTTCTGAAAAATAAGGGATTTACAATTGAGAATAAAATTCGTGTTCAAAATTACTTTGGAGAACACAATTACATACTCCACAGGAATTGATAACACTATTCATTGGTAACCTACCATATCTCCCGTAGATATTGACTTGTGCTGTTTAACCATTGTGACATTCATTAAGTCCCAACCAAACGGGCAAAGAAAACACGATAATCCGTCCGCTTTCCCTATGTATGTCGTGGTCTGATATTGCATATCATTGGATACGCAACGAATAGTGGCATGTTTCCAAATGTTACTCGATTGTTTATAATTTTGTGGTCGGACTACCCACTATTTTTTACGGATTCCTTTTCATTAAAAATAAATTCAGCCATCATTTGTTGCAAATGATGGCTGAGAATTATCTACCTGACATAAAATACGCCAGGGCTAGAAGAGCCAGCTCCTGCATACCCTGAATCAATTTGTTGAATATAGAAATGATCAGATTGATAGCTTATACCATTACCACATTGTGTAACGCCGTCTCCATGTCCGACATACCCAAAACCATTGGTCCAGGTAGTTACTCTATTTTGAGAAGATGGTAAATTAATTATGGTGTAGCTATGCCAATTCGTTGAATCAATATCTCTACATCGATAAGCATTTCCATTCAACACAATATCAAAAGCATTCCCCCCATCAGTTCTACTAATCACTGTGTCATCTGTATTACTTACAGCCCTAAATTCAACGTTTGTTCTGTTGTCTACGAGTGCGTAAACTGCCGCATGGCTTAATTTTGCATTGGTATCTGCTGTTGAATTAGAAAGCTGCTCAATTGAGCAAGCTGATTCTCCTCCATAATTGCAAGATCCAGGTGCTCCGCTGAACTTAGATATGAGTGTCCAGCCACCACCATCTGTCGTCATATCACAATATAAATCAATACTCGATATTGGGCCTGAGCCATCAGGGTCAATACTATAGGAACCGCTTAATGAAGAAGGGATCGCCAGAAGGATATCGGCACAGCTCTCTGGAGTTGGTATATCTGGAGTAACAAGTTGCAAAGATAATGAGGATTCCTCCGGTATAGACCAAGCATCCCCCGCTACCGCAGCATGACTTTGCATATAAAAAAGTTCAATGTAGTCACCATCATCCATGTGAGCGTAAAAGTGAGCCCCGTTACTGGCGTTGCCTGGTTGAAATGCTGGCTTTCGGGCATTTCCGTACGCCCCTGAACCATCCAGAACAGTATTGCCATTCTTCATAATATAGGTGTTTATTTCTTTGCGAGTGTGGTTGTCAATCGACTCCCAGTTTAATTGATAATTGATGCGATATATTCCAGACTTATTAACGGTGAATTTACTTCCGCTTACAGTAATGTCAGATGAAAATATTGATACACTATCGAAAATATAAGCCCCAGGAGTAATAGTATTGATGTTTATTCCGCCAGCCTGATCTATGTATTGGCCAACATCTGCGGTAACTAAAGAGGGAGGTATGATGCAAGATAATGCAAGTAACTGTATGGTTTTTTTGATCATGTAATGCTCCATTTACAAGGTAAATATGTTTTTGAACAATTTCTGACTCTGCAACTTCCTGAGCAGGGCGAGAAACTTGCCATTGAGTGGCGAGACATCATTGAAAGATGCCCAAGAAGTATTGTAGATTTTTATCAGAATGCAACACATGTACTAAGAAATATTTAAGGGTACGTCACTCACAGAAAAAACATTCTTTCCTAAGAAAGTCCTCATATGCTACAAAGGTAATCATCTTTTGTTTGCAGTAAAACAATGGCCGTATATTCCATATCACAATGGGATGCATAATTTATTGAGTATATTTGAAATTATTTTGTCTTTCGTCAGTCCCGCCTCAGCGAGTGCATATTGATAATCCCCTGCTTTCACGTAGCAATCTTCAATACCAATAGATACATGACGTGCAAGATAATTCTCTCTTGCTTTGAATTCTGATATTGCACTACCAAGCCCACCAACAACGGAATGCTCTTCCAGTGAGACAATAGTAGTAAATAAGCCAAATAACTCAGAAAGGTATTTTTCATCAAGGGGTTTTAACGTATGCATATTAACCACTTTCACCGACATCCCTTTCAAAGCCTCAATTTCATTAGCAACCGTTATGGCAATAGCCACCATTGAACCCGTTGCAACAATACAAAGATCCTTCCCTTCTTTTACACAAACCGCTTTTCCGAATTCAAACTCATAATCATCCTGATAAACAATAGGATTATTAACACCACCCGTTAATCGAATATACACCGGATGAGGATAATTTATACTGGCTCGAATCACCTTAAATACTTCCGCACAGTCCGCAGGGGAAACCACTGTCAAACCGGGAATCGCTCGCATAACCGCAGCATCCTCCAGCCCGTAATGGGAATTGCCAAGAAACCCCATGGATAATCCACTGCCAAGGGCAACCAACTTCACAGGGATATTCATGTAACCTAAGTTCATCCTAACTTGTTCACTGGCTCGCATTGAAATAAAAGGCGCAAAAGACGACGCAAACACAGAAAAACCTTCTCGCGCCATACCTGCCGCAACACCAACCATATTTTGTTCTGCAATACCGGCATTAACAAATTGATCAGGGAATTTGGATATAAATTGATTTAGCCCTGAAGATCGTCCTAAATCTGCAGACATCGCGAGCACTAAAGGATCATCTTTGGCCGCCTCTAGCAAGGCCATGCCGTAAGTAGCACGAACGCCTATACGTGACCATGTTCTCGTATTTTTCTTATTAATCTCAATCACTACTATTCTCCAGTTCATCGATAGCGATAAGATAATTTTTTTCGGTTAATCGGTTATGGTGCCATTCATTGTTATTCTCCATGAACGAAACACCTTTGCCTTTAATGGTATTCGCGATAATTGCGGTAGGTTTCCCTGTTGTATTTTCTGCGTACTTATACGCATTGCTAATCTGTTCGGTTGAATGCCCGTCGATTTCTATGGTATTCCATCCAAAAGCTGACCATTTAGCAGCCATATTCGCTTTATTCGATACCACAGCCGTAGGACCATCATTTTGAAACCCATTAACATCAATAATGGCAATGAGATTATCCAATTCATACTGCGCGGCAAACATAGCGGCTTCCCAAACAGAGCCTTCATTACATTCTCCATCGCCAAGCATAATATATATTCGCTTACCCATTAATTTCTTCTTGGCGGCCAATGCAATGCCACACCCAAAAGATAACCCTTGTCCCAAACTCCCATTTGAGGACTCAATACCTAGTGGTAAATTCAATACGGGGTGAGCAATTAAATCACTGCCATTTTTCTGGAATGTTCGAAAACAATCCGAAGAAATGAGTCCTATATTTTTCAACGTTGCAAAATAGCCGAGAACACCGTGCCCTTTGCTGAGTATAAAGACATCTCGTTCCGACCATAAAGGATCGTTTTTATCAAAGCGCAAGTGTTTTTCATAAAGCACGGCTAATAGATCGACAATGGAAAGCCCGCCCCCAAAGTGAGCACTTTCTCCACAATGGTAACCAGCCTCTACGATGTCTCTTCGAATACGGTTACTAAGTGAACCTGTCACACCTCCCCCTTTTGCTGGCATTTACGTAAAAATAACGTGTCGCTCATAGTAAAAGCCACATCGAATTTTTCAGTCAATAAAAGTTCATCTCCTGTTTTTTTTGGACCATCGCCAAAAGCCCATACATAATCATCAAGTAGAACCCATCCACCCGGCATTACAAAAGGCTCCCATGCATCGATATCTTTACACACATAATCATAACGATGATTACCATCAATATGGAGCATAGCGATCTTTCCGGTTAATGATATTCTACCAAGCTCTGGGCTATCTAAAAAACCTACACTTGACGCCTTTGTGTAATCATCAATAGCCTTTTCTGAAATATCTTTTATATACCCGGCATTATTAAGCAACGAAATTGCCCCTATATAGCTCCAGAATATTTTATTGAGATCAATAACCTCGCTGCCTTTGTTCAGCTCCTTATTAAGAATTTCAGCACCCTCTCCTTGGTCCTCCAATTTACTATTGTCCCAAGGGTCAACGCTAACCAAATTCCCGATCTTGTACACACTTGCCAACCAACCTATTGCAAAAGCAGAACGCCCAGAAAACGACCCTATTTCAACCAAATCACCTTTTGGCAATACTCTGAAAATATGTGAAAGTGCCAATAGTTTTAATTCATCACATTGTCCAGAAATACTCAAGAATTGTCTATGTAAGCTAGCATATTGACCTTTGGTTAACTTTTTATGTACATTCACTTTTCCTGGAAGCTCAATTTGTTCAACGATATCATCAGCAAGAAGACATTCGGCCCATTTATAGCTCGGCTGAAGATCTAACCAATCCGAATTATAGGGGGACGGTTCACAGAGAGAAAAAGGTAAGTGCTCAACATGTTTTTTTTTTAGATTTGACAAATATGACCAAACTGCCCCATGTGGTGTATAAACATGGGTGATCGAATATGTAGATATTAACTCACAAAATATTGCTTCAAAGCCTGCATCGGTTACAAAGGGTAGCTTATGAAAAGCATGTATTTGAAAACCGTCGCCATTGTTCATGACTGAGCTTGCCCCGACAACCTCAATATTTAATGCATTTGCATTTTTGATAAACCCTATAACTTTGTCCATATCCAACGGAAAAACCAACACTCTCATTGCTAGAAAACCCCATCCTTATAAGAAACATATCATGCAACATTAGACGTCTTTTATATTAATGTATTTGACATCACTCTCTTGATACTTGTCATGATTAACATACACATCCCAAAGGGCATTCGTCGCCTCCACTGCCCCGTCATTATCAAAAAGTGAGGATTCAAGATCCAAATTATTCAGTTTTTCTACAATGCTTTCACGAAATTCGTTATCATCGATCATTCGACAAGCTAAATCGAAATATTCATCCACAGTATTCGCAATCATTTCTTCTGGTGCGCCAGCATTTTTCAATACAATCACGTCTGCCACACTCTCAACACCATCTTTTTCTGGATCTCCTCTTAACACCACCATAGGTAGACCTGCAACCAACGAATCCACGTTTCCGTTCGTGTTATTAAAAGGGAACGGCCCAAAGTGAATATCACACTCACATAGTTTGTCCAGATATTTCTGATAACCATAGGGTGGATGGACCACTGAATTTGGCAAAATGGAACGCATAATTTTTCTTGCGTTAAGCAAAGATATCCCTGAAACATTGGGAAAAAAATGATAGCAAATATTTCGACTCACATTACTCTTAATCCGACCAAGAACACTTAAGAATTCATAATTTAACTTCATGACCATTGAAGGAACAACGATATCAAGTTGTTTCTTATTTTTTTTTATACCCTTTTTTACAATATCCCTATGCTCATCTAACATAATTATTGGCGTAGAAGACGAAACATTAACAATTTTTTCACTAAACGCTTTTGTATACTGCATTTGACAATCAGCCACGCCAATATAATCCATCACATCAGAACGCGTTGAACTTGGATGCCCCATAAATGCCATTTGTATAGGTGCCAACCTAACATTCGATAACGCTATGATTATATTATTCATGCCTATACTAGTATAAAGCAGCATATCTAGTTTTTTCTTTATAACCCCACCAGCAATTTTTTTAACGGCATCTTGCTGGTGAGGAAAAACCACTACCTCATCAAATATATCAAACACATCCTCACTACCCAAACCCTCGAAAAAAAATCCAATGGTATGAAATCGTTTCCCTAGCTCAATTAATGTATTACCAAAACAACGGAACATCGCATGATTTTTATTCAAAATCTCATTCATTATTCCTAACACAGGTTTTTCCTTGATACCCCTGACCACAGGAAAAGAAGGTTCCTTTACACCATGTCGCTTCATCCATTGCTTATAAGAAAAATTTAGCGCATATTTTGCATCATACTTATTGGCTGCGGTTGAATAACTAATATTCATCCAAGAAGACCCTGCATTTGACGCCAGATAATCCGTTGAAAATTGCAAGTCGTACTCACCTAGATCAACCAAGGTTTGAATGATCTGTTCTCGATTAGCGTGACTGTGTTCTTCAAAATAATTTAATGACCGCAACGATGTTAATATTATGGGAGTCATGTATTGAGGGTATGCCTCAAGAAACTCTCTAAAGGGTAACTGGACATTTGAGTAAGGTGACCATAAGAAGAGTAGTTTCAAGAAACTTGGGAGATCAATATCATCACTATAATGGCCGTTTTCATCCATATTTAATACCCGGCGAATTATATGGTCACTATTAACAAATGGCGTCAGATAAACCATTGTTGAATAATTCGAGTGATAAGGCGAAAGATAACGAAACCCTTCTTCATTCAGTCTAAAGTTCTTTTGCAAGAACAAAAAGTTCACAGCTGCAACAAAACGCGTTGCTATATATTGAGCCTGATTTTCACTAAAGCCTGAAAAAACCTTTTCTTCTACTGCATGATGAACCGATGTTTTGGACAAAAAATCCAACACTGAATTAAAGGCTGCACGATAATCTTGTACCGCAATCTCCGCATCTAACTTATCTAATTCTTTTTCTGTTTCAGAAATCTCACGCTTTATATCCTCTTCGGAATTGCCCACTTCCGGTTCAACATGATCTGTCAGTAAATCATTATTATCGGTCATTATTCAACCTACCCTTCAGCTTTATACCCAGGCCACCCTTAATTTTCCTGCCACACCCTATAGTTATAGTCGATTTTCACTCAAGGTCATTGTTATCTAACAGATTTTTCTATTCGAAGAGGGCAGTTAATGTAAAAAAGCAGGTAAAAATGAATTATGTTTTCCTCAAGGCTGACGTCACATTACGATAATCACCCACCAGAATGCCTGACAAGCGTTCACAAACAAAAGAAATATCGTCACGGCTTAGATAATTATGAAAGGGTAAACTTAACAATTGGCAACCTAGCCTCTGCGTAACATCCAGGTTATCACTGCCGTTATATCCGACGGTTTGGTATGCCTTAAAGGCAGGGTGACAGTGAGCTGGTTGATACCACGGTCTTGACTCGATACCGCTAGACAACAAGGCGGTCACGACATGCTGTGTATACGCTACATCTTCATACTTGAGCTTTAAGACGCAATTACTATAAATAGTATTTTGATGGAACTGCACCACTTCCGCACCGAATGACATACCATCATTTTTTTGAAAATCAACATATCCCCGTAATCTTTCCAATTCGAGGTGATAATGAGCCTTTACAATACCTCGTCTTTCCCTAATTTCATCAACTCTTTCCAGTTGGGCTAACCCTACCGCCCCATGATATTCACTTAGCTTATAGTTTCCACCAACATCACGAATCACTCCACCTTCAAATCCAAAATTTGTTAATCTTCGGCCTTTTACCGCAAGGCTTTCATTCGGAAAAACGACAAAGCCTCCTTCACCGACACCAAACGATTTTGTTGCATGCAAGCTAAAACAAACCGATATGTGCTCACTGGCCTCCTGCAGCTCTATCGCTGGGGCGGCATCAATCACAACAAGAATACCCGTATCGTTATAAAAACCCTCCCACTCCTGAATATTTTGAGGCATGCCCATCGTTGAAACCGGTAACACCGCATCAACGGCATGCTTACTAACAATCTCTTTCGCAATGTCTGCTGTTAATAACCACGATTGCTCACTAACATCACTAAATACTGGCTCATAGCCACAATTGAGTATTGCAATTACCGTTGCAGGAAAAGTAAAAGAGGGGACCAGTATACGAGCGCCAGATTTTAGCTCTAAACATTTAATGGCTAACTCTATCGCTGCAGTACCAGAGGAACAGGTTACAATACGGTTATTTGCCTTGGGGAAGAATTGAGCACAAAGACCTTGCTCAAGCTCTTTAATGAGTGGTCCGAAATTGCTGTACCAATGCTGTTTATCGGTACGTTGTAGGAACCTTGCCAACTGATAGTATTCAGGCATATCGGGTATCAAATACGATATTTTCTGTCTTGCGGTTATATCACCATCCATACAATACTCCAGTTGTAGTATCTATAGCTGAAGTGACTATAGCTGTAATCGCTATGCCCGCCCTGCCACATCAAGATATTGATCTGTTTTCTTTTTGCTTAACCCCAAACGTAGACATTCTTTTTTCAATTCATTAGATCGTGATTCACATTTCCCAACAACATTTTGATAAACTGACATCAATTCAGATAATTCAATTTTTATTGCCTGTTTATCCACTGCTGTGCAGCGCGTACTGTTAGCGTACTCCATAGCACTCTGTACCTGCGCTCTAACTCTGTCGTCAACATTCAGCAACTCATGATATCGTTGCATATCCAATGCCAATACCAGGTCACCCCTTAACACACTAAGCTCACCAATCGAATTCATAACACCCCTTCTACTGACAACGCAACCTAAGAAGTTTCAAAAATTTGGTTAGCTTCATCCTTAATACCTTCCCAACCCGTTTTAATCTCTCGCACAAGGCCAATGACTTCATCAACAATCGCTATATCATTATCCATCGATGCTTCAAACAATCGTCGACCCATATAGTCATATAATGCATCAAGGTTTTCTGCTACCTCCCCACCTTTTTCTTTATCCAGGAAACTCTGAAGCCCACCGATAATATTAATCGCCCGGCCCAACGTTTCCCCTTTACCGGAAAAATCTTTCCGCGCCATGCAACCTTTTGCCTTTGCCATACTTTCAATAGCGCCATCATAGAGCATCTGAATAAGCTGATGAGGGTTAGCTCCCTCAACGCCTGTTTGCTTATTCACCGCAGCATATTGACTGGCTGCTTTATTTACGTACATGGTGTTCTCCTAAATCAGTCACTACATTAATAACTCAATCAATTGATCAACTACTCTTTAGGCTATTTGTTTGCATTATTAAGTGCATCAAATTGCTGCTTTATAAAATCACCGGTGCTGTTAAATTGCGCCACAATAGCATCCATGACTGAAAATTGTCGTCGAAGCCTTTCTTCTACAGAGGTCAAACGATCCGCAAGGGCTGCTCGTTGCTCAGTAATATCAACAAGCTGCGCTTTAAATGTCGTTTCACGAGTGGGAATAACCCCGCCAGACTTCAAAAACTGATTCAACACTACATCCATATTTTTAGCGACACCGTCATCGCCAGCGATAAGGTTGGCAACTTCATCAAACTCTTCATCCAACGCTTTAGACAATACAGTACTATCTAGTTTTAGTTCGCCTTCTTCGCCTACTGTGATGCCAATTCTCGCCAAACTTGTATAGGTATCATTAGCGGCATCGCCAGTAACCGTTTGAAGCGCTCGTCGCATCTGCAATTCTACAGATCGCGCAGTGACATCCCCGGTTAATAAACCCGCCTCCTTCTTTTCTAAGTCAACCGCTGTTAGAAATTCATAGGTCTGGTTAAATGCGTTAAAGGCATCAACAAAACTGGAAATTTTATCTTTTACATCAGCAATATCAGATGCAACATTTAAATCATGAATATTACCAGGATCAGCAGATACCGCCGTTAAGGTTACTCCGGAAATCACCCCAATAAATACATTCGTGGCGCTAGATGCCGTAAAACCATCCACCTTAATGGATGCATCTACCGCTAAATCCAATGAATTAAGGTTTGCGTTAATTAATGCCGACAATCCAACGTCATCCGTATCGTTGCCATCTGCATCACCGGTTACCGTTACCGTAAACCCATTATCCTCCCCCGTTTTATCCGAAGTAAGCACAAGTTTTGAAACGGTTTGCCCCGCATTTAGCGGGTCGTCTACAGTTAATATACTGGCTGTGACGCCTTTATTGTCCGCTGCATCATTAATGGCATCACGAATCCCTATTAATGAATTATTATCCCCTCCTGAAATGGTTACGCTAAAGGATTCAGCACCCACGCCAATAGTAAGATCTCCGGCACCGACAATGGCAGCAGAATCAGCATAATCCCCAGAGTTCATCTTCTGGGCGCTAGCCAAAGCGAGTACTTCAATATCGGTAGAACTGGGAACAGCAGCATTTGATGCATCGGCTGTGAACACGCTATCTTGACTGGAAGTGGCGGTTCTAGAAGAGAAGTCTTTAAGGGAAGTAAGCCCGCTTAAGGCACTTTGAAAACTGCTCAGCGCACCTTTTAGCGAAGAGTAGGCAGAGATATCCGCTTGAAGCTGAATTTCCTTCAAGTCTAAACGGCTCTTGACGGGAGCCTCTTCAGCAGCAGTTAAGGTTTTGACTAACAGGTCAACATCAATACCTGAGCCTAACCCTCCAACCTGAATTGTCGCCATGATAATACCTCAAATATAAGGACGCTATACTTCTATATCGTCCGATTCCTGTACTCCTTTATAGTAGCAGTGAATTAAATTGCAAATATTAGACCAACTTAATTAGGTTTGACCCTAAGTTTGCTTAGGTCGTGCCGTTACGCTTTTGATTGAATCAATATACCGCCATTTGCCAATGAGTCGCCGCTTCTAATGGCATCTGACATTCGCACGAGATCGTCCGGTGGTATTTGCCGAATCACTTCTTTTGTTTCTTGATCAATTACAGTAATGATCACCCGGTTATCCTTTTCCGCCATCTCAAAATTAAGCGTACGCTGATTGTCTTGCATAAACGCTTCAACTTCAAAAATCGCCTCAGAAACCTCCTTTTTCTGCTCCTCATTGAGAACCTGAGCATCCTCCTTAGCAACAGGAGGTCCATCAGCAACAGTATCAATGTCAGTGACATTTACCCTCGCGTTCACCTCAGAGGCACCCTTCACCGTCGCAGACGGTATTCCCATATCAACACCGGACGAAGCTTTCTCCACCGGCATAGCGTCACGCTTTGCCGGTGGAGCAGTAGGTTTGTCAGGCCTAACGGTTCTAGACCCAATGGATGAAGTGTCATTATTGATCATACCATCACCTTTCCAATACAAACGCGAGCGCCCAAGGGGGTTAACCTCGGGGCTCGCTTTTACGTTGCTGCACGTCCTTGTGCGACTATTCCTTGTTTGCCTTATCTCAGGCGCCTATTCTAAAAGGATTTTACCCTAATAGAGATAGCGCTTGCTGTGGTAAGGCGTTCGCTTGAGCGAGAACCGAGATGCCTGCTTGCTGCAATACTTGGTTTTTAGACAATGCTGCTGTTTCCGACGCAAAATCCGCATCCAAGATTCGAGAGTTCGCAGCAGACAGTGATTCAGATACACTGGATAAGTTACGAATCGTTGATTCAAAGCGGTTTTGTACCGCACCCAAATCAGCTCGGAAGGAGTTAACTTGAGCAAGGGCACTATCCACCGATTCGATGGTGATATTCGATGCAGCTACCGTTGTAACATCAGCATTCGAAATAGCACCGACAGCCTGCAAGTTATCATCCGATGTGTCGGTATTCAGGAACCCAAGCCCCAAAGCCAACGTATCTTGTGCAGAGATGGTCACCTCACCAACTTTCAAATCAGCGGTTAAGTTCCCTGCGGCAAAAACATCCGCAGTACCGCCACCAAACAGAACATCAGCATCAGCCGCCGCCGCAGTATCAACCAATATGTCTCTACCATCTGAAGCTGTCAAAATTAGTTGTCCGTCATTATTTATACTAGCAGCTACACCCGTAACATCTGACTTAGCATTAATAGCCGTCGTTAACGCGCCATCACTATCGTTCTTCAGAACATCAACAGGTCCAACATCCACTCCATTAATAGTCAGGCCACCATTTGCCAGCGTGCCCGCGCCCACATTTGCATTGGCTGCGTTCGCTGGTGCTACACCAGCATCTTCATAATCATACGTTGTTGTTGCTGTTGCATAAATACCTTCGGTCCCTGCAACGCCATCCTGACGCAAACTATTAATCCGATCTGCTAAGTTTTTTGCCTGACCCGAACCATAATCTACAGCAGAAGTATTCGCCAAATTTGCTGCGGTAGCGGTATTAACGTTGCCACCATTTGCAGTTGAAAGAGCATCAACGACATCTCCACCACCCGCTTGGATAGTGAAAGTAGCTCCACTTAATGCAGTACCAGCAACAGTACCCACTGAATCCGTTGTTGTCTGAACCGCACCAGGCTGAGATCCTAGCGCACTCGCCCTTGCATCAACACCAGCAACACTAATCGTTTGATTAGCATTCGCTCCAATGTGAAAGTTCAAGCTGTCCTTGCTTCCATTTAAAACACTAGTGCCGTTAAATTCAGTGGTGCTGGAAATCCGGTCAATCTCTGCAACCAGCTGACTAACTTCTGCCTGAAGTGATTCACGGTCAGACGCACTGTTCGTATCGTTCGCTGACTGCACCGCCAGATCACGTATACGTTGAAGCGCAGTACTAACTTCCGTCAGCGCTCCTTCAGTTGTTTGAGCGAATGATATACCGTCATTAGCATTACGTACCGCCACATTTAAACCACGAACTTGGGTGGTAAAACGATTGGATATTGCTAAGCCGGCTGCGTCATCTTTTGCTCCGTTGATACGAAGACCAGAAGACAGACGCTGAAAGGATGTTTGCAAATCACCCTGAGATCGACTCAGGTTTCTCTGCGCGTTTAATGAAGATACGTTTGTATTAATGGACAGTGCCATGGTGGTCTCCTGCTATGTTCTTTCCGACCTCAGCTTAATCGCCATGAGGATACGAGATTCTCCTGGCCCCTGCTGAGAGACCTGAAAGACTAATTTGCCTACAAGAATCTTATCGGCGCAGGAAAAATAACCTTTAGAGATTTCGTAACTCTTTTTATGGAAAGTTTTTTTAACAGAAAACTTTTTTATAACACTTTGTTTTATTTACATTTTTTTAGTACCCATCGCATTATTATTTTTAGCCTAAATTTTGTAGATTTTATCTAAGAAGGCGTGCAACCCCTTATTCTTATAGGGAGAACCTGTCCTTTTTCTATGTTTATCTTCTATACACCTTTATTTTTAACCTTGTAATAGAGACAGGATCTGTTGCGGTAACCCATTAGCTTGAGCCAATACAGAGATACCCGCTTGTTGTAAAACTTGGTTTTTAGACAGCTCTGCTGTTTCTGCAGCAAAATCAGCATCCAAAATCCGAGAGTTCGCAGCAGCAAGTGATTCGGAGATACTTGATAGGTTTCGAATCGTCGATTCAAACCGGTTTTGTATCGCACCGAGCTCACCTCGAATACCGTTAATTTGATCCAATGCACTATCCACTGATTGTATTAAGATGTTTGATGATTCTCGTGTGGTAACATCTGCATTTGCGATGGTGCCTACCGCCTGAACATTATCTTCAGAACCGCTAGCCGCCAAACCTGCCGTATCCAAGCCAAGTTCAATATTATTGGTACCCGTAAAATTAAGTGTATCTTGTCCGGTAACGGTAATTCGGCCTGATACTCTTAAATTCGCTAAGTTTTGATCAAAGCGGTCTATTGCTGCCTCATCTCCACCACCAAATAGATCATTGGTCACGCCTGGCGTTGAGGTATTAATAATAATATCTCGACCATCAGATGCATCCAACACAAGCTCGCCATTCCTATCGACCGTTGCAGTGACACCCGTAATATCTGACTTTGCATTAATGGCAGTAATAAGTGTTCCTGAAGCATCATTTTCTTGAAAATTAACAGGGCCAACATCCACACCATTAATCGTTAGATCTCCATTTTCCAGTACGCCTTGACCCACATTGGTATCCGGTGCATTGACTGAATCCACCGTACCGGAATAATCTGCTGTCACAAGATCACTACCTCTAAAACTGGTAGCCGCAGTTGCATACACACCCTGTAACGACTCCTCACCTCTCAACCTTACCGCGTTAACTCGCTCAGCAATCGCCTTCGCTAAACCACCACCATAGTTATCATCAAACCGATCCAGCAGGTTTCCAGTACCTACAGTTGAAATATTTCCGCCATACACCGTATCGGTAATATCAACAGCATCAGCCGCACTAACGCTATCTAATCGAATAGTAAAATTGGATACAGGGGCAGCTGAGGCCAATGCCCCTGACTCTTGGAGTCCTTGTGTACCAAGATCTATGCCGGTGGCAAGAAAATCGACCCGGTCACCCGTAGACTGCACCATACCTGGCTGCGAACCCAACGCACTGGTTTTCGCATTTACTCCACTCACCGATACCGTTTGGTTAGCGTTTGCTCCAATTTGAAAACTCAGTGTAGCGTTCGACCCATCCAATACTGGCCGATTGTTAAATGTGGTGGTCTGAGCGATACGCTCGATCTCTGCCACCAATTGCGATACTTCCGCTTGTAAAGACAATCGATCTGATGCGCTGTTTGTATCGTTGGCTGATTGAACACCAAGATCACGCATCCGTTGCAACGCTGTGGAAATTTCTTCCAAGGCACTTTCTGTGGTTTGCGCAAACGAAATACCATCGTTAGCATTTCGAACCGCCACATTGAGTCCTCGCACTTGCGTGGTAAAACGATTGGATATGGCAAGACCCGCCGCATCATCTTTGGCGCTGTTAATCCGCAAACCCGACGACAATCGTTGAAGGGAGGTTTGTAACGCACCTTGTGATTTGTTCAGGTTTCGTTGTGCGTTAATTGACGAAATATTGGTATTTATAATCTGTGGCATGATGCTATCTCCTAACTGCCATCCCTCTTGATCTCGGCGTTTAATGCCTCATTAGATCGGGGAAAGTAAAATGATTTTTCAAAAAGCTTATGTTTCAACATTAACCGCTATAGTTGTTGTTCTCGTGAACATTACTATTAGCGTTAACATGAAATAGGAATGCTTATGATTTTTCTCATACTAACCTCCCCGCCATGCGCCAATGTTTTTGAAAACACATTGGCCAAGGGATTTTTTGGCGGTTCTACCCACGCGTTCTTTCTGATAACTATTCATTTTATGTATCATCATCGTATAAATTGAAACAGTGATAGCCCTTGAATTTGCACAAAACTTTGTTGGGCCGCCTGGAGTGCTACCGACTGTTTATTAAGATCGGTAATGGCTGAGGCGTAGTCCAAATCTTCTACAAGAGATAATGAACTTTGTGCCTGAACCACAATATTTTGGTTAATTGCTTTCTCACTTTCGATAACATTAAGCCGTGTACCAACAGAAGAACGCCCTTTGTTCAAGTGAGACAGGGCTTGATCTAAATTAATCAAGCCGTTATTGAGTCTGTCATTCATTTGCGCCTGCAATGTGGAGGATTGGTCCGATGCTCGCAATGCGTCAATGGAATGTTGCATTGTGGTAAATATATCTTGGCTACTACTTGGCTCAACCGTAAAGGTATCACCCGCCTCAACTCGGCCATCTATATGTATCTGTACGCCATTAAATTCAATATTTGCTCCATCCACATAACGCGGAGAATCCGTCGCAGGCACGGCCGGAAGTGCCGGTATCACTTGCCCGGTATTAGCACCATCCACTCGGTAAGATTGCACACCAGAGGGGCTGCTAAAAATGCTAACCGTATAGGTATCCGTTATATACGCTGCGCTATCAATTAAACTACCGCTACTGATAATACCAAGCCCTGTATTTGTATTACTTCCCAGTGTTTGGAACGTGCCATTACCTGTCGGTATTTCTGAAAATATCTCTGACCCTGAAAAATTTGACTGAATTTCCAAACTGGAATTAACATCCACAAACTGCTTTCCCTGGTCACCGTTATAAATATAATTTCCAGCAATATCTTTAGTGTACGGAACAATGTTTGTCGCATAACCAGAGAATATAAATTCGCCCGTTGACGTCTGCGTATTCGCAAGACTCAACATTTCTTCCAGTCTCGACTCAAGTTCCAAGGCTATTGAATTTCGATCCTCTGAATTAAGAGTCCCGTTGGAGCCTTGCAAAAGAAGATCACGCGCTCTATTTAGAATATCTATCACACTAGTAAATGAGCTTTCCACTACCTCTAATTTTGATTGCGCTGTCTCACCATTACTAACGTATTGTTCAGACGTTTGAATAAGCTGCTTAAGGCCAAGCGCAATACCTGCTCCTATGGGGTCATCAGAGGGTTTAATAATTCGCTTACCCGAAGCCAACTGAAGCTGCGTTGTATTAAGCTTCGACTGCTGATCCAGCATAGAATTCAAGCCGGTGTTATAAATATGTGATGTCGATATTCTCATGTCATTTCACCTCCGCTCTTCATCTTATTGCACCGAATTCAATAATGTATCAAACAACTCTGTTGATACTTGGATGATGCGTGCAGAGGCCTCATAAGCTTGTTGAAACTTCATCAAATCAGCCGCTTCCTCATCCAGATTTACACCGGAAACCGCCTCCCTTTGCGCAATCGTTTGCCGTAAAACACTCTCTGACGCCTCCTTCCCAATCAAAGAGTCTCGAGTTCGCGTTCCAACACCTCCTACTACCTGAGCGTAAGAACCTTGAAAGTTGGTGGTTCCATTGGACATGGTTTTTGCTGCCTGCAGATCTGCAAGCAATAACGCGTTGCGGTTGTCACCAAGACCTGACCCGTTATAGGCGATCGTTACGATATCGCCTGTTCCAGGCCTACCATTCACAACCACTTCATACCCAGGTGTTAAACCTGCATTTGCTAATATGTTATTTGGTTCATCTGGGTTAAACGCAACAGGTGCTCCAGTAATTAATACAGGGGCGGCTGGGTTTGATACGTCATACACATCATAGGTTGATGGTGTTACAAATCGAATTTCATAAGGTGGACTTAACTGCTTAGACGCTAAAGTGAAGTCAGCGGTACTAACATCAGTTACCTGTACCGCATCAATTTTCGTTGTACCGGTATTAGTAAAAGGCGCAGAGGCCTTAACGGGTAATCCTACTGCGACTTCACTGGTGTTCGAAATTTCAGCACCAATGGTCGAGGCACCAAACCGCACAGGGGTTATTAGATATAAATCACCATCTGCGGGAGTTCCGTTTAAAAAGTTAACCGAAAAACCTTCCCCCGCCAATGCTACCGTTGCAGGGATAATAGCAGGTGCAGCAATGGTAGAAACTACCGTATTGCTTGCAGTTTCACGCAAGGTGTAGTTGCCCGTACTCGCGCTATAACGCAATTCATAGTTGTTTGTACTAAGCGCATTGGTATCATCAATGGTTACTGAAAGTGAAGTAGTGCCTACGTTTGTTGAGCTTACTGATACCCGAGATAATTCAGATGAATTAGCGTTAATATCGCTAAAAAAATCTTTACCTAAATTCCCGTTAAGGTCCACACCAAGTTGATGCTGGCTGTTAAAGGCATCAGAAATAGCAAGCCCCATACGACCCAATTCATTAAATACCGGATCAATTAACTGCTCTCTCACCGCAAGTAATCCACCCAAACGACCACCACTTAATCCCTGGCCAATTAACACAGTACTATTTCCAGATGATAATGAAATCTCATGTCGAGTAACACCCGTCATTGTACTGCTTGCATTTAACTGAAATGACTGAACACCAACAACCAATGCCTGGCCTGTACCCAACGTTACATTCACCGTACCATCATCATTATTAATAACACTGATACCAACCAGCTCAGACAATTCTCTTAATTTTTCATCTCTGGCATCCAACAAATCATTTGGGGTACCACCAACACCTCCGACAGAGCCAGAGGTTTGAATGGAGTTATTTAAATTCCCTATTTGTGCTGCAATAGCGGTAATCTGTGCAGTGGTACTTACCAAATCTGCATTTAGCGTATCGTTCTGTAAAGCGACTTGGGAATAAACGGAATTAAAACGATTGGCTAACGCCTCGCCTTCACTGAGTAATACCTGGCGGGCGGGTACTGATGCAGGATCATTCGATACATCATTCACCGAATCAAAAAAGTTTGACAATGTTGGGGTGATTGCTGTGGCATCATCGCCCAACAACGTATCTACACGTATTGCATATTCATAGTACGCATTAAAGGATGAATTATTTTGTGTGTCACGTCGAGATTGTTCTGTAATGAATTCGTTAGCGATTCTACGAATAGCACTAACATTCGTACCTGTACCGAAAAATTCCCCACCAAAAACATCGGCTTGATTGGTTCCAAACTGTACATTTTGACGGCTATAACCAGGCGTATTCACATTGGCAATATTGTGCCCCACGGTGCCAAGCGCAGTTTTCTGCGACACCAGTGAAGATACTGCAATGTTCATTAAATCTGCCATAACCAATCGTCTCGGTAATATCAGGATGATATATTTAACGGATTTTGTAGAGCGGCAGTTTTTTGTTTAGGCGGCAATTATTGGTATAGATAATTGCCGCTTTGACTATTTTTTGTCGCTACTACTAAGCCTTGATACGATACTTGCAATCTTCTTGCCATAATTCGGGTCAGTTGCATATCCGGCTTTTTGTAGCTGAAAACCCCAGTCTTTTGCCGTATTAGTGTTCTCTAACGCGTGCTTATAACGAGGGTTATTTTTAAGGAAGGAAATATAATCTTGAAACGCTTCATCCATGCTTTTGTAGGAACGAAAATCTGCCGTTTCTTTGGCGGCAATTCCATTTTTGTATTCTAGTGTTTTTACTGTTGTACTATCACCCGTCCAATTCTGGTTAGATTTAATACCGAAAAGGTTCAACGACGGTTTTCCGTCACTGCCTTTTATAATGTGATTTCCCCACCCTGTTTCCAGAGCAGCTTGTGCGACAATAGCATTAACATCAATACCTAATTCATTCGCAGCTGCTTTAGCGTAAGGGGTAATCACACTTACAAATGCTGCAGCCGTTGGGAAAGCATGTCGCAAAGCGGACTCTAAGGGAGATGATTCTTGAGAGCTAGTCGCTACAGTGCTATTTTCTGCGGTATTAGTCGCTACGATTTTATTCTGACCCGTAACATCCGGTGCACTCAGTGACGTAGTAATGGTATTCGGTGTCACGTCTGTATTTCTGGCAAGGTTATTACCCCACGCTACCGAACGCACACGTTCTAGCGGCAACAAATATTCGGTTTTCTTTTCAGGTAAAGGTAATCCTTGTTGCTGAATATTAAGCGGAAAGCCTTTCTTCTCACCTACGGCTTCATTATTTAAAGGAAAACCTGCCTCTCTCGCTTCACCTTGAGCCTGATTTTTCTCCAATAACTCGTCAATTTTTTGTGAATCACCACCAACTCCGCGCATTTGCCGAATAATAACATCCGCCAAACCAATACCTTTACCCTCTGCCATCGACAAGCTGATCTGCTGATCATACATACCTTGATAGAATTCCGTTTCTTTACTATTAAGAGGGTTATCTTCACCAAACATGCTGTTGGCTTCTCTCATGCTTTTCAGCATCATATTGAGAAACACACCTTCCAGCTGCTTGGCAACGGCTTCCAAGGCCTTGTCATCATTATTCTTCGCACCGGTACGCAGCTTCTGAAGTCCAGAAACATCGTTATAACCATGCGTACTGCTAAGATATTTGTTATCCATATCAAATACGGCTAAATCACGACAATTTCAGCACGTAACGCACCGGCTTGTTTGAGTGCTTCCAAAATCGCCATCAAGTCTCCTGGCGCAGCACCAACGCGATTTACCGCCCTAACAATTTCTGACAAAGAAATGCCAGGTTCAAATAAAAACATACGATTATCACCTTGCGTAATACCCACTTGTGATTCGTCTGTCACTGCTGTATCACCACCACCAAATGCATCAGGTTGTGTTACATTTTTCTTCTCAGCAATTGTTACAATCAAACTACCATGACTGACTGCCGCAGGTGATACTCGAACATTTTTTCCAATGACAATGGTTCCCGTTCGAGAATTAATAATAATTTTAGCCTTAGGTTCCGCTGGTTTTATTTCCAGATTTTCTAATACGGACAAAAAGATAACACGTTGAGACGGATCTCTAGGGGACGACACAATGATAGATGTTGCATCTAATGATTTTGCAACACCCGGTCCCAGTAAACGATTAATCTGTTCTGTCACGCGCTTAGATGTCGTAAAATCAGGTTGATGTAAATTAAATGTTAAGGTACTGGCATTGATGAACGGGTTTGGACCCGCGCGTTCAACACTTGCCCCATTAGGAATACGCCCCACACTAGGGATATTCACCGTGATTTTTGACCCGTCACTGCCCTCAGCACCAAAGCCGCCAACAACCAGATCACCCTGGGCCAATGCATAAACCTTTCCATCAGCGCCTTTCAAGGGTGTCATTAATAATGTTCCGCCCCGCAAGCTTTTTGAGTTACCAATAGATGACACGGTAATATCAAATAACTGCCCTGGCTTGGCAAAGGGAGCTAATTTTGCATGAATGGCAACAGCGGCTACATTTTCTAACTTAGGATTAAGGTTTTCTGGCACAGAAATACCAAACTGGGACATCATGTTTTTAAAGGTTTGCGTAGTAAAGGGTGTACCGCTGGTTTTATCACCGGTTCCATTCAAACCAACAACAAGGCCGTAGCCAATCAAAGGATTAGACCGAACACCCTGCACTTGTGTTATGTCCTTTAAACGATCAGCCAATGCAGACTGACTAGCCACACCCCACAGAAAAACACCGAAAACAACAAACAATAATCGCTGCAATACATTGGTTTTAAATACTCTCATGCTGCCCCCCTTTTCCATCAAAATGGCCAGTATTTACCGCTAAAGAACTCTGACAACCAACCTTGACGCTGTGCATTGGCCAATTGGCCGTGCCCGCTATAGGTGATTCGCGCATCTGCTAGTCGAGTGGATAGCACGGTATTATCAGGATTTACATCGGATGCTCGTATAATGCCTTCTATTCGAATAAATTCATCTCCTTCAGAGAAGGTCATCCACTTTTCACCTCTCACCACCAAATTGCTATTACTTAACACATCAATGACTGTCACCGTAATACTGCCACTAAGCTGATTACTTTGATCCGCGCTAGCGTCCCCTTCAAAATCTCGTTTATTGGATGTTGAGGTAGTTGGTGTAAGTGTCACATTATTGTTAATAAATCCTGGCAAAGTGAATTTTGGCACCGTACCTAACAAAGATGCCACAGACATATCGTTTGTATCATCTTTGGTAATCCCTGTTTTTGCGGACTTTTTGGTGGACGTTTTTTCTTCCAGTAGGATGGTAACAATATCCCCTACTCTTCTTGCTCGTTTATCTTCCCATAATGCTACACCTGACCCACTGGCATAAATGGAACCCACAGAGTGCATGCTTGGACTCGGAATTATTGGGGCAACAGGAGCATAACGAGGATCATTTGGCGCAGGGTGTTGTACTGAACAGCCAACAACAATCACAAAGAACATTGAGAGCGTTAATAATCGAACCACATTTAACGCTCCATGTTTTAATCGTTTTATGATTGTTAGCATAGCCATCATCTTGCCCTCGCTTATAAATTCTGACTCGCAAATTGAAGCATTTGATCAACGGTTGAAATAACTTTTGAATTCATTTCATAAGCACGCTGTGTTTCAATCATGTTTACCATTTCTTCAACAACATTAACGTTTGACCCTTCTATTGCTCCCTGTATCAACGAACCGAATCCACCTTGACTCGCCTCACCTTGAACAGGCGCACCACTTGCTGCCGTTTCTCGAAAAAGATTTCCACCTTGAGCTTCTAATCCTGCAGGATTAGAAAAATCTGCCAACGTCAAATTACCAACTTGTGTTGTTGTTCCCGTTGCGGCATCAACAACACCAACAACCCCATCCACTCCAATGGTGATACTCTGCGTTCCATCAGGAATCGTTATAGCAGGTTCAATCGTTAACCCCTGCGCATTAACTAACTGCCCAGCATTATTTAATTGAAATTGCCCATCACGCGTATAAGAAATTGAGCCGTCTGGGTTAAGTACCTGAAAAAAACCGCGACCATTAACAGCTACGTCCAATGCCTGTTCCGTGATTTCAATATTACCTTCGGTGAATTGCTTTTGTGTAGCAACGACACGAACACCCGTTCCTAGTTGCAAACCTGATGGCAATTCAGTATCTTGCGACGACTGCCCACCTGGTTGACGATCTATTTGATACAATAAATCTTGAAAAGCCGCACGATCTCGTTTAAAGCCGTTGGTTGATACGTTTGCCAAGTTATTGGATATTGTCGTTAGACGGGTATTTTGAGCACTCAATCCAGATTTACTCACCCATAATGCACTGTTCATAACACTCTCCTCTCAACATCTTTATTTTTTTGGCGCTTTTATTCAATATCAATTATCCCTGCAGGATCCGTGCCGCAGCTTCGTCATTACTTTTTGCATTTTCCATCATCTTTATATTCATCTCAAACAACCGAGATGCAGAAATCATCTCGGTTAGTTCACCAACAGCATTCACATTAGAGCCTTCCAACACACCACTAACAAGAGTGACGCCAATATCTGCATCCAGCTCGCCCGCATTCTTATCTTTCAAATGAAACAATCCGTCGAGACCTTTCTCTAGCAATCCGTCACTACCATTCACCAATTTTAAACGATCAATTTGGGTTAACGCTAACGGATCTTCACCCAACCCACGAATAGAAATAGTGCCGTCTGTACCTATAACCAACTTTTCATATTCTGGTAAAAAAATTGGACCACCATTTCCCATCACAGGTAACCCGGTACTCGTGGTAACAATTCCGTCGCGTGAACGCTTAAGGTCACCTCCCCTTGTATAGGCTTCTTTCCCTTCGGCGGTTTGCACCGCAAACCAACCTTTACCATTGATGGCTACATCTAAGTCTCGACCCGTCGTAATATAGGAACCCTCTGTGGTATCGGTCCCTGGGCGCTCAGACATGGCATAGGCTCTACTAGGCAACTCACCGCCAAACACAGCCATAGTACGATACTGGTTATAATCTGATTTAAATCCGGTCGTTGATGAATTGGCTAGATTGTTCGCTCGCACCGTCATCGACGTCATCGCCTCTTTGGCACCCGTCATTGATATATACAGAAACTTATCCATTACTCACCCTGTTACATTTGGAACCACTGTTCGCGTTCAGTAAACCTCGCGCCATGATCCTGACTTAATGTGACTATTAATGAGTAAGCTGCAAAGACTTTGCCAACTTCCTGTTACATGAAAATTAATTCGCAATAGCTGATGGCATAATTTCGCGATTTCAATTATTAGGAAGTAAAAGATTAAGAAGTAAAAAACCAAGAAGAATTGGACACCATCATGCAATATACAACGCATGATAGGCCGGCGCTATGCACCGGCTTATTTCAAAAATAACGTTACCTGATCTGGAGAATTGTCTGCGTTATCGCATTGGCCGTTTCAATAGATTTTGCGTTAGCCTGAAAGTTTCGCTGCGCCGTTATCAATCCTACCAACTCAGCAGTAAGGTCCACGTTAGACTGCTCTAGCGCCCCAGACCGAATCAACCCAAATGTACCGGTCCCTGACTCACCCGGCAATGCTTCGCCGGAGTTGGTTGTTTGTGTCCAGGCTGTATTACCGATTTGCGCTAGACCTTGGCTATTTGGAAAACGCGCCAAGGCTATTTTTCCAACGGCCGTTGATTGGCCGTTCGTATAAGTTGCACGAATGACCCCGGTATCACTGACATCTAACCCCGTTAGCCGCCCTATAGCAAAACCATCTTGTGACAACGTGTTTACGGTAAATGCAGAAGCAAATTGTGTTGTGCTTGTTCGGTCATAATTGAAGGTTATTTGTTGCGTCCCATCAACACCCGCCTGCCATTCAGTAAGATTGGCCCCTGTTGTACCTAATGCTACCGTTGTGATTGTTGCTGGCACCGTTGGACTAATTGATGGGTCAAATGAACCATTGGTTTCAAATTCTATGATGGCAGAGCGCGGCAACGCAGCGTTTGCAGTTTGAGCCGTAATATCCCCACCAACAATATCAACTGCTTCATTGTCAATATAATGAAACATATGCCACTCATTACCCGTTGCTGAAGCCGCATCTTTAACGTAATACACGGTAGCCACATGACTTTCGCCTTGCGAATCAAATACGTTCGCCGAAGTCGATGAACTATAGGTAGAATTATCACTGGGATTAAACAGTGTAATATCCAAACCTGCAGTATCCGATGGTAAATTTACGCCAAGTGACACCTGTCCCGTTTGCTGCGGTATACCCGCCGACTCAGGTAATCGTAAATTTTGCGTACTGCTTAATGACGTCGACTGTACTGTGCCATCATTCTCATTTACGGGAAATACCTGCAATAACTGACCCGATGTATTTACCACATTACCACTTGCATCTACACCAAACGCTCCCGCACGAGTGAACACTCGTTCAGAGCTTCCTTGATTAGGCGCCATCACGAAAAAACCCTGGCCACTGATCGCGATATCCAAGGTATTGGATGTGAAGTTCATATTACCCTGGGTAAACTGCTGGCTCACCGACTGCAATAACGTACCATTACCAACCGCAGTACTGCCCCCTCCAAATGCAGAGGAGGCAAAAATATCCCCAAACTCTGCCCTTGACCCTTTAAAACCTGCCGTTGAAACGTTGGCGATGTTGTTACTAAGAATTTCAAGTTCAGATTGAGCGGCATTAAGCCCACTCAGTGCGGTATTAAATGACATATTCTACTCCCTCCAACAACAAGACAGTTTTTCTACATTACGATTGAGATGTATATTACATCATCAATAGCAGCATAAATTACCGTACCTGTTGAATACTGTTTGAGCTTATTTGGCCAAGGCCGCTAAGATTTAATAACATGTCACCATTGTTGTTCACGATACTGACACTGTTTACATTTGCATACATACTGGTTCGCATTACTTCTACATCACCGGCAACTCGGCCAGTAATGTCCATGGTATAAGCCCCAACCGGCAAACGTTGGCCGTTTTCATCAGTACCATCCCATTCAAAAGGTTCATCATCAGAAGACACTGAGCCAATATTTACTTGTTTAACTATTTGGCCGCTTGCATCTTTAATAGACACAAGAACATCCGTTGCAGCAACACCATCAGGGTGAATGACACCACTAAGCGAATTTGCAGCATCCAAGTAACCCACGTTACCACTCACCAAGACATCTCGTCCTACTAACGCAGTTGCCTGAAGCGCCTGATTCGAACGGTATAATCCGTTGAGTTCATCGATACCTTTATTTAAATTACCAATACCTTCTACCGTGCTGAACTGAGCCATCTGTGACAAAAATTCCGTTCCATCTTGTGGTTTTAAAGGATCTTGATTTTCCAATTGAGCAAGCATTAATTTCAGAAACATATCCTGATCGGTTTCTTCTTCCTCAACCTGCACATTATCAATGGACAGACCTGAAAGTGCTGGATTCTGACTGTCTACTCCGCTGATACTCATTGCTTTTCTCCCCTGCACCCTTGTTATAAGGGCATTAGGTATTTAAATGTGTTTAGTATTCGCTATTGGCCTAACTGCAGTACTCGTTGCATCATATCTTTCGCAGACTGCATCATGTCTGCGTTGGTTTGAAATGAACGAGAGGCACTGATCATATTCGTCATCTCTTCCACTACGTTGACATTAGGATAAGCAACGTAACCATCATCATTTGCCATTGGGTGGTGAGGCTCATGCCGTAATTGGTAAGGGGCATCACTTTCTACGATACCGGCAACTCTAACGCCACCTCCCGCATTTAACCCATTGTTAAATGCAAAAGAATCTTTCTTTAATTCATTTTGAAACTGGGTGGCAAATACAGGCTGTCGTGCTCGGTAGGTGTCCCCCATATTACTACTAACACTTTCAGCATTGGCAATATTGGAGCTTGTGGTATTTAAGCGGACCGTTTGTGCGCTCATGCCACTACCGGCAATATCAAATACATCCATCAATGACATAATTATTCTCCCCGAATCGCGCTCATCAAACCGCGAACGCTACCATTAACAAAGGTAAAAGCAGCATTAAATTCCATGGTATTTCGTGCAAATTCAGTTCTTTCTTTTTGAAGATCTACCGTATTGCCATCAATAGAGGGCTGAACCTCAGCACGATATTGCAAGCCATTAATGGAATCTGCACTCAGTAAACCGTTGGTGTGTCCGCTGTTCGAGGAGGTCATAGGCAAACTTCCACCCGGCTTTCCCGTCATCGTCTTCAACACTTGTTGAAAATCAATATCTCTTGCCTTGTAACCTGGGGTATCAGCGTTGGCAATATTGCTTGCCAATACTGATGCTCTCTCAGACCTGAGAGTAAGGGCATCATCACGTATACCAAACGCTTTATCGAAACTAATTCCCATAATACCACCCTCTTTTTACACCAAGCTTCATTAAATTAGTGAGGCCCCATCCTTGGAAAACTGTCCTTTCCTCATCCTCGCAATTAATAATGCAACCTGTGTGCCAAGAACAAAAACAACGATTACTTTTCTATAAGTGCTAGTTTCTTATCAAAATCCATGCAATTTGAACAGAATATAAAGAGGTCGTGCGGATGAAGGCGTAAAAGCGGCAACCTAATGGGCAACTTTATGGCAGTAGAGGAGGCAACGAATTACCGGGGGGAAAATAGGCAGGGAGAAAAGAGGAAAAAATATACGTTAAAGAAGGATCTTACTTCTTCTTATATACAACACCCGGAGTATAATAACGCACTTCAAAATAATCATTCAGACCACGCGGTGTTTCTGACCCTCCTAAAAACAAATAACCTCCTGGCTTTAGTACTCCATAAATATTTTTTAGAATCTGATTTTGTAATTCTGATGAAAAGTAAATAAGTACATTTCTACAAAACACCACATCAAAACGCCCCAACCCACTAAAACTTTCTTTCAAATTCAATTGCTTGAATTCAACACGGCGCTGTATTTCTGGTTTAACTTTCCATTGACCCTGCTGATTCTCTATGAAATAGCGGTTCAGACGGTCGTTTGACATACCTCTATTAAGCGCCAGCATTTCATACACACCAGACTTTGCTTGTTCCAATATTTCCGTACAAATATCAGTAGCAATAACAGACACATCTTTCCCAGACTTTGTTGCATTCCTCTTTTTGAACTCTTCCGCACAGATTGATATGGTGTAAGGTTCTTGTCCAGACGAGCTAGCGGCACACCAAATGTTCACAGGCTGCCCCGTCTCTGCTAATTCTGGCAACAAAACATTCCCAAAGAACTCAAACGGGTGACGATCACGAAACCATAAGGTCTCATTTGTCGTCATCGCATCAATCACCTTCTGTTTTAAAGGATCTTTCCCCGCACGATCCACTTTACGCACAAGATCGGACAGGGATGTAATACCATTATCCCGTATAATCCGCCTTAGCCGACTATCAATAAGGTAATTTTTATTTTCACCCAATACGATGCCACAACTTTTTTCTAAAAACTCGCGAAAACTGCGGTATTCACTGTCGCTATACGCCGAGGCCGATCCTGTTTTAAATACCATCGTTATGCATCCACATCCAATACTGCATCAATACGACTTTGTACAAGTGTCGCCAGCTCATCCGGTTTAAACTTCGCAAGAAAATCATTAGCACCCACTTTTTCAACCATAGCCTGGTTAAAAATACCACTTAGAGACGTATGCAGAACGACATATAAGTTAGAAAGCATAGGATCACTTCGAATGGACGCCGTTAACGTATACCCGTCCATTTCTGGCATTTCAATATCAGAAATCAGTAAGACATATCGCTCGCTCGGATCAACCCCCTCCTCTATCAATGCTTTCAAATGGTCAAGTGCTTGTTTGCCATCGTTTACTACATGGGTAGCAATCCCCAACTTTTCTACACAGCGTTTTATCTGCTTTCTTGCAACACTGGAATCATCCGCAATAAGTACAGAAAGCGCTTTTGTCTTCGTTACAGCAACTTTTTCTTCCCGAACAATACCTTCGCCAATTACTTCATTCATCGGCGAAACTTCCGCAAGAATTTTTTCCACGTCAATAATTTCAACAATTTTATCATCAACTTCTGTTACTGCAGTCAGGTAGTTATTTTTACCCGTCCCCCGTGGTGGTGGATGTACATCCTTCCAGTTGAGGTTAACAATACGTTCAACGCCTTTTACAAGAAACCCTTGCACCGCCATATTGTATTCAGAAATAATAACAAAGCAGTCGTCCATATTTTCTAACGGTGCACTCCCCATAGCAAGAGCCATATCCATCACAGAAATAGTTCCCCCACGAATATGGGCAATACCTCTTACTACAGGATTACGTTTAGGCAACTCCGTAAGCTTGGGACACTGCAGTACCTCGCGAACCTTAAATACGTTTATACCGTACATCTGGGTTCCGCCAAGTCTAAACAACAATAACTCCAATCGATTCTGTCCCACCAATTGGGTACGTTGATCGACTGCGTCTAAAACACCAGCCATAATTTGACTCCATCAATCTGTAAGTCGGCACAAGCTTTGCTTAAGCTTTTATCATCTTCAGAATAATGAGGGCAATGCCACCAGATATGTCATAAAATTGACTATATCAAGGCTTTTTGACAAAACACATTCTGAAAACCGTCACATACTTTTGAGCATAGGCGAAAACAGTTAAATGAACAGATTCTGGGTAAATTTAATACGGCGTAGAGCATTACTTTCTATGGCCTCTTGCATCTATATAATCTGTGGCGTACTTATTTTACCTCTCAACGCCAATTCGGAAGAAAAAACCAACGCCAAAACTCAAATTCTTTCTGCTGTTACCGCCTTTTCAAAAAAACTTACTGAAAATCAACGATATAGCCGAATAGACACTACTTTTCCGCACTTAGATCCGCGACTTAAGCTCGCCACCTGCAATACACCACTTGACGTAAAACCAACATCTACACGTAAAAAACTCGGCAGACTTACCTTAAAGATATCCTGCTTTGATCAGAAGAACTGGTCGCTCCACGTCCCTCTTGAGTTGAAAGCGTATGAGAGTGTCGTTGTTGCCACACAACACATTCTAAGGGGGCAAATTATTACCGCCGGCAACGTTGCTAAAGAAGAGCGGGATATTACCCGATTAAATCAAGGGTACTTCTCAAAACCCGCTCTTGTTATAGGCTCCATTGCAAAACGTAGCATTGCTTCTCATCGAGTAATCCTGCCGCAATCCCTTAGCACACCAAAACTGGTAAATAAGGGAGAAAGTATTTCAATCCAAGCGATAGGCTCAGGCCTATCCATAAAAGCAATGGGAGTTGCCCTCACCGATGGCAGTCTTGGTGACCTGATTCAAGTGAAAAATAGTAAAACACGGCGAATAGTAGAGGGTCGAATATCAGCTCCTGGACAAATAACCATTAATTTATAACACGTTACTATTTTATGGATACCCTACTATAACAATAACTTATAACGACAAAAAAAAGAAACCGTGTGAATTTATTACGCTAACAACAACATAGTCGGCAAAAAGAATAAGCAAGTAGTGCTAAAAATTTGTTATTTTCCATGAAAATATTAAACTTTATGCTAAAGCTTTAACTCAAGACGCCGATACAATTTATGAGTTAAAACAATATTTTTTGAGGCATTCCGAAATGAGCATGGAAATCAACGGTTTAAATACCGGTCACGCCGGTAGTAGTAGTAAAGCAAAAACGGTCGGGCAAACCAGCAAAGCTGAAAGCAAGCCCGAGCAACCATCAAGCCCCCCCTCTTTGGGTAAAGAGACTGTGGTTATCAGTGCAGAAGCTAAGTCACTTAGCAAACTGGCAACTGAAGTCAGTACGGAAGCACCCATAAATCAGGCCAAAGTCGATGCGATTAGGGCAGCTATTAACGATGGGTCTTTTAAGCCCAACGCGGAAAGTATCGCCAATAAGCTTATCGGCACGGATGACTTATTCTAAATACGCGTTTTTAAATACGAACAGTACATACAAAGAGTCGCATTATCGGATGCCTCCGATACCCACTTAACTCAACTCACGTTTTGCGGCTCTTTAGTACCCCCTTTCCCCATAGCTTTCCCTTAGACCGTATTTCTAGCAAAAAAAACACTTATTCTCCAATCTGACACAGGCAGTCGGCACACTCCTTGCTTTCTAATGTATTAGTTTTACTAATATGATCTTGGAGAGCCTCATGGCGACAAAAATAGATCCGACTCAAGCACAATCGTTATTAAAGATACTAGAGAGAGATCGCAATCTCAGTACACATCTAGTATCACTATTAAAAGAAGAGCGCGAATCTCTTGAGCTACGCCAATTTAATACTTATAGCGATATATTGGCCCGCAAACAACGCACGTTAGTCGATCTTGAATCAACCGATGTACAGCGGCGCACAATGATGCAATCCATGGGCTTTGCAGGGGATAATGAAGGGTTTTTAGCGTTTTTAAAGCTTATTCCATACCAATGGCAAAAGAAGTTCACATTGCTCTGGGAACAACTTACAAGCAGCCTGCAGCAATGCGACAGTTTGAACAAAATCAATGGGAAAATACTGCTTCACTCACAAATTGCCATTGACCGTTTAATGGGGCTAATGAAGGGCCAATCCCCTCAACAAAGCATCTATACCAAAAGTGGACGCACAGGTTCCCTTGAATCCACCCGCTGTCTAGCAATGGCCTAACGGCAGCGTTGCCACCCGGCAACCTTCTGCCGTAACTTTGCTACACTGATAACGTAACAATGCGTTTCAACTGACCTACTCCACCTCAAAACCAAGATAAATCCTATATGCAAATACCTTTCATTGGGCGCTTTTTATCAAAGAACGATGATGATAATCCCAAACTAGGCTCTCAAAAAAACATTAACCACAATGCCAAAGCCATTGTTCGGCATTTAGGTGGCTTTGCTCACGAAAACCATCTCATTACGGTACAAACCTGTTATGCGGATGGCTCTGTTAATAAAAAAGCAGGTATTGCTCATTCCGGTATTATTACGCTTGATGAGAAAAAAAGGACCATTGCATTTGACCAATTTTCTCCCAACATGCATGAGGAAAACTTAAAGCACGGGGACTTGCTTCACTTTTCACTTACTCATGAAGGGACCTATTGTCAGTTTACCTGCGAATATCAAAAGACTGTCAATACAAAATCTGGCTATGCTCATATCGTTAAGTTTCCTCCAGGAGTAGAGAACACTCAACTACGTGATGCATTTCGTGTTCGCATCAGTAGCGCCACCCCCATAAAAATCAGCCTACTCCATGCCATTAACCCGGTTATCTCTGGCACTATTGTCGATTTGTCCTCCAAAGGGGTCCGGATGAAATTGGCAGGGCTTATCGAACCCAGACCTAAACGGGGCGAAGAATATATATCATGCCAACTGGTATTAACGGATGGTTACTCAATGCATAGTGGCGCCAGACTAATGCACTGGATATACGACACTAAAGATAAGTGCACCTATCTTGGTATAAAGTTTTCCGATATGGATGGTGCAAATGAGAGAGTACTAAACCGTTATATCACTCAGCTTCAACGTAAAGAAAAACACGGTGTAAAAATATAAAGGGTGGAAATACAAATTGCTAACGATAGTATATCACTAGTACCCCATTCTATTACAACACCAATCCCTCAAGTAACTGCGGCGCATTACGCTGAATATCTTCCCAAGTATCAATATCCCAACGTTCTTCTAATAAGCCATAGCTTTTACCTGATTGACAAGCACAATCAATCGATGATGCAAGCACAGTGCTTTCGCCCCACTGAACACCTTTAAAAAAACCTTCCTCCAAACCGTGAGAGCCAATAAGGATATAACCACCGTCATCTGCCGGGCCGAAAACCAAATCCCTATTTTCCAATATCTCAAACGCTTGCGCTAAATACCGATCGCATAAAGAAAGACAATCTCCCCCTACAATAACGACCTGATCTGCCGCCATCAATCCACGCGTCATTGCAAACTGCATTCGTTCGCCAAGGTCACACCCTTGCTGTTGAAAAACTTCAGCGCCATAACGTGCCGCATTTTCTTGTACAAAGGTATGGTCAACATCAAGGTCTACCCAAAATTGAACCGCAACATCTTCACTCTGCCCTGCATACCCCGCAACACATTGAATAACCTGGTCACACAAACGCGTATGAATTGCCACACTATTTAATAGGCCAACCTCAGGTATTAGACGGGTTTTTACTTTACCTTCAACAGGCGCTTTAAAAAAAACTTGAATGAGTTGTTTTTTCACGAATAATATTTCCTATATAGCACCGCTGGGTCTTCACCTTTGTAATAGGCATAGCGCAAACGCCACATAAGCCAAATGGTCTTCCAAGTGCCCTTTTTTTCCCAACGTCGACTAGAGGTAATTACTCTGAGGTCACTGAAAAAAGGTTCTGACAATATTCGACTACGTTTACAAATATCCACGTCCTCCATCAGAGGTACGTCAGCATAACCCTTTAGCTCTTCAAAAAATTGGCGTTTGAAAAATAATGCTTGGTCGCCCGTTGACACCCGCGTAAGCCGGGACCGGGTATTAATAAACCATGCAATGACATAAAACATTAACTGATTACCTGACAGGGTAACGTCAAAACGTCCCCATTGAAGGTCGCTCTCAATGAACTTTTGTATTTCAGATTCAAAATCGGTTGGTAATACCGTATCCGCATGCAAAAAGAGAAGTATGTCGCCCATCGCCTCTGCCGCTCCCGCATTCATCTGCTTTGCTCGCCCAGGAAGCGATGAGATAACGTTATCCGCGAGAGGTTTAGCTCTGTGAGGCGTATCGTCCGTACTGCCACCATCCACAACAACAATACTCCAACCACGCTGACGTAAGCGCTGTAGTGGCAGCAGTATTCTCTCAACATTACTGTTTTCGTTTAATACCGGAACGATAAGGCTTCCAACACTCACCCTTATTCTGCCAACGCGCCACCGCAACTACTTCCCTGCCCAGCGGTGCAACCAAAGCAATGGTCTGCAACAACAACCGAGTGCCCTTCTAAGCTTTGCTCCAATACTTGAGAAAGTGTTAACGGTTGATTATTTTTTTCTATAGGTAATAACAACATCTGATTAAAATCACAATCAAACACATTACCTTCCCAGTCCACGCTGAGTGTATTACGGCACATAATATTATCCAGATTGGCCGCTAAGTAGTTATCACGCAATAACGTCATATACTCCTCAAACTGACCTTTGGATATCAACATACTACCAAACCGGCTGATAGGCATATTGGTAATGGTTAATAGACCGTCAAATTCAATGCTGTAGTTAGCGCCTAACTCTCTTTTATAATCTTGCGCTAGTTCTGCTTGAGGCGGCGGTAAAAAAGCGCCGCCAGGATTGTATACCAGATCTAAGACTAATGAAGGGTCACCTTTTCCATACCCTAATGCATTAAGCTTAAGCAACCCTTCAAGTGAGGATTCAAAAACACCCTTGCCTCTCTGACTATCAACATTATCTTCGGTATAGCAAGGTAGCGAGGCAACAACATCGACCTTTTGCTCTGCGAGGAACACTGCAAGATCCTCATACCCAGGCTCATTTAGAATAGTAAGATTGCAACGATCGATCACCTTCACATCTAACGCTCGTGCCGCTTTGACTAAACGCCGAAATTCGGGATTCATCTCAGGAGCACCACCGGTTAAATCCAAGACCTTAACATTCAACTCTCGTAGCACATCAATCACTTTATCCACCATTGATGCACTCATTAATTCGGTACGTTTTGGCCCCGCATTAACATGACAATGGGTACAACTGAGATTACATAAGTAACCTAGGTTAACTTGCAATATCTCTAATTTTGCACGTTTGATAGAGGGAAAATCAGTGGAGCTTTTAAACAATAACGGCTTGGTATCTAACATAGGATGGTCTGTCTGTAGCGTCTCTTAAGATTGTATTTTCGATCAGGTTAAGCCGAATAGGACCATAAATTGCCATACCAGTTCAAGCATTTTCTATTAATACTAAGGTGAAAATGAAAAGAGCCCTTAATTTACATTAAAGGGCTCTTTTTTCAATGATCCACTGTAAGAATACCGGGGTTCAAACGACCAATATCAGGTTCTTTCCACGCCACACCGGCTTAGCAACACTCATTATGCTGCCGACAGGTCTGTGAAGCGTTGTAAATGATAATCCGCATTGCCAAATAGGGTATTGATCATATTAATGCGTTTAAGATACATCCCCACACTCATCTCATCCGTCATACCCATACCACCATGAATTTGAACCGCTTCATGTGCAACTTTCTGACCTGATACACCCACTTGATATTTGAGCGCAGCAATATTTTTTGCCACATCAGCATCACCAGCGGCATACGACAATACCGCCCGTAACAATAGCGATTTACATTGCTCGTGAGCCGTAAACATATCCACCATACGATGCTGCAATGCTTGAAAACCACTAATAGCCACACCAAACTGCTTACGTTCTTTGGTATACGCTACTGTATCTTTGTAAAGCTTCTCCATAGAGCCAACCGCTTCTGCACACAACGCCAACATTGCTTCATCCGCTACTTGGTCAATAACCAATGCTGCATTACCTTCCTCTCCTAACAATGCATCACTATCAACCTGTACGTTGGTGAACTGGACTTCTGCTGCTCGCTGACCATCCAATGTTCTTGTTGCCTTAATACTTACCCCGTCCGCACTTGCAGGAACCAACATCAACGTAATTCCATCATTATCCAATGGCTCTCCAGCGGTTCTCACTGACACGATCAACAGGTCAGCAGAAGCACCATGTAACACAATGCTCTTATTACCATTGATCACATAACCTTGATCATTCTTCTCTGCCTTAGTGACAACGTTATGTAAATCAAATCGCGCTTGTGATTCGTTGTAAGCAAAGGTGATTTTTTTCGAACCATCGATAATGCCAGTTATCAATTCAGCTTGCTGGCTTTCATTCCCCGCTTTTGCCAGTAAACTGCCTGACAAAACAACCGATGAAAAGTACGGTTCAACCACTAAGCCTTTACCAAACTCTTCCATCATAATCATCATTTCTACGGGCCCACCACCAATGCCACCTTGTTCTTCGGTAAAGGGCACACACAACCAGCCCAACTCAGCAAAGGTTGACCAGTTTTGTTCACTATAGCCGATATCAGATTGGCTATTTTTTTGACGCGCTTCGTAGCTGTATTCGTTTTGTATAAACTTGGCAACACTGTCTTTTAGTAGCGTTTGCTCTTCAGAAAAATCAAAATTCATAATATGTCTCTTGTTCAAATTGCATGTAATGAGTAGGTATTTCGCAGATCCCGGAGACCGTTCAGTGTTCAGTATCCCCTTTCATAAATCGTAAAAGATCGCATCCATGCGTACTCGACTGCGGCTTCCATGCCGCAGACGTTTCTGAAAGGGGATACTGAACACTTCACTGATAGCAAGATTCAAATATCCACCAATCGAATATTCCTACAACCCTAAAACCATCTTAGCGATAATGTTTTTCTGAACTTCATTTGAACCGCCATAAATCGTACTGGCTCGACCGTATAAATATTTAGCCGATGCAACCCAACTCATATCGTTGCCAATCGCCTCGCCATCGTTAATAACATGGGCGTAATGGCCACAAGCTTCGATGGTTAACTCAGATACTGCTTGCTGTATTTCAGTACCACGAATTTTTAAGATAGACGATTCTGGGCCGGGTGCTCCACCCGCCGATACCGATGCAATCGCCCGCAGCTCGGTATATTCCAGGGCCATCAAATCAATCTCAACTTTTGCAATTTTAGCGGCAAACAATGGATCATCCGCTAATACACCTGCTCCAACCTTTTCCTGAGCAGCAAATTCTCTTAACTTTTGGATGCCTTTTTTCGACTGGGCGACTCCGGCAATCGCTGTACGCTCATGCGTTAACAGTACTTTGGCGTACGTCCAACCTTTGTTTTCCTCACCAATGCGGTTTTCAACCGGTACCCGCACATTATCAAAAAACACTTCATTCAACGTGTGTTGATTATCAATGGTGTCAATCTTTCTCACTTCTACGCCAGGTGTTTTCATATCAATTAGTAAAAATGAAATACCTGCTTGGCGCTTACCTTCTGAGCTGGTTCTTACTAAACAGAAAATCCAGTCAGCATCCTGAGCGTAAGTGGTCCAAATCTTTTGACCATTTACCACATAATGATCGCCATCCAGCTCTGCCTTGGTTTGTAACGCAGCCAAATCAGAACCTGCACCAGGCTCTGAATAACCCTGACACCACCACACGTTACTTTCCAGTATGTCCGGCAAGAAGCGTTTCTTCTGTTCATCACTGCCAAACGTATAAATAACCGGAGCCACCATTTTCAAACCAAATGGAATCACCGATGGTGCACCAGATTCCGCGCATTCATTTTCAAAGATATACTTTTGTGTAATTGTCCAACCGGTGCCACCAATGTCCGCTGGCCAGTTCGGAGCTACCCAACCTTGCTTATGCAAGATTTTTTGCCATTTAACCATAATGGCAGGATCAACCTCCCCTCCGGTATAACCACGACGGATTTCATCCGTAACATTTTCGGAGAAAAATGCCCGAACCTCTTTTTGAAAAGCAAGATCTTCCGATGTGAACTGTATATCCATTGAGAACCTCTTTAATAACCAATAGGGAGACGCCGATAACACCCGACAACTATAGCCTATAGTTATAATTCAGGCTGTTAACGCATTAAAGAGTGGAATATGACAAAGCGACAGGCTAGAATCGTCAGCTGTTAAAAAGCCCCTGTAGCTCAGCTGGATAGAGCGGCCCCCTCCTAAGGGCAAGCGCCAAATATAAGAAATCCGCCTATCTATTTGTTTTAATTGTATTTTTTGTCATTTCAAGCCTCTCTAATTACCGTTGTTTTTGGTAACCAAAATGTCACCAACCCCTTGATGCATCGTGCTTGGTAACGTTATGATGTTACCAAAGCGTTACCAATTATCATTTTTCAGGTCATCACATGGCAAACACTAGACGCAATGAGCGCCTTCTATCAAACGGGCGCGTAACAATATATCAACGTGACGATGCCGCAACCGGCAAGGAACCTTCAGACATTTGGTACGCGAAGTTTAAAATTCCCGGCAAGAAAGGTCGGGCAATTAATCGCTCACTAAAAACGAAAAATGCGAACGAGGCTGAACAAGAGGCTGAAGACCTCTATTTTGAGTTTAAACAACGCAACAAACGGAACATGTCGCTAAGCGACAAGCGATTCGAGCTTATTGCTAATGCGTACATACAGAAAACAAGAGACGACACAGAACGTCAGGCACACAAGCCTAAAAAAGACCAAGACCACAAGACCGAGAGACTACACGCAAAGGAATATGCGGTAGACACATACCTAAGCCCCTATTTTGGCGCCCAAAATATCGGGGACATTTCTGATTTCGAAATTGATCAATTTGTATCATGGCGCAAAGCATATTGGATTAGCGGACCCGGCTCAAAAAAGGATAAAATTCAATACAGGCGTAAGGACGGAAAAAAGGTCGCCCGGGAAAAATCAGCTCGTGAAAATCAGGAACCTAGCTGGAACACCATTAACAAGGAGCTGACTATCCTTAGAGCCATTTTTGAGCACGCGCGAACAAAAAGGATCATTGAAGGCAATCAAATACCCACTATAAAAAACGAAAGCTCAAATGGTAAACCCCAAAAAAAACCCGGATTAACGTGGAATGAAGTACGTCATTTACTGGACACAATTTCACTGACCATGAAGTCCCAAAGCAATCCGAAACACAAGCGGAACCACCGCGCATTAATTTCCTACATTTCTTTTTTGTACACTACAGGAGTTCGGGTCACCGAGGCGGGAAACATCAAATTTAGTGATTGTGAAGAGTTCAAACTCGACGGAAAGAATTACACAAAGATTTATGCATGGGGCAAAAACCAAAGCCGTTATTTGGTTGCTTTACCCGAATGCGTCCAAGTCATCAAACACTTGAGAAGCATTCATATGGATAACGCCAAGGAATTTGGCTGGGAATTTCATGACGATCTACATTTATTCGTCGACGAACGCGGCAATTATGTAAAAAGCCGCCGCGGCGCCATAAATAAACACTTGGCATCGGCAGGTTTACTGTATGACAAAGACGGAAAGAAACGAGATGTTGGCTGCTTCAGAAAAGCATACATTACTACCGCTTTAAAAAGTGGCGTCATACCTATTCAGCAACTGGCGAAACAAGTAGGAAACAGCCCCGCAATAATCCACCAGTACTACGATGAACTTCACGTCATAGAAACCCCTGAACAGTTTATATTCGACAATGCCTTAAGTGCCAGCAACACAACCAAACCTTCCACGAAAGCCCGGAAATCGGTCGACCGGGACAAGTTTAATCGCGGCAAGGATATTCATGAAAAGCTGGATACGCTAGCAGAAGTCGACAATGATGCAACCGGTTCGTTTTACTCGACTCTAAACAAGCAGGGTCGGAACGCATTGCACTATTACTATGAAAACTCATAGGTAGAAACACACAAAATAGCCGCTGCGCCGCCACAAATAACCAAACAACCTCCTTAAGATGTGGCGAATTCAAATACTCGTTCGACCACCATCGAACGCCATTCAGCACGAGTTCCAGCATCCGGAATGACAGCTTGAACACCGCCACCAGCAACCCCACTCCCCACCATCAACAACATTAATAGTTCACTTCGAGTTAACTCCATTAAACTACAAAGGTTGTCGAATAATTCCCGGTACTCGGTGGGTAAATCACTTACATAAAGTTTTTTCGGCTTACTCATTTTGACCCCGTTGGTGTGATGAAGGTATTTATCACACCAACGGGGGTAGTAGTTTTGCTACTTGGAAGCACACACGATGACAACGCAGCCCCATTGAGCCGCATGCATATCGTGCTATACTGGACGGCTGCTTTAGATATACTGGCAGCTCCAGACGCCCACCGCACTGGACACAACATAAAGGAATACCGATTGTGTCAATTGAATACGCCATCATACTCAAAGACCATGGGTTCACTTCGATCACTGATGATATGCATCACACCATTGCTGCATATGACCATGAAATAAACGGGGTTCTGTTTGACGATAATTCACCATTCATTGCTGAAACATCAGAAACACTTCGGCAACCAAGTAATTTCAACTGCTTAATATCATGCACGCTACCGTTAAAACCCGGTGCAAGCATGTACGAAGCGACTGGTTATCTCATCAACATGTGGTATAGATGGCTTCGACAAAAAAGCCCGGTACTTGAGAATATTGAAACCATGCGATACAACGGTGGTATTAGAGTACGTGTATTGACCATTTCCAAACACACCGCCTGCTCCATTGAGTTCATAATCATTAACAATAATTAAAAAGGAATTCCATTATGGATAAATCGAACGCCAACCAAGGCGCTGACCACGAACCAAACACGCCTCAAAAATACGACATCATTGGCGACATTCACGGGCATGCTGATGAATTAATCAAACTGCTTGAGTGCCTTGAGTACCAGATGAGCGACACCGGTTATCGACACGAAGATCGCAAGGTAATCTTCCTTGGTGATTTTATTGATCGTGGTGAGCACTTGAGACAGCACAAGCAGCTTTTAGACACCGTGATACCAATGGTAAGCAATGGTCACGCACTCGCTGTCATGGGCAACCACGAGTTCAATGCGCTCGCATTCCATACCCTTCATGATGGTGCATATTTGAGACCCCACACGGATAAGAACACCAGCCAACACCAAGCATTTTTAAATGAATATGAGTCTGACCTTGAGTTAAAACAGGCGGTCTTAGACTTTTTCTACACATTACCGCTATGGTTGGAACTGGATGGATTACGTGTAATTCATGCTTGTTGGGACGATAAACACGTTGAACACATTAAAACTGTTGCGCCCAATAAATTACTTACCGAAGAATTATTGGTTGAAGCATCCACTAAAGACACCGACACCTACAACGCCATAGAAACCCTTCTGAAGGGTGTTGAAGTTGAGTTGCTCGATGGTGTGTCATTTAAAGATAAAGATCGCCATGAGCGCACAGCGGTTCGAGTGCAATGGTGGAAAAGCGATGCCAGTTCGCTTGGTGACATGGCATTACCATTCGGCATAGACATAGGCGATGCAGCACATTGCGACATACCAGAAATAATTCCAACATACACCGAAGATCAACCACCGTGTTTTATTGGGCACTACTGGCTTACCGGTGAACCCGCACCATTAACCAACAATGTCGCCTGCCTTGATTATTCCGTTGCAAATGGTGGCAAGTTGGTTGCATACAGGTGGGATGGAGAAGCCGTGCTATCAAAAGCAAAATTCATGTCCCCGTAAAATATACTCACTAAATAACTTAAAAAGGATTTACCATGACAATAGTGTTTTCAGTTGCGTTAATTATCATTTGGCTAAATGTTGGTATATTTGCAGCAAGAGCCATGAACGAACTGGATGGGTCAACACCATTGGAACCAATGGCACTACCCTTACGGCTGATTGTGATCGTATTTGCCCCCATCGGGCTGTTGGTGTTTGAGCGTCATTTGTTTTATTCGAAAGCTGAACCTGATAATTCAATTTAATAAATATTTACCGATCAAAGTTGTTACGAAGGAATCCATACCAAAACCTTTATGACCGGTACTCCTTCAATACTGAGTATAGCAAGTCACGCTCCTTGGCTCTTGCCTCAATCTCCCAAGGGCGCTCACTATAATTTGATGTAGTTGCATAATACTCACCATCCCACGTCCAACCATCGACCACAGGGGCTAATCGCCCCAAAACGTTTTGATTCACATGAATCAATTCATGACAAATGGTCAGAGCCTGCACTGAACTCGGTATATCCTTATCAATATCCACTTTATAACAATCAGGAAGCAACAACAACGAACCTAACGTTCTCTTATCTGAACGAGGATTATCACCAATTGTTTTCGTGTCGACGAAGCTGATTATTACTCGATCTACCGAAAAATTTAGTTGGCGGACGGCTATCTCAGAGAACTCTTTGATATTTCTATTTTCTCGTTCATTATCATGTATCACTTCGATCATAACCCGCTCCACGATTGCAGATATATTTTTCTATACCATTGAGCCTAGCAGCAATTAAAACAAGTCAGGTGCATCCTCGTCACATTCACAACATTTTTTAGGTGAGGGCTAATCAAAGTTTGCACCTCAAAAAATATTGGTGAAATCAAACTTTCGTGTACGATAAAGCCACAAATATATATCGAATAATTCACGGCATTCGGTGATATGTCTGTATGTGGGTTTTTTCGTTTTTTGCCCCTATGTGGTGATGGTGACTTTGAACACAACACAAGGGTCTCCAGTGTATCTACTTGTCGGCACTACCCCGTACGATGGCTTCAGCTTCCGCGTAAGCTAGCTTGAAGCTGTCATCCAATACCGCTAAACCCGCATCAGAAAGGGGCGTGACACCTTTGTTTATGCGGGTCTCATTGGTTTTTACAATGTAACCATCATTCATCGGATTCACTCCACGCTGGCGGACATTTGCATCGGCGAATGAGTCGAGTTGATAATCATATTCTTCTGGGAATTGTTCAATGTGGATCGTACGGGCAAGTTGATTGATTTCTGCTTCAATGGCTTTTTCATTGTCCTGCTGTTTGATTTCAGCTGTAGATAATCCTTTGCGAATTTCCTCGTGTTTAAGGAATTCTTCCTTTTTATATCTATTCATAACATACCCTCTACTTAATCGTTAATAGAACGGTCATTGCGTTGTGTTTACTTATGGTTAATACATGGATGGTGGCGGATGACTGATTAATCTGTTTGTCGATAATTTCACGAGTGGGGTTCTCATACCGCAATTCATTACGCCACTGTTGATCGAAGATTCTAATGGCTGTTGAAATATCACCGGCATGGGTTACCAGATCGCAACGAATGAATGCATCAGGATTGCCCCACTGGCGAATTATTTTTCATCGATTGATGTCGAAGCAGGAATCAGAATCAAAAAATGCGAATTCGAGGTCATACGACCATCCGATAGTCGTCAGATTGAATTCGTAATTGGCGTTGGTAAAACCATGGATAGTCAGGATTGGCTCAAAGTCGAGCAACATGGGCGTGTACCTTCAGATTGTTAGCTTGCCTAATAATTGCCAACAATAACCACTAAAGTACACACCCATTATACGATTATTGAGCTTCGGGTACAATTTCTTCTGATTTTATCGAACACCAATGACAAAATAAAACATAAGGTTTTGCTCAACCCGCATCCTGATCAAATGTATTTAAATAGTTGCCTGATAATCAAATGTGAAATAAAAGCAGTTGAATCCTGTCAACTAACATGCATTTCGACAAGGGTCAACTTTTTCTTGCGTCAAAATGAGAATTACAATAATATGTTGGTGCTGGCGACACATTACTCGCCCAGCACAAGCGCCTTGTTGAAACCCTAAAGGCGCATGCAGCATAAAAAATCAAGACCAATTCTTTTTGGGCAACCCGAATCGAATGTCTTTGTAATGTTTTTTATGCTGAAAAATCCCCACATAAATTATGAATCCAAAGGGAACATTCTCTATCGGCTTTCGCGTGCCCGTTATTTTAATGGGTGGATGCTGAACCAATTGTAGGATTTGTTTATATGTGGATATTTGACAACTAATGATAAAAACAACCGAAAATAATAATGGATTTCGTCACAATGACCAATACATCTACAAGTGCGAAAAATGGGCACTTTATTTCCCGCAAAAAAAAGAAAAAGATTAAAGAGCAACGAAACCACCTTCAACTTGTCGATGCCCCACCGAGTTCGGGGAAGACCCATCAGATGTGCAACTTTATCACCAGCAATATTATGGGAAGTGGTGCCAAACGTTACAATCACATGATTGTGCAGCCTACCGACGTCGTAATGAAAGAAACAGCTAACCTTGTACAGGTCATGGGGCACCAACCTATTTTAATTGATACAGACTCGTTAAATGAATATGTACACGTAAAGGCTATTGCTAGTGCATTGCTGGATATGGGATTGATGCGTAGCACCGTAAAAAAACTCATCAAGACCCGAAAGCCCACCTTGGTAATTGATGCATATTTGAAGGCGGCTAGTAAATTTGGTCATGTATTAATAATAACCCACGCTGCATACCTAAGATTGCCGTATTTCCACAAGGTTGATAACTGGAAAATATACTTTGATGAGTGTGTGCAGATTGATCATTATCATGAGTTTGATGTAAGTCGCAATGTTGGGGTTATAAAAGATCGGGTAATTATGGGGACGGTGAACCCAAGCAGTGGCATGGCTCCGTTATTTTCAGTGAATGAGTCAAAGTTGAAGGATGAAATTTCTAATCCTGATGACGTATTAACAAGCGTTGAGGGGCTTCTTAAATTTCTTCGGGATATCCTTGACCCCAACCAAGAAATGTTTGTTGAACCTGATGTGTGGGATTCGCTTGGCGATAGCGGCAATTGGTTAAATGCGATTTCAATGCTGAAGCCATCAAAATTCAAAGGTGTGACACTATTGAGTGCCAACATCGGTATATCCATGATGCATTTTTGGTTCACTCATTATCACGGGATTGAAACTATGGCTCACTCAATGACAAGCAAACTACGATACCATGACCTTTATCACCTGAAAGACCGCGTTCGAGTACATTACTTAACACGAGGTTGGTATACGGGATACGGGTCAAAGAATTTATGCAACCAATATCAAGCGGCAATTGATCAAAAGGCATTGGATTTTATTGGTGGGCGTGATTTTATTTATGCCGCAAACAATTTTTATGGCGGTGTATTAGGCAACGACAATCGAATCCCAGTAATATCACATGGTTTGAATGAATACGATAACGAGACCATCTATTTCCACAATGTAACCCAGAACAGGAATAGCAATCACATCAAATTATTGACCAACTTGGGCTTTAATGAAGAATTTGTGACTATTGCGACTGTAGTTGAAGGGGCGTTTCAATCGGCGATGCGAACCAATTTACGCAAGAACTCTGCCGAAGTTGTGGATATTATTGTTATTGGTGACGCGCTAGCGCGGGGAATCGCTTCGCGATTCGGTCTAGGTGCAGATGAAGTAAATTATATTGGTGGTGATGAACTGGATTTCACTAGCAAGCTTCCCATCAAATCGAAATGCACCCCACCTCTTAATAGTATAGCAGGTAAGGTGCATTTCGATGATCGCCCCCGCCAAGGGAGCACACTGTGCGTGGGATTTAATGCTAGTGGAGATTTCTTTAATCAGAATATTGAATCATTTGATTCACACCTCGAACTAATTGGGCTATTTCGAGATTTGTCAAAAGACATTGTAGTTAACAAAGATGATGCCCTGATGTTCAACCCTTCAATTTTTACTGACGAGGGCGCGACCGCAGGGCGTGGTTTGCGAAGCCATAAACAAATGCTACAAGCAAACCTTGTTGTCATTGATATTGATGGCGGGACTGTCTGTAAGGATGAATGTGCAAAACAATTCTGGTCAGAGGCTGGGTATGGGAAAAAACATAGTTTTATCATTTGCAATTCATTTCGAAACTCACCAGAAATGCCCAACCGCTACCGTCTAATATTTCCACTGAAGTCCCCAATCTACTCAATTGATCACTATAAGCAGGTTGTAACATCCTTGGCAGAGCGTATCCCCGATGGCGCGCTAATTGACAAAAACTCATGGACTCCAGTACAAGATTATTTTTGCCCATGCACTAACGCCAAATACCAAGATAATGAAGAATATACTTTCTTTGAAGCCATTGGTTGTAAAACACGAGAATATCAACGATGCGCCCTTGATCCTTGCAGTGATCAATACAAATACGTCGAATCGACGATGAAGAATGTAGTGGACTTCCCTTCAATGTACCGGGAACGGAAAGTGACACCCAATGCCGCTAAGGTACAACAGCACATCGGGGAGTACCACGGAATACCTGCCGGGGCAGGAATGCGCCGTGCCGGGTTAAACAAGTTAGCTTTGCAGTTATCCAATCACATGGATCAATACCAAATGGAATCCACTCTATGTCATGTTGTGGGTGGTGAAGAAAAAATGCTTCGTCGCATACCTGAAGTGGTTAACAGCGCATGCGAATATATTGCGGCTTAATGCGAAGGGCTTGAACATGCCCGGCGTCTCAAATTGTATACATTATGAGATATTCACTTTATATGCCTCATTTCATGTCTTATAATGTAATTCTCATAACATCTTAGGAGATATTGGACAATTATGATTAATAAAGGTGAGTTGATCGGGTACGCGAGAGTCAGTACAACCGGGCAAAAGCTGGATGTACAGATTTCCCAACTAAAAGAGTTTGGTTGTTCTGACGATCATATCTTCATGGATAAACTCAGTGGTACCACTGCCCAGCGACCAAAATTACAGGAATGTTTAAAATTTGTTCGACGCGGTGACACTTTGGTAATCACCAAAATGGACAGGTTAGCTCGATCGACATTGCACCTTCATCAAATTGTGTCTGATCTTAATGATAGAGGTGTTGGGTTTAAGGTGCTGGATCAAAGCATCGATACTACGACTAACGAAGGTCGTTTGCTTTTCACTATGCTTGCAGCAATCGCAGAATTTGAGACCAGTCTAAGGAAAGATCGCCAAATGTCTGGTATCGAAAATGCAAAAATGAATAATGTTAAATTTGGTGCCAAAGCTAAGTTAACACCTGAACAAGTCAATGAGATGCGCAGAAAGCGCGCTGACCGTGTATTAATCAAAGACTTGATGAAAGAGTTCAAGATCAGCAAAGCCAGTGTGTACCGCTTATTAAAGGATGATGGCGAACCAGCCATGCCAACGCCAGATGTAATTGAGTTTAGTGATAATGAACATTTGCTAAGCAGTGACCCTGACCCTCTCAATATTGCTGACGGTGATAACAAACAATGCCAAATATCGAATAATACGAAAAGCCGATCTCGGTGTAGAATAAAGAAAGATACACAGCTAGTAAAAATACAGGTTGGTCAACGTGGAATGATTTGCTACGCGTGCCCTAAACATATTAAGGAAGCTGAAGCAGGTGGTGTGATTAGACCGCACCAAGATAGCCATTCAGTGTTTGGTGGTGAATGATAGGATATGAATAATGTCTCAATACCGTGGTGAAACGACTGAATTGCTCAAGTGCTCCTGAAATAACCAGCCCCATACCGAAGTTTTGATACCCGCTGAATAGTGTAGTACTCTTCGTTTTTTTATAGCAGTATAAATTTAAGGATGAATTACTATGACTAGTGCGTATTACGCCCTAACAGAAGCCGAAAAATCTTACGTGAAATCCCACCCAATAAATGCGACCTACATCTCTTGGAATAAAGATATTGCCTTTGACGAAACGGTTCGCCGATTTGGTCGGAATGGGCACAATGATTCAAGCGATGCGTTTAGGCATTGTTATTGGTCAGCCCTATTGGCGCGGGACATTGGTGAAGCGGACGCCAAAGAGTTTACGGATCTACATGAGTCATCACCTTCAAACCCAGTGGCAGAGAAAAGTATGGATTTGAACAATAATCGCGTAGGGATTGAGATAGGAAAAATTGGTGGTTCCGATGGGCACTTAGCAACTCAGTGTCAAAAGGCTTTAACTTCGGGTCGACTAAGGGTTATCAAATGATCAAGAAGATATTATCTTGTTTGCCTATGCTTGCGTTCCTATCAGGTTGTGGGTCTAGTCCAATTCAGATTGACCAATTTAAAGTTCTTGGGGCAGTTGAATTTACCCAAGCTCAGTGGCGTGCCGGTAATGAATCGGCGCGAGCGAAAATGTTTCATTCATTTCTTAAAAAAAATGAACCTATAGAAAATCTAACTCGAGATTCAATTGTTAAATCGCTTGGTTCCAATACTGGCTATTACTTGTATGATGAATTTCCGGCGTATTATTTGGATATAGGCAAGGATAAGCCACTACTTGTATCGTTTGTTATTGATCATGATACAAACACGGTCAACGAAATATATCTGGATTCAGCATTATAAAACACTGGTGGTCAATGGGGTTTTCTTAACGCCCCGTTGACCATCATTTTTGCTCATTCCCTCTATATTCTTATCGGTAGTGAATATTATATCCTTCGGTTTTTCCTGCGAACAAAGCCTAACCCCAATAGCCCAATACCAAACAATGACAACCCTGTGGGTTCGGGCACTTCAACTGCGCGCACAAGAAAGCTACCATAATTGAGCTGCTGTCGATCCGGGGTGAATGTGGCACCGACCGTATAGATTTCATCTGAGTTATCGCGATTGAACGTTCCGGTACCACGATTGATGTATTCACCGTCATACACTGAAGCCGTATAGTAACTACCCGCTATATGTGACGGTGACCCCAAAATCCCCGCTACATAACCGGCACCATTAGGTGCTGCATCAATACTGTCACCCCTTGAGTCAGCCATAGCGTCAAATGTATCACCCATGGTGTTAATGATTTGCTCAATGATTAAACTATCACCACCCAATGAGAAATCACAAAAGGCATTGCCATATGAACAATCTGTTCGAGCCGGTGTCATTCCAAAATCGAAAAACAATGTATCAAGTTCACTAACCGTCGCGTATCGCCACCCTTCATAAGCACCACCGGTTAACATTTGTGCTTGAACTTGGTTATAGGAAAGGTCACGGGATGCCGTAACGTCAAGCCAATCAAGGCTACTAGATAAATCACGGGTGAAGTCACCGTGATCCTGAATATTATCATTAAGCTGAATGAATGATGCATTGGCGGAAAACGACAACGCCAATAGAGTCGCCGCGCTTATTGTTCTTATTATCATTAACTCGTCCCTTCTTATTATATTGTAATCCTACTGACACCAGCACAAAGCTGGTGCTTTGATTGTATATTACTTTTTAGTTTGCGGTGCTGGGCTGTCGATACTCCGTTAAGAACTGATCATCATATTCATTCACGAACTTAGTTTTGGTGAAAAATTGACCCAACGGGGTAAACTCATTACGTGCGACGATTCTTAATATTAACTTACCCAACAGGATGCTAAATATCAAAGTCAGGATTTGGCTATAGAAACTGCGATTTTTCTTAAACAAATCAGCAATCATGCTCAACAAACCTATACAGAGCACCATTCTACCCACAGCAACAAAAATAGTGGTCATGGTGTTACCACCGTTAAGATGATAAAGGTTGCGAGTGCTGACGCCCTGAATGACCACAAATTGAATCGCTATCAACAGTATAGGAATTACTCCGTGATCATCAGTTACAATCGCATTTGCCATAATAATGACAAATGGCAATCCAATGATTGACACAAATGTAAGGGTTAAGTCCGTATAGTCTGCAAATACTACTGCGGTACGTCCCAACCCTTTGACAGCCGAGTAAACCACACAGAATGTGACAAATAGAAATAATATCATCGAAAGATATTTGATGACCGTTTCAGTACGTTCATCAGAAATACGGTCTTCTTCAGCATTTATCGTAACCGCATTAGCAACATCAGATTCCAACTTATCGTTATAGGATTTGGCACTTGCAATTTCATTGACGCTGGTTGTCCTATGCGGGTTCGTTCCCAACGATTCAAGCTTCTGATTCTTCTCAGCAATAGATTGCTGCAACTGAGCCAACTGTGCCGCTTCTTGCTCCTTGCGCTCGACCTCAATCAATTTACCCTCCAGTGATCGCTCGATACGTTCCAGTGCGGCAACATCATCTGGTCGCTGGGGGCTGGTAGTGGAAACACCTTTGCGGCTCAAAGTCGCGAGCGTGGCATCAATTTTGCTGTTGAGGTTGATAATATTATTATTGCGCGCTTGGATTTTCAGGTGTTGTTCGTAAGCTGTGGTCTGTTGTTTATATTGAAGTAACGTAGCTTTTTTATTGGCAACTTTCAGTGCAGCTGCATCATAATTTTTTTGCATTATTTGAAAAATGTCATCCTGACTAGAGCCAGCTCGCGGGTTCATTTGAGACAGCCTCTGCTTGTCTCTCAGCAACGTACGCTCTAGGTTTGGCATATTACCTTCAATTGTTAATGTTTTTCTCTGAAGGGCTTCATATTGGCTCTGATCAATGATCTGTGCATGACCGAGTTGCACCAAAAATACCAACATCATGAATGCAGTAAAACGTGATAATTTATTCACTATTAATTCCTTTTGTTATGATTGTTGAGCGCGTGCAAATGATTGGCGGAGCGGGATCGAGGCTGTGACCCCGCGTTGCGTTTAGCTGCTTACAATATCGGTTCAAACGTTTTCTTCGCCTTCATCATATTTCTTGATTGTTGAATTGCCTTGCCAGAATGTACTGACGTTTCCAACTTCATCTGGGCGAATGAAGTTTTGTGACTGTACATGTCACACTGAATGTATGCCTCAAACTTCTCGTGCCCGTCATCATCAATTCTCGCTGATGGTGAATCGCTAAAGTCCCATATAGCGTGCACAAACGTGGCACCACGCTTGGCATCTTCTCGTTGAGTGGTAGGCTTACCATATTTCCCGATCAACCCAGAAACCATTTTTGAGCGTCGACTCTTGCAATCGTTAATGGAGCCACCCACGTTCAACGTTTGTTTGTTGTTAACATAATACACTTGTCCATTTTGACTTTTAACCTCAATGTGATCGGTCTTGGTCATGGCACCACCGATTGACTTGTCATACACCTTGTAACCGGCTCTGCACCCCTTCTGGTGACTTGATGAACCTTTATGAAGGTAACGGTCAATACTGAACATCCAATCTTTGTTGGAAGCCATGCCCAGCTTGTCACGCATTTCCGGTTCGTCCATAAAGTACCCAGCCAGCATATCGCAAGATTTGGATGAGTTCATCGAAGGCGACACACCACGAACCGAGAAATTGGTTACGTCCTTGGCGTGACAAAGGGTGGATAGACTTAAAAACATACATAAGGCGAAAAATATTTTTTTCATAGCTGACCCCTTTCTACATGCATGACGAAGCAGCAAGAACAGCGCCAAACTTTTCGATCAATTCGTTTTCGTTATATTTGTTGCGGTTAATCTCATTGAGATCACCTGTATTGCCCGTTTCGGACATGAACTCATCATGTTGATCCTGCGTCCATCCAGCGCCTTCCAGTTGATCGGCAATGCACTGTATTGCTGATTGCCATTCAGGTTGTTGAGATAGCAAGGTTTTTACCGCCTCACTTTCACCGGACTTGCTCATCATTGCTCCCATAACTGCTTCGGCTGTGTCATGTGCTGCACCGCTGTCGCTACAGCCGACCAGCGAAGCTGATATACCCATAAGCATAATCATTATTGAAATTGCTTTAGTTGTTTTCCTCATTTTTAATCCCCTCAAAGTAACTTAAAGTCCACATTGTAACAGGTAATTTAATAATGTGGATTAAAGTCGATGGTGTTTTGTTTTTTATTGCAGATTATGTCTTTCATTTGTGAGCGGCATAAATGGCAATTAAACCACCTATCCCCCCATTAGTTTTGTTTGGGCAAAATATACTCAGGGTGCGGAAGAATGCAGGCATAAATCAGGAAGAATTGAGTTTTCGTTGTAAATTGGATCGTAGCTATATTTCAGATATTGAGAATGGAAAACGAAATATTTCAGTTCTCAATATTTTAAAGCTTGCTTGTGCACTGAAGGTGCACCCCAAGGAATTGTTGAATTACCCCGGTGCCGACATTAAACCTGAATCAATATGTGAAGAAGAATGGAATTAGTCCATTTTTTCTGCGTGCAGGAATGAAGTATCAGTTTTGGGTAGGCGAGGTACCATGTGGCAAGTTTGATCGATATGGATAGAGTGTTTTTTGTGGTGTATTGTGCGCTCTCGGGATTACAAGGAAGGTGAGCGTCTATGAAATCTATTGTGCCAGCAGTATACAGATTAACAAGAAATCCCCGTAATTGCGCATAACGAAAGCTATTAAAGTAACGCATTAGTGGTAGAAGCCCAGTCAACATTACTTTAATTAGATTATCAAGTTCAAAGCTTCCGCTGGTCTGATCATAGCCTTTGGTGGTGCTCGCGCAATGAATGACACCACAGCAGGGAAATCAAGGATACGCCCACAAGCGCAAACCCCTAAGCATTAGCGAAAAATTGTAACACGCACAGCCCTCCCCTCTATGAAGGGCTTAATCTTGCGGCATTTTGGGGCAAAAACCACATACTCCTAATACAAACTATTCACTTCCTTGAACATCGTTTCAAATCTATCTAACGTTTCCTTTGAAAAATAGTCAGCGCCAAGCCCCATGCCCAATAATAATTGTGATGGCTTATAGTGATTGAAATCTTTACCGTTACGGATAGCTTTCAGCTGAAGCAATATTGTCGGTTTGTTATCGCTCAAGTCTGAAGTTGTTATTCCTTTGTGATCGGGGAACGCTTCACCAAATATTTCAAGATATTCCGATTTTTCAAACATATCTTCAATATCTGCTTTGTCGTAATCATCACCAGCAAATTCATCAAAAAACCTGACATGCTTGCCCTTAATTATCTTAGACTGAATCAATCCATCCAGACGTTGCGCGCCTTTGGCGTTATTGAAGCTGTCCAGCAAGCAAGAAATTTTCAGCTTTGATCCTCGAAGCAGTGAAATAAACGAAGTCACTTTATCCAAGCCGCCAACAGGAACTATTGTTAAATCGCTCCGTAACCCTTCACGCCCGTCACCTTCCAGCAAATTAGACATAAAGGTCAAATAGTTAAGGTCAGCGGGTCCTTCAACAAGCAGATTGTTTTTAGACACAAACAAATTTTGCGCAATGTCATAACCTAGTGCGGCTTGCAGAGGAAACAATGTATCAGGGTCTTTTTCTTGTATTACGTCCGAAATAATGCTTCCAGCATCAGAATCGTAGACAGTGCGCACGCGGTGTAGCGCATCAGATTCAACCATGAAGGGCGAGTGTGTTGAGTAAACAATCTGATAATCGCCGGAAAGGTCATTGATAAAACGCAGTAAATCGGCTTGAGCTGAAGCATGTAGATTCAAGCCCGGTTCATCCAGCAATAGAATAAAGTTCTTGTCCTTTTCATCCTGAATTTTGCTAAACCACACAATAAAGGAAAAAAACCAGTTGAAGCCTTTACTTCGATTCCTCAGGGGCAATGTAATTCTGTGTCGATTATTTTTGACGCGTATATCAAGAATTTTTTCCGGGGGCTGGTTATTGGGTCTAGTTATCGAGTCAATTTTAAATTCTATAGCCAAGTTGTTGTTTGTTGACCAATATTCGAAAATTGTGTCTGTAATTTCATTTGAAGTGGCTTCAAGTTCAGCAATGAATGATTCAAAGTTTGTTGAATTCGCAAGTTCTTCAACATCGATCATAGCCAGCTCAAATAGCGCCTTAGCTGTTTCAAGCTGTTGCTTCGTTAGTTCACCAGTAACCGTATTATTTCGAATGGCGTCAATGCTGAATCTTGAAGGTAATTCGTGGTATTCATCAAAATACCAAAAGCGTGGAAGTCGTGGATTTATGTAGTTCCTTATAAGGTATCCGTCTATTAAGGCATCCCCGTCATGTGCCTTACCTACAATGTTGGTATTCAGATAGGAGATAACAGCAGTCAATTCTTCATCTTCACCAGCATCTTGATTGACAACATTCCTAACTGTTTCTAATGAAGTGATTTTCGACTTTGTATCGTCACTAAAACCCAACTGACCTTGAAGATTTTCAAGGTATTTCTTTTCATCGGAATCAAGGGAATACCACACACGACCAGCTTTATATCGCGCTGCAACTGTGAAGCCATCAACAGTAAGCACTCCTTCACCAAGGTCTGAACTGATTTCAGCAATGGTTTCATCGTCAAGCTGGAATGTGCAAACAACAACTTCTAAGTCATCTCCTGATCGTTGATATTTTTTTAGTTCATTACGGGGGTAATCGTGCAGTTCATCAAATTTGAAGCCTACATCGTCAGTAAAGTAATTCAGCTTTGCCAATGCTTCCAGAAAAGCGGTTTTTCCACTTTCATTCTTTCCGACAAGGGTAGTTATATCGCCTTCAAGTTGTACTTCTTGTTTGCTGGTGTAGCTTTTGTATTTGCTTACTACCGCTTTTTTCAGAATGAACATAAAAACCCTTTTCGTATAAAGTTGTTAGTATCGCTAACGCGGGATTAATCCTTCGCCATTTCATCCAAATTATTACCTTTCCGTTTATCTGGATTGGTCCTTAGATGATCTTTCGCACCGTTCTTTGGGCGAACTGTATGAGCATTATCTATCTGCCCCTTGTCAGCCATATCCATAGCTGTTTCAACTGGGGTGTATGTGCTGTTCCCTGATAATTTCACGGCGGTGATGTTACCTTTACTGTCTTCTTTAGCATCTATGACTTTCTTACCCACGGTCTTATCCTTTTCTATAGTGAAAACACGCTATCTGGTGCAGAAAACCCAGATCACCCTTCATGCATTGTGGTTGTTTCTATGAATTTCAACCCTTGACGGGGCTTTAAGGATATTTCTTTCGTCGCCGATCTAAGTTCCCCTCGAACAACCGGGCTACCCAATACCGCCGAAAAGTCGTTTCAATATCAAAATGAAATCCAACCGATATCAAATCTCCCGTAAAAAGGGCATTGAGTTGCTGTGTAACCTCAATAAACCCCACGCCCCTCATTTACAAGACCAACTGGTTGCGAACCGATCAACTTCCACACTCGTCGGGTTTCGATAATTTTGTTACTTCCAGTATCCATTTCAAATTATTTTCAACAAATTTCAAAATTACCTGCACTCGCTGCATATATACCAGTGAGGTATGCAATAAGGCATACCTCAAGCATAAGGTAAAAACACCATGAGCAAATCACATATGGTTCGCAAGTGCTTCACATTGCCGCTCACAGCGTGCAAACAACTTGCCGACCTCAGCGATCGCACAGGTCTTAATCAGTCTCAACTGGTTCGCTGCGCACTCTCGGCACTAATAAAAACAACACCGCCTCAAACCGATATTGAAGATGAACTAAGTGTCGCTATCGGATAACTCACATTAAGAAAGCCACAAATAAAAATAATAAAGGTATTACACATGTTACATATACGCATAAGCCCAAATCGTTTCACCCTAAAAACAGCTTCATTGCGTGATCTCAACAAGGTTACAAAGCTGGTCACTCCAGAATTAGTTCCCGGTGAGTATATTGACCCGTCCACGCCAATCCACCCATTTGTGGCGGCTATCCTGATTGACCTATGGTTGGATGATGCGGTGCGAGCCGCCTCCAAGGTCATGGGGTATGGTACAAAAGTTATTATTGACCTTGGCAATTACGGTAATGTGCACCCAACATTTATCGATATCTTTTTCACAATGCTTGAGGTTGAAAGCAAAAAACATGAAGTATTTTCGATTGATGAATACTCTGTACATTGGGTCGGCATTGAAGGTGAAGAACACACCTTAGATTTTTAATTTCTGGACAGAACATAGTTTGGGGTAGTGACTGGTCAGCGGTTCATTGCCCCTGCACCAATTTACTGCAATTAGAGATTATAGGATGTCCGTCGATAACTCGTAATCTACGAGCATTCATAACACACGGGACTGTCGAAAATCACTTAAAAAGGATAACTACTTTGCTAAACGTTGCTCTTCAATCTTTTTGAGTCTCTCTGCATGGTTACGTTTGAATTCTTCATTTTCCTTTTCGAAGTTTTCAACGAAGTTCGGATCGTCAAACGTGGCATCCATCCCATTCAGAAAGGATTGATCTTCTGGACTCAACTTGGGTATTTTTTCTTTACTAGGTCGTTCAGTCATGATTACTCCCTAAAGTCAGCTGACGCTATTAACGTAACTGAAAACAGCATTATATCCTACTAAGAAGGTCGTCACACCCCCAACTCCCCACCATTTACCTTCAACCATTCTTTACAGTTCATATAATTCGGTATCACACGTTCAACCAGTTTCCAGAACTTAGGCGAATGGTCATGTTGCATTAAATGAGAAAGCTCATGCACCACCACGTAATCCACCACGCGCGTTGGTGCAGCGATAATCTTCCAATTGATGTCAACATCACCCTTGGAAGAACAGCTGCCCCAGCGGGACTTAAAGGTTTTGATCCCAACCGATCGTGGCTCAACACCAACAATCTTAGAATACCGTGCAACCTTCTCGCGTAATTTCTCTTCCGCCCGATAACGGTACCAACCCGCAATAGCATTACGCACCATCAGTGGTTGATCGGCACCATTGGGCAATGTAGCCACCAAATAGCCGTGTACGAGCTTTACCGGCGAAAACGCACCGCGAACAACCTTGAGGCGATAATTGCGCCCAAGGTAGGAAAACACCTCACCTGATACATATTGCTTGGTACTCACCGGAACACTGGCGTTGTAATGGGTGACTTTCTCTTTGATCCATTTTTTCTTATCTTTTAGCAATTGATCAATACGTTCGCCGGATAACCCACGCGGCACAACAATCGACACAATGCCATCCACTACCTTGATGGTAGCGGACTTGGTGCGCTGGGTTCGGATGACCTCTGCTATGAAGTCATTGCCTTGGATATACTCAGGCTTCATCAACGCGGTCACTTACCGAACTTCGTTTTTGCTAAATCCATGAAACGATCCATCACGGCTTTCCGCAAGTCGGGATCATCGAAACTGCACTCAACAATAGTACGCTTGATATTCTTTTGGACACGTTTCATCTCGTCTTGTTTCATAAAGAAATCCACGATACCTGTTGCCTCATTAAACATTTCAACCAATGCTTTAGTTGTGCTGATAACTTCATCATGAACATCTTCATCGAGCACATCATCATCCCGAGCGCGCGCAATCTCACTTACCAGTATGTTATAGAAAGAAAATTCAGTTTCGGATAACCCGAGTTCAGTTGCCGCCTGTTGATGCCCTGTTTCAATGGTACCAACTAAATCCAATAACATTTCTAATTGCTGATCCCATTTACCCGCCGTTTTTTCGATAATGTCCCGTAGGCGCAAACTGAGCGATTTATAATATTCAGGGTCTTCATCCAGATTGACAGTGAGGTGGTGCTTGATCGCAGATTCAACTTCAGATGCCTTGGACTCAGAAGATTTTTCTTTATCAACTGATTCTTTAAAGTTTGCCGCCAATAGATCAATTGGTGGAATCTTTGGGTCAACACCGGTACTTAATATGTGCTGGTCGACAAGTTGACGAACTTTTTCACCGGCATCAGATATGTCCATGCCTTCATCACGATACTTGGTTTTGGCTGCATGATGTACTTTACCCAATAGCTTCATATCAGCTATAAATGGTTTAGCGGCGGCATCCGGTAATATAACGTCCATTTGTTTTGCGAAACGTTTAAACGCTATTTCAAATTGGGCACGAATATCTTCATTCTTCAACACCAACACATAGTCATCAACATCTTTACCCTTTACCCCCTTGAAGAACGATATGGCACGGGTATGACATGCCTTCAACTTGGGTATTTCATCTTTTAATGACTGGTACGTGCCTTCCACATCATCGGTGGTAAATAGGTCTAGCGCATCCTTCAGGTGTTCAGATAACCCATGATAGTCAACGACGAACCCACAGTCCTTACCTTTGTATGTTCGGTTCACTCGGGCGATAGCCTGCATCAACGTATGATCCTGCAACTTCCGATCGATATACATGACTTGCGCAATAGGGGCGTCAAAACCGGTTAACAACATATCCTTCACAATTAGGAATGCTGTGGGATCTTCCTTTAAAGGTTTTGTAAAATCGTTGATGATCGCCTTTTGCATACGCACTGGGGCTATATCTGGTTTTTTATTCTTATTGAACGCGGCTCTGCCAATATCCGAATACTTGGCAATGTACTGTTCATCATTGTGATCGCCACTGATGATCACCTCCGATGGTGGTGCTTCTAATTCATCCAGCATTTCCTTGAAAATAGTTGCCGCGTGACGACTGCCAACCACGATCATGGCTTTAAACCCATTGGGCTGGATATGTTCCCGGTAATGCTTTAATAGATCAATGCACACCCAACGAATACGCGCAGGGGCTTCACGAACGGCTTTTTCCACGCCGTATTTCTTTTTGATCTCACGTTTTTGCTCATCGGTCTTATCGGCAAAATATTCATCAAACAAATTATCCAGTGAATCTCCGGCAACTTCTGATTTAACCTCCCGACCTTCATACAAAATCCGCACTGTTGCACCATCCGCAACGGCTTCATTAATTTTGTACATGTCGATATACCCACCGAAGGCTTTATCCATCTGTTGAGTTTTTAACAATGGCGTACCAGTGAAACCAATCTTGGGTGCATTCGGTAATGCGGCATTGATTGTCATTGCCAAGCCACCAAATTGGGTGCGGTGGGCTTCATCCGCTAATACAATGATCTTGTCACTGGGGTTTAAATCTTCGAACCCACCTTCTTTTTCTGCATCCTGAAACTTCTGCACCATGGCGGTAACCAGATCGGATGAGTCTTTCTTCAACAATGTTCTTAGTTCCGCCACTGAACCCGCGTTGTACACCGTTTCACCTTGGGCATCACGGAAAGTATTGGATAATTGTTCATCTAGCTGGGTGCGATCGGTGATGAACACCAATTTGTATTGTTGAAGTTCAGGGTCACGGCGCATCTTCACAGCCAGCATAACCATCGTCAGCGACTTTCCTGATCCTTGGGTATGCCATACCACTCCAGATTTTTCCTTACGATTCTTGCCTGCTTTAAGGCGTTCCATCACTTTGTTGACTGCACGAAACTGTTGATACCGGGCAACCTTCTTAATCAGTCGACCATCTACAGGTTCATAGATGACAAAGTTTTGAACTATGTCCAAGAAACTTTCACGATTGAACATGCCAGCCAATAACCGCTGTTGTGCGGTCACTTCACCCAAACCGGCTACGGCTTTGGCATTCGCTAGGTAAGCTGGTGACGGCACATCCTGAACTTTATGGGCGACAGGCTTACCTAAGTTGAGCAAGTCACTATCCGTGAACGGGTAAGCGTCTTTCCAATCACCATAATGTTGCCCAGTGGACGATATGGTGCCTACCTTGGCTTGATCGCGACATGTGGATACCATTAGCTGGTTGTACCAGAACAATCGCTGTGCACCTTCATCGGTCTCAGGGTTGCGAAGGTTGGCGTATCGGCGTAACTGATTGACACCTTCAGCCATTGGGCTGGATATGTATGGTGACTTACATTCGATCACCGCCAACGGCAATCCATTCACGAAGCACACAATATCAGGGATAATATTCTGGTTTACACCCTCAATCTTAAATTGGTTCGTGCATAGAAATTCGTTATTATCAGGGTTGTCAAAATCGATGACCTTGACGGTTTGACCTTTTCGCCCCTTGCCCAAATCCTGTTCAACGGATATGTAATTGACCAACGTTTGGTAGATGGCATTATTGTATTCCATCAACCCAGCAAAGACGGGATGGGTCAATTCGCGCATGACTTTGCGCAAGTTTTCTTCACTGATCCACGGATTGATGCGTTTGATGGATTCTTCCAAACGTTGCACCAACACAACATCACGGTAGTATGCACGCTCGCTGGACTTGTCTGGTGTTAATTCGGCACCGTGAACGTATTGCCAGCCCAGTTGCTTTAACTGTTCAATGGCGGGTTCTTCTACCTTGTCGTATTCATCCTGAAACATATTAATCTACCGTGACACGTACTTTTCCGGTTAATAGGTCTTGCATTAAGGCTTTTTTGAGCATTTTCTGGTGACTTAGCTTTTTTTCATTACGATTGATAACAACATCAAGTGACAACAACTTATCAGCAATGTCTGTTTGTTCTTTGACGGGAGGCACTGGAACAATAAGTTCTTGAGCCAATTTAGTATTGAATACACCTTGTGCCCCACCAGCTGCCCCCGAATTAATTTGCCGCTGTCCAAAATCGGAACGTATATACTCCATATAAAAATCTGAAGACGCTGTTTTAACAGACTTGATGATAATAGCATTCGCGATATTTGCAGTACCTATAACCCCTGTAACCTTACAAGTCATTCCAAGATTTGCGCCGACCCTTGCTATCAAAATATCTTCATTAAAAATCTGTGATTTTTTATTTTTATCGTTGAAAGTCGTCGTTACATATTTAACCGGTTCATTCCGGATATAGCCATCACGTATATTAAGAGTTCGATAAAACGGAACGCCATCCTCTTTATCACAATAATACTCATTCACGCTACCAACGTAGCCCACTATTATTTTTGTGTATATTTCGCCTAAACGAACAACTTCCCACCCAACCGGTATACGCCCAACCGGAGAATCCTTGAATTCAGTGTGACCGATACCCTTGGTCAACAATTCTTGCATCATGCCGACTTTTAGGTCTTTCAATTTGTTGATTTGCGCTTGGGTCTTTTCTATCACATCGTCAACGGACGATAGGATTGCAGCGATTTTTCGTTGTTCGGGTAGTGGGGGGCACAGCATTGGTATAGCCATTAAATTGGGCTTAGCTATATTCTTCATAGTGTTACTGGTGCCCGTTGCCGCATCAGTTATATGCTTAACAACAATTTGGGATCGCAATGTATAGCTTAACCACTTAGGGCTGTAACATTCATTCACCTTTAATTGCCATAGTCGGTCTGGCAAGAACAAATCATCATAATCTCTATCCACGAACCCACTTTGCCCAACCAATATAGGAGTATTCATACGACTAAATAGAATGTGATCCTTTTTTGGGTTTGTCGATGCCCTTTCTAGTTCGTGGTTAAAAATCGCTTTGTGTTCTTGCGGATAAAAGCGCCCATCCACAACAGAACTCGTCTTAAGAATCCCAAACTCTTTACAACTTTTAACTCTATTTTCCGAATTTACGCTAACCCCTCCATCCGAAGAATCAATCGCGTTACCAACTTTTAAATACTGCCACCCATCGGGAACCGCGTTACGCATAACCCAACTCCGACAAGAATCCTTTCATCACAACTTCCGCCGTCGCCACCTGATCATCCAGTTCATGCAACGACACACGATATTTGTCCCACCATCGTTCCAACTGCGTAATCACCTTGGCATCTACATCACCAGCAACATCGTGAATAACTTCTTTGTTTTCAATATCAGTTTTAAACGTGTAGTAATCACCGTCGCGGTCAAACACCGTCGACACATCAAACTCAGCCAATATTTCTTCCTGAATGTATTCACCTTCAACTTCTCGTACTGGTATGCCACCGTGCAGGATCGCGCGCACATCAAATATTTCAGGTGGCGGCGATGTATCTGCATAACGTCGGATATTCAGGTTGTAATCGTTTTCTGCAATATCGGCTAACGGCACCACCTTGGAATAACGCTTGATCTCTGTGTAGTTATCGAAGGTATCAACAATTTTGGCAATATCCTGTTCACGAAGTTTGTTCTGGTTTTTACCTTCTTCGTATTCCAGTTCACTATTGATGAACAATACCTTACCTTTACGGTCAGCCATCTTATTCTTATTGATTATCAACAAGCATGCGGGGATACCGGTGCCATAGAACAATCCCGCAGGTAACCCAACAACAGCTTCCAATAAATCATCGTCCAATATGCCTTGGCGAATAACTTTCTCACTGGAACCGCGGAATAACACACCGTGCGGCATTACCACACCCGCCATACCTTCATTGTTCAAACTGGCGATCATGTGTTGGACAAACGCGAAGTCACCGGCATCCTTCGGTGGAGTGCCATAAGGGAATCGACCATACGCATCGTTATCAGCTTCATCCTTGCCCCATTTCTTTAAGCTAAAAGGGGGGTTAGCAATTACACGGTCAAAAACTTGCAACTCTCCGTGTTCTTTATGCTGTGGGGCTCGCAATGTATCGCCCTTGCGAATGTCTGCGCTGATCACACCATGCAAGAACATATTCATCTTGCAGATAGCCCATGTATTCAAATTCATTTCTTGACCGAACAACGATAGGTTAGCGGCATTTTCTTTGTGGTTGGCTAAGTAGTTGCGGGTTTGCACCAACATACCGCCAGAACCCGCTGTGGGGTCATAGATACGCATTCCTTCATGGGGCTTTAACAATGACACCAATAATTGAACTACTTCCGATGGTGTATAAAATTCGCCTCCTTTTTTTCCGGCTGAATCCGCGAACATTTTGATTAAATATTCGTATGCTGTACCCAAAAGATCAGGGCGTTCAAAATCGCAATTGCGTAAACGGTGCTGACTGAAGTGGGACAGTAGGTCACGTAATTTCTTATCGGACAACTTGTTCTTGATGTTGAAATCGATGGTAACCAACACACCTTCAAGGCTTGAGTTGTGCTCTTCAATGGCTTCAGTAGCTTTGTTGAGTTCGGCACCGATGTCATGCTTTAAATCCTTCAGCGTGCCCCATCGGGCATTCTCTGGGATGAAGAACGTACTATCGTATTCATCTTCATCTTCAGCCAATTCTTCAGCTTGTGCTTGTGATTTACCTTTATCGAGGTAATGGACAATGACACCCTCACGGGATTCATCAAAAGCATCACTAAGACGCTTTAAGAACATCATGCCGAATATATAATCTTTGAATTCGGATGCATCCATGTTGCCACGTAATATGTCCGCAGTTTCCCACAGGAAGGATTCAAGTTGTTGAAGGGTTAACGTTGCGCTCATTTAACGGGGTTCCAATTGCTGTTTCACATGATCAGTAAGTGATCATTTATTATTCATTTCAATGAGTTGCAGTGTAGCGCCCCCATGTAGTGCGAGCAACAAGTGCTTGAATGAAGTGCATTTACCCATGAATGAATAACCCCACCCACTAATATGAGTGCATCACAAATATTGAATGCACATTTTTTGAAACAATTGGAGTTGAATCTGTTCAACTTTAATCAATCAACTGATATAGTCCCCGTCACTACGCCCCCGTAGCTCAGCTGGATAGAGCATTTGCCTCCTAAGCGAAGGGTCGGACGTTCAAATCGTCTCGGGGGCACCAAACACTTTGGCAAGATCACCAAACGGTCACCAAATCAAAACAAGTAGCTACAGCCCATACAGAACAAGCCATACAAGATACCCCACCCCCCTCCTAAGGGGCAGGTCGGACGTTCGAATCGTCTCGGGGGCACCATTTTTTCTTATAAAACCGTCGATTTGAAAAATCACTCGATAAATTCCACTAATGCCTTGGTGTAATAAAGCGGCAACACGCGTTGATGTGTATAGTTACCCCCCACAGCACCGATTAATTTCATAGTTATGGGCGGTGCGTAACGCGAATTATACGATTTCAAACTCTTTGCTTGGGTATTTTTACCCGCCTTAACTTCTATCGGCACAATACCGGCTGCGGTGTCTAAAACAAATTCAATTTCTGCGGTATTTTCATGCCAGCTATAGCTTTCTCTAAGTCCGTAAGACAGCAATTCATTTTGAACAAAATTTTCAACAATCGGGCCTTTGTACATCATATCTTTCATAGCCAGCACCGACTCGCTAATACCTAATTGACAACACAATAAACCCACATCCACATAAAACAGCTTAAAGAAGCTTTCCTTTCTTTGCATTCTCAAGGGTGATTGTGGTTTTTGATTGATGACATAGCTTTTTGAAACTAAGTGCGTTTTTTCTAACCAGTCAATAATGTTGGAAAAATCACGATAAGACTTTTTCTTTTCAATCACTTGATTAAAAGTATAACGCCTAACCGAACCATCGATATTTTTTTGCAGCTGGCCCACCACGCTGGAAAATACCTGATTAATATGCAGCGCATTAACCTTACCGGCATACTTGCCAAAATCTCGTTCATAACCCTGCAAAATATCTTGCTGAACCTTACGAACTCGACGACGGCGTTCGATTAAGCTGTCACCCTGCGCCCGCTTCCAGCAAGCCACCGCTTCGGGCATACCACCCACATAAAAATAATCCATCAATAGTGGCCACAATTGTCGATGCACCAACTCTCGCCTGTCCATTAGCTGATAAGCTGCCTGCTGCTGCTCACTGCCCAAGGCCATAATAAATTCTTCAAAATTCATCGGCCTAAGGGTTAAGCCATGTACTTTACCCACAGGAAAATGATCTAACAAACCAATATTAGAGCCGCTGGCACAGACAAACCAACTGGGTTGCTCCTCGGCAATAAACTTCAGTGCCTGCACGGCCCTTGGGCACTCCCCTACCTCATCTAAAATAATTAAATCTTCGCTGGGGTTTACCGCCGTGTTCAGTAACAAGCTCAGATCATTAACCCAGCGCTCTGGCTCCAAGTTCTCATCAAACAACACGCTAGCTTTGGGGGTTTTCAAAAAATCTATTACATGTACTTTAGGGAAATGACCTTTGCCGAAAAGCTCTTTGAGTAAATACGACTTACCCGACTGCCTAGCACCATCGAGCAATATCGGTTTACGGCTTGATAAACCGATCCAATCCTCAAGCTGTTTGAGTAATAAACGCTGCATTATATTCCACTTTATCTGATCATTATCACTTTTATTATGGGTAAAAATAACAAAAATACAACTTTCTCATAGGAAAAACATGTAAATAATCAGACTTAACCTAGATAAAAGAGGGAATCCATCAAGTAACATGACACTGTATTCTCACCCAAGTTAAGTCCTTATTACTTCCATCTTAGGTCTGACTTCCAAAACAATATATACTCACAAAATACACGAGGGTAATATACATAAAGGGGTTGGGATTTGGCCAATAAAATAACACGTCCTCGTATTTATATTTGGGACCGTTACTTCTTAAAACAAGACTTGTCACTCGTACTGGAACGTAACGAATCCCCATATCGACGACTATCGGTAACTATAATAATTTCCTCTGGAAAACCGTTCGTTGTTACCCGTGAAGACAATGAAACGTTAACGTTGCAGGGTGCCATTCTAGGCCCCAATGTAGAACGGACCAACATTTACGCAGAAGACTCCGATCTCACAATCATAGACGCCTTTATCACGACCACAGCGTATAAAGACTTGATGCAATGCGTAGGACCTAATGATACCAGGGAGCTTTCACCCAATGAGCTTTCAAAAACCCAAGAATTATGCCGACAAAGTTTCTTTAAAGAACTATCCATAGGTGCTGCTTTGACACTATTTAACGCTGTTGTTTATTCACTTTGCGATCCGAACATCTCAACACCGGCTCTTGACCCTAGAGTCGAAAATATTATTGATATTGTAGAGCGCTCTAGAGCCGATGAGCTTACGATAAGCACCCTGGCTGAAAAAGTAAATCTATCAGAATCTCGGCTACGATCCCTCTTTAAAAGAGATATGCATTGCACGTTGTCGCAGTACATACGAAGCGTCTCTTTTTGGAAAAGTATTCCATTATTAGCTCAGGGAATGAACTTTACAGAGGTTGCTCATGAATCAGGTTTTCACGACTTGGCCCATTATAGCCGGACTGTTTCAGAGGCAATGGGAGCATCTCCAAGTAATATCCGTAAGCAGCTAGACATTTTTTTCTAATGGAATAAATTCAATCGATCCCATATATGGATCCATACAAGCGATCCATACAAGCGCCCTCCTTCACATCCTATTAAGATCTACGCAACAGTTTAACGAAGCCATGCTTCAGGTTGCAAGCAACCGTATATTTAGAAATGGAGATATTGATGGAATCTACTATTTGTAATGGGGTCCCTGTTTACTATAAAACAGTACCCGCAAGAAATGCGTCGCCAAGCTCCAATACGATTGTACTATTACATAACGCAGGAACTGACCATACCATATGGTCAACTGTTGCTGAAATATTGTCCGAAAAACATTCTGTCATCCAAGTGGACTGGCCCGGATATGGTAAACATCGAACCGAACTACAGCAGCATGGTCTAGCCGATTATGCAGATATCTTATCCATCTTTATCAAGAAAAATAAGCTTACATCGGTTGTCCTAGTAGGTAATTGCCTGGGAAGTGGTGCGGCGTTGGAATATTGTACCCGAGTAAAAGGCGAAGGCATTCATGCAATGATTCTCTTTAATGTTCTAGTCCCCCGTACATTGGGATTAATGGGTCGTTTTTTTTATCATTGGGCCAACTCGTCATTGAACAGACTTTACAATGGCGTAAGGAAAACCCTCCATACGCCTAAACCAATGACGAGTGTTGCAGTCAAATACCAAATTGGACAACCCAAACTTGTACCCAAGGAAGCTATAAATCATCTAAAAGATCTTAATACTGACCCCGAAAACATACAGAATCTGGGACTGTTGATTGAATCACTGTATAAATCAAACCACTTAAATAATTTAAGAATGGCAGACTATTTTCCAAAAACAATGATTGTTTGGGGTGATAAAAATAGGGTCTTACCTTGGAAAAAAGGCAAGAGTTTCGTTAATGATTTTGGTCCAACAGGGCACACCGTTTTAAATGGAGGCCATCTCGTCATGCTAGAACAATCGAAAAAAAGTGCCGATATAATCCTAGAGACTATTGCAGCTCCTCTCTAAGGGGGCATTATTATTCGCTACAACTCTATTTTGAAGTTAAGCAGTACTTCACTGGGTTTAGCCAAAATACTGGGCTTTCAGTCCGGACATTGTAACAACCACCGCCTTAAGACGGTGATTGTTACGTAGGTATTAGTGCAATTTCCCCGATAGAAAATCAAATAGTTACCATCAGGAGAAGGTCGTAAATAATTTTATTAATCAATTTTCATATGTGATACGAAGTCCATAAAACCTCGTCACATCTGCATAATAAGGCGTTCTACACGACAAAATTGCGCTCTGCGCATGAGGTTGAAGCGTAGGATTAGAAACCTCAAGCCTATCATAATTACCCCATGACACCGACTTTCCTGGAATAAGTGACACTACATCATGGCCGCCTGGGCTATTTTGTATGGTTAACGAACATATTGGAAATGAATACACTATATTGGGGTCATTTGGAGCTAAATTGATTACATTTATTGAAGTATCGGAGTAAACATCTACTTGGATTTTGGTAATAACTTTATCGCTACGCAAATCCACGGGACATTTAAAGTAAGTTAATAAATTGGCATCATCCGAAATTGTAACTCTGTTAAAATCGACCCTGTCATTTTCATCGATATCACTAGTACCAGAAGTTTTTTCACATGCCCATAAACTAGAGGTCCATGTTTCAGCAAATGCTCCTTGCATTAAACAACAACATATCAAACCAACGATTAAACAAATTTTATTTTTCATTAGACAAATCCTCAACAATTGAATACATACTAGTATTAGTTCCATTTCAAATAGCACTTAATAAAATTCTCATGCTACTTGAACAGGTTAGTACAGAGGAAAGGTACAGCCGCCATAAACACTTAAATATTTGTATCTCTTTTGTAACAACGATTTTTCACAATGAAAGCATGCGCGTAGGAATGGGCGTAGTAATGGGACGACTAATCGCCCCAGGGGCACAATTTAGCTACCATCAGCCCCACAAGTAGTCAGTGCATTAGCTTCAAGCGCTCCGTAGAAACGAGGGCCTACCGTATAAGGAAAAGCGGGTACCAGCTTACCTGAACCATCATCTGTCACCGTCGTATGGTAATGATAACCACGACTATCGTTGTTATCATGGCCATTATGCTGGTCAAGTTGCTGCCCTGTGGCTGCTTTGGCAGCAAAATAATAGTCTTCCAAATAATAGCCAATGTCAGCATTCAACGTATTATCAAAAAGTGTTGTAACGGTTTCTCCTATATTGGGCCCTTGAGTGACGCTAGTATCAACGCCTGCTGAAAGGTCATATTCGTCGATAAGCACGCATGTACGCAGCCCTGGTGTGCCACAGCCGCCATCACTGACGGCGTCTCCATAATCACGGACCATCCAAGCACTGATTGCCAATGTGCCATTACTTTCGTACGGACCATAAATTGGATAACCGTCGGCGGCAAACCCGTATATAGGTGAATGAACTGAGCCATCGTCGCCGAGCGTGGTAGCTAGACAACTCGAGTAAGCGTGATGAATATATTCACCTTGATCTGCATGCCCCCCGCAAATATCTACATCAAACTGCTCTGCCACCGGCGCAAGATTAAACCAAGAATTAGCGTCGTAACTGGCACCGTCACTGCTCCAGCCATAAAGGCTTACGCCATTAACCCAAAGCCCTATAACACCCTGGCCAACTTCACACGCTGTTGCGGCAACTGTAGGTGAAACAGGAAAGAAGGCGGTCTTGGCCAATTCAATTGGACAATCATAGCCCGGCGGCCAGAATCCGAACCCTCCGTAAAGATTGCAATTCAAATTACTGCTGTTGTAGCCAATATCGGAGCCAAAGGAAACATTAAAACCAGGACTCAGATTAGATGAACCGGTAATAAAAGCCGTTGCCGCCAGAGGGTGGTTGTTTACACTATCAATAAATTCCTGTGTAGGAGTAATAACATAATTTGGAATCCCCCTTGTTTCTATAGAAACATAATCGTCTGTATCAACCGTCTGTAACTTTTCGCTCAACACATTTACTATTACACCAAGAGGACTATCTAGCTCCATAAAACTGGTCGAACGCAGGCCTACCGGATTGAGCATCCAAGCAGAGATAACAGTTACTGAAACAGTGTCGCTAACCGCAGCATTAGTTCCATCATCTACCGTCACTTCAAATACGAGAGGATCTACATTGAAGACTCCAGTGGTTAAAAAACTGGTATCAGCCGTTGAAGTGCTTGATAAAATCACAGGCGTCCCTGAAAGCTGGACCCAGCGAATCACTGGCAACCCATCATCAGAAACAGTAGCCATTAAGCTCACAGAGCTTTCTTGTGTATGATTCACCGTTTGATCTGTACCAGCATCAACGGTTGGTGGTGCATTGCTAGAACTACTACCACCTTCGACTTCATCATCAACTGTTGGCGGTGTTTCATTAGAACTACCATCACCTTCGACTTCATCATCAGCAGTTGGCGGTACATCGTTAGAACCACCTCCACCTCCACCACATGCGGTAACTAAAACACATAAACAGGCAATGGAGATAAATAATTTTAGACGATCAATAGTGAACACATTAATTTCCTTATGAATTATTATTAGATGATTACTTGGTAAGCTGGGAAAATATTTTAGATACAGTGCAGCCTTTATTAACGGTAATTCCAGTTCAACCGTTTTGGTTACCGCTGTAGTGCATTTGTCGATTTAAAATCACAGTACTGATTTTTCATATGTTCGTCAACTCGAACGATATGCATGTATATTCCGTTCAAAACTGGAATTAGACCATTCGCAAACCACCCGCTATAACGCCAGATAATTTTCAATTCCGCTAATTTGGTCTTCGGGGTGGTGATTCACGTATATCACCGATGTTTCGCTACCTGCACAGATCTTTTCAATCAACGCTAACACGAGCTGTCGATTCATATCATCTAAACCAAGACAAGGCTCATCCAGAATCAATAACGGTGGATGTTTCACCATCGCTCGTGCAATTAGCAATAAACGTTGATCACCATAAGATAGCTTATTAAAAGGCTGATCGGCTCGACCGGACATTCCCAGCAAAGCCAACCACTGATCAGCAATACTTTTCTGCTTATCGGTAGACTTACTGTACAGGCCAATGCTGTCGTAAAACCCAGAAATAATAACATTTCGAATACTCGTGCCCACCCGATACTCCCACTGTAAAGCCGTGGATACGTAACCGATGAATTGTTTGATCTGCCAAATACTCTCGCCGCTGCCCCGCTTAAAGCCAAAAACAAATATATCGTTCACGTAACATTGCGGGTGATCACCGGTAATCAACGACAACAATGCTGTTTTTCCACTGCCGTTTGGCCCACTAAGTTGCCAGTGTTGATTAGCGTTAATCGTCCAATTCAAATCACTAATCACTTTCTTTTCATCGTATTTAATCGTGATATTGTTGAGGCGAACGAGTGGTTGATCAGGGTCCAAGCTGGGAATGGCATTTTCTAAATCTACCGCTGGGATAGAAAGATCCGTTGTTTTCAAATGCAGCAGCTTATACAGCTCTCCATAAGCCTTGGCATCATCTCGGCGAACTTGATGCTGTAACCTGCCTTTTTCAACATAAGCAATATCGGTAATAAAATCAGGAAACTCATCAAAACGATTAAGTACCATCACCATCGGTACGGTATCGATAAGTGTTGCCAAATGCTGTTGCAACATTTCCAATGTTTTAACATCTAACCCATCAAAAGGCTCATCCAGCACTAATAAATCGGGTCTACTGGCCAGCGCCCGAATCAACATTACCTTACGAGACTCTCCTGTGGAGAGCTTGCGAAAAGAACGATCAAGCAATGCCTCAAGACCAAATTTTTCGATAAGCTGCCCAGCTAATTCAGTATCCTGACAATCTTCATACAGGATCTCCCTTACCGGTGTGCCTTCGGAGATAACGTCCATAATATCGGCGTCATCCTTTTTCCTCTCAACGTCAATCAGTTCAGCCTGAGCTTCAAACGAAACCAACCCTACCCTTACAGGTAACCCCTCTGCCGTTCCCGACAAACATTCTGCGCCATTGTTAATAACACCCGCAAGAATCGCGGCTAATGCTGACTTTCCTGCACCATTGGCTCCAGTGATAACCCAATGCTGTAAAGGGTCAATCTGCCAGTTAATATCCGTTAATTGAAAACGGTCATCAAAATTCACAGTAAGGTTTTCTAGGCGAATAGGTGAACAATGCGTCATAAGAATCCGACTTTTTAAGTAAGGGTTATTATCGCTAAATCAGGCTGACTCAGGATGAGGAATTAGCATAATATAATTTTATATTTCAGAAACTTCTGAGGCATGGACGCCGAAGAAAGCCTATAGGGACATATTTACAGTGCATTCTGAAATAAAAACTAATATTGTGCGGTCTACGAAATCCGCTGAATAAATATCGAGAAACTGACATTCTTCTCAATAAAAAAAGCGAAAAAAAAGGCTAAGATCGTAACCTCAGCCCTTTTCACTAGTGAATTGAATAACCAATATTGGCTAAACTCACACTATACGATTTTCTTCATATCAGCCATGTGGCCACGAAGAACGCCACCAATAGCTTCAACAGGATGACTGCGAAGCGCTTCGTTCACTTCAATCAAACGCGCGTTATCAACACCGTTGTCTTCAACATTCAAGCCACGTCCAATAACATCTGTCTTGATGTCTTTCATAAAGTCAGCCAATAGAGGCAAACAAGCGTGATTATATAAGTAACAACCGTATTCAGCAGTATCCGAGATAGTTGCGTTCATCTCGTACAACTTCTTACGCGCAATCGTGTTAGCAATTAACGGAGTTTCATGAAGAGACTCGTAGTATGCAGAATCTGCAATGATACCCGCAGCAGTCATTGTTTCAAACGCAAGCTCGACACCAGCTTTAACCATCGCAACCATTAAGATGCCGTTATCGAAGAATTCTTGCTCAGAGATTTCAACGTCTCCAGCAGGTGTTTTCTCGAATGCTGTTTCAGCAGTCTCTGCACGCCAGCCCAGAAGGTTAACGTCATCATTCGCCCAATCTTCCATCATAGTACGAGAGAAGGTGCCGTTAATGATGTCATCCTGATGCTTGTTGTATAGAGGGCGCATGATTTGCTTTAACTCTTCAGAAAGGTCAAAACATTTGATCTTCGCAGGGTTAGACAAACGATCTAACATGTTTGTTACACCACCATACTTTAATGCTTCGGTCACTGTTTCCCAACCAAACTGAACCAGCTTAGAGGCATAACCTGCATCAACACCCTCTTCAACCATCTTGTCAAAGCACAACAAAGAACCGGTTTGCAACATACCACATAGAATAGTTTGCTCACCCATTAGGTCAGACTTAACTTCTGCGATAAAAGATGACATCAATACACCGGCTTTATGACCACCAGTACCTACAGCATAGGCTTTTGCTAGTGCAAGACCTTCACCTTTAGGATCATTATCTTCATGTACAGCAATCAATGTTGGTACACCAAAACCACGAACATATTCGTTACGCACTTCAGAACCGGGGCACTTAGGAGCAACCATGATTACGGTCAAATCTTCACGGATTTTCATACCTTCTTCTACGATGTTAAAACCGTGAGAGTATGACAAACATGCATCTTGCTTCATTAGCGGCATGATTTGGTTAACAACGGATGTATGTTGCTTATCAGGAGTCAGGTTTAATACCACATCCGCAGTGGGAATTAGCTCGTCATAAGTACCGACAGTGAAGCCGTTTTCTGTAGCGTTCTTCCAAGATTGACGCTTCTCATCAATGGCAGCTTGACGCAATGTGTAAGAAACATCACAACCACTATCGCGTAAATTCATGCCCTGCGCTAAACCTTGAGCACCACAACCAATAACAACTATTTTTTTGCCTTTAAGGGCTTCAACGCCATCAGGGAATTCTGAAATATCCATGAATCGGCACTTAGCTAATTGCTCTAGCTGCTCACGTAGAGGTAGTGTATTAAAGTAGTTATTTGGCATGATGAAATTTCCATTGGTTGACGTTATTTACTGTGCTATCGAGTGTAGTCGAAGTTATTGTCGAGATGCTCGCTAACTGCGTATCTGAGTGTACCTAGTCGATCCTAGATATAGTCGCGCTACCATATAGGAAACCCAGTCTTTCGTAAATTGATATAAATGCAACGCAACGTATCAAATTCTGCAACAACCATTAAATTAAGCTATGCTTAGCATCATGAATACTCGTGCCCTTAAACACTTTCTCACCCTTGCTGATAGCTTGCACTTCGGCCGCGCCAGCGATGCCTGCAACATCAGCATTTCTGCCCTATCGCGAAATATCAGACAGCTTGAGGAGGAATTGGGGGTACTGTTGTTTAATCGAGATAACCGCTCTGTCACCCTGACGCCTGAGGGGCAAAGGTTTCAACGATACGCGAAAGAAGCTACTACACAGTGGGACCTCGTCTGCCATGACCTGACCAATAATTCTGATAAGCTACATGGAAAGGTCAGTATGTACTGCTCAGTAACCGCCAGTTACAGCATTTTATTCGACTTACTGAATCGCTTTCGCCAAGACTATCCCGGTATTGAGATCAAACTACACACCGGCGACCCAGAGCACGCTATCGCTCGAATTCTTGCCGGTGAAGAAGACATTACCATTGCAGCTCACCCACGAACATTACCGAGAGGTTTGGTTTTCAAACCCATTACCATTTCACCCTTGCTTTTTATTGCGCCATCGGTTCAAAGCGATCCAGACGTGCCCATGGTACAACCAACCTCCCCCACACAATGGAGTAACGTTCCAATGGTACTTTCTGAAGGGGGCATTGCTCGTCAGCGCACTGACGTTTGGTTTCGGGACATGGGTGTTACCCCTAGAATTTACGCCCAAGTCACCGGTAACGAAGCCATTGTTAGTATGGTGAGTCTAGGACTGGGTGTCGGTGTAGTACCCAAAATTGTTCTAGATCACAGCCCCCTGGCCGACCGCATTCAAACATGGGATGTTCAACCTGCATTAGAACCTTATGATGTTGGGCTTTTCACATTAAAAAAGAATTTAAAAAACCCATTGGTTAACGCATTTTGGTCGCTTGTTGCAGATAAACCATCACAGGGAAATATCCAACAATGAAAGTAGCGTATTTTGGTTACAACGCCTTATCTTCGTGCCTTGATATTTTTGAGCGCCACAATCACGAGATCACCTGTATTTTTACGGGTGAAAGCAGCCCTCATACAGATCAGATTATAGCCTTCGCTGAACGAACTTCATGTCAAATATCCTTTGATAAACCCAACCAAGCTCAAATGGAGGTTCTGGTTCGTGACGGTGTAGAATGTTTTTTTGCTGCAGAATACCCCTGGCGCATCCCCATCCCAACATCGTTGCCCTTTGCTATTAACGTACACCCCACACTACTGCCTTATGGAAAGGGCCCAACACCACTACCTTCATTGATTTTGAAAGAAAGCCAATATTCAGGAGTTACGCTACACAAAATGACATCGGAATTTGATGATGGCGACATCTTACTGCAAGAAGCCATTGCTTTGGATTCCAATGAATCCTTTGATAGTTTGTCAGCAAAACTCACTGTCAAAACGCCTTTATTGCTAAACAAGCTATTATCGAGTTTTCAGAGTTATTATCAGAGTTCAACCCCTCAGAGTGGTGGGTCATACTGGTCAAAGCTCTCACGAGAAGATCAAACGGTACACTGGAGCAGTTCAACTTCAACGCTATCCAAGCAGTTCAGAGCCTTTGCGAGCTTGGGGGTATATTCAGAAATTGACGGCCAACCCTGCCTAATCACTGCTGCGGAATGGGAACTACATTCACACACAGTACAACCAGGGACCATTCTTTCTGCCGATAATATCGCACTTGTTATTGCCACTAATGATGGTTTGGTTCGCATTGCCAGGAAGCACCTTTTCTCAATCACACCTTAACGTTTTATTTTGTTTTAAAATCAACCGTCAAAAACGACTTCTCAGCACAACCTATATACACGACCCTACAAACAAGGCCTCCACCCTATAGATCGTCATGTGTCATTTGCATTTGGTCAAACCTTGCTATAAAACGGTTTATCCATTGCAACAAAAAATGAATATCACAATTTCTTGCTCATACCTTTAATCCACCCCCTGGAGCTAAAAATGTTTGTTTCTGAAGCGATTTCAAAACGAGTATCTACTCGCGCATTTAAGAACACCCCTATTCCTGAAGCAGAGCTTCACGCTATTTTTAATGACGCTCAATTAGCACCCTCAAATTGCAATGTTCAGCCCTGGCAGGTATTTGTAGTATCTGGCGAGAAAAAAGACGCATTAAAAAATGCGCTCATACAAGAAGTCATGAAAGGCCAACCACCAAAGCCTGACTTTGACTGGATAATACGTTACGAAGGGGTTCATAAAGAGCGCCAATATGGTTCAGCAAATGCACTGTACTCTGCTCTGGGTATCGAACGAGACAATAAACCTGCTCGTCAAATGGCTATGTTAAAAAACTGGGCTTTTTTCGACGCCCCCCATGTCGCTTTTTTCACAATGAACAAATCGCTCAGTATTATGGGCGCAGTTGACCTAGGAATTTACGCGCAAACACTCGCATTGTTATTGACGGATAAAGGTTATGCTAGTTGCTTTCAGGGGTCTTTGGGGCAATTCCCAGAACCTGCTAAAGCACTTTTTAACTTACCAGAGGGTAACGGCATTTTATTTGGCATGTCTTTTGGTTCTGCTGATGAAGCCGCAGATGTTAACAATGCAAAAACAGATCGGGCTGAATTATCAGAAGCAGTAACTTTTGTCGATTAATGCTTCTGATAAAATCATCGCTGGAATAGCTACACGTAAAGAACTCTAAACAGCGCTACACGACGGCACTAAATCCACGCTTTTTATGACGATTGTCATAGGAGGCGTTAAGCCGCTGATTGTATTTCCCCTTCCCTCCAATCTTATTAAAGATCGCTTGGCGGGGTCTTCCTTTTGCAACAACACGAAAACTGAGGTCACTCACCTCGGTCACCTCACCTTCGGTTCCATTGACAAAAACGGTTTCCCCGACGCTAACATTCTGAAAATCTAACGACTCTGAGTCTGTTTTTTGATGAGAGGGCCGACGGGAGGGCTTATGTTCATAACCCGATGCTGCGGTGCGTTTTGATGTTTTTGGTGCTTTTACTTTATTCTTTTCAGCCCGCTCCTTTGCCTTAAGTTTTGTACGAATATGTTCGTAATATGCGTTGATTTCCTGCATCTGACGAGAATCCCCCCCCCTATCTGGGTGATATTTAGCCGCCAATCGCCGGTATTCCATTTTTAACTGACTAACACTCGCAACCCCAACAAAATAACTCATGTCATCCTATCCCCTTGTTTTGTATGTTCAATATAGTTCACATCAAAACAAACTCAAGGTAATTGACACGTTGAAAGCCAGAATTTAATAGAACATTGAAGCGTCACAAGCACGAATTACCCAACTATTTATTTGACAATGTGATAACTATCGAAGTATCGTACCCAGCATAAACAGATCAATAACCGATCAAAACAAACACTTTTATGAGGAATATCACGATGGCTAATAACACTGTACACCCATGGGCGCTAAAAAACGTACCGGACCAAACCGGAAAGACCTTCGTGATCACTGGTGCCAACAGCGGCATTGGGTTTGCTGCTGCGAATGCATTGGCCCATAAAAATGCAAAAATTGTTATGGCCTGCAGAAACCTTCAAAAAGCTGAAACTGCTAAACAGGAGATTCTACAAGTCACACCCAATGCATCAGTAGATATTGTCGAACTCAACCTATCAGACCTTAAATCTGTCAACCAATGCGCTGAAACGATTAACGCCAACTATGATCAAATTGATTGCTTAATCAATAACGCCGGATTAGGTTGGATAGACAGAGAAGAAACCGCTGACGGTTTTGAAATGCACATTGGCACCAACCATTTTGGCCATTTCGCATTAACCTCTCAATTAATCGGATTATTAAAAAAGGCTCCCAACGCCCGTGTCGTTTCCATTGCAAGCCTTGCGCATTATTGGGGCCGTATTCACTTTAATGATATACAGCTCAACCAAAAATACGGTCGTGCTCGTGGTTATGGACAAAGCAAACTGGCAAACCTGATGTTTGGGTTGGAACTGCAGCGACAATTTGATCAAAATAACGTTAACATCAAGTCGTTAATTGTTCATCCCGGTATGTCGGGTACCAATATTACTAACGCTGCATTAGAAACAGGTAACTTTAAGCGACTTGCAAAAATCTCCAATGCGATGACACCATTCTTATCACAATCCCCCGCCCTAGGTTGCTTACCAACACTACAAGCAGCCACAGCTCTCGACGCTCAAGGCGGTGATTATTTTGGCCCTAAATATGCGTTTGAAGTATTTGGTACCCCGAAAAAAGCCCGTATCGCAAAACATGCTAAAAATACGGTAGATGCAGCCAAACTATGGCACCTTTCAGAAGAACTCACCGGTGTAAATTACCAAGAATCACTTGCAGGATAAAGGAAACTATTATGAGCTCAAGTTGGTCAACTAACGACATGCCGTCACAACACGGTAAAATTGCTTTGATTACTGGTGCTAACAGCGGTATTGGATTTGAAGCAGCAAAGGCATTAGCCGAAAAAGGGGCTCACGTTATTATGGCGTGTCGCAACCCACAAAAAGCCAATGAGGCAATGGATACTCTTCGCCAAGCCGTGCCCAACGCTGATATCAGCTTTTTACAAATGGACCTTGCTAGTCAAAGTTCTATTAAAGCTGCCGTTGAAACGTTTAAAAAAGATCATACGCAATTAGATCTTTTGATTAACAATGCCGGTGTTATGTGGCTACCAAAGTCAGACACTGAAGATGGTTATGAAATGCAATTTGGTACTAACCACTTAGGGCATTTTACATTAACCGGTTTATTACTAGAAACACTGATCAATACCCCAGCTTCTCGTATTGTTACCGTCAGTAGCCTTGGCCATTACACCGGCAAGATTCATTTCGACGACATCAAGCTTGATAAGCGTTATGGCAAACATAAGTCTTACGCCCAAGCAAAATTGGCAAACCTAATGTTTGCTTATGAGTTAGATCGAAAATTAAAAGCAGCAGGAAAAACCACGCGCTCTATCGCAGTTCACCCCGGCGGCTCCTCAACCAACCTTGCAACCCCTGGTTTTGAAAAAGGTGCAAGTTTATTCACCGGTGCTGCTAAAGTATTTTTCCCTTATGTCACTCAAAACGCACAAAGCGGTGCCTTGCCTACACTTTACGGTGCTACAGCAGCAGAAGCGAACGGTGGAGATTACATAGGGCCGTCAAAGCTTTTTGAAGTTATTGGCGCGCCAAAGAAAGTCGGCTCATCACGTTACTCGAAACGAAAAGATGTTGCGGAACAACTTTGGCAATTGTCAGAAGAATTAACCAACATCCAATTTGATGCAATTGCATAAAACCTAAAATACAAAAGCTATACGTTTTATCTAATCACATACACCCACCCAGGCGTATAGCTTTTCTTCAATATGACGATCTCCCAATATTTGATGGCCCTGAACACCCAGCCCTTCTAATTAAGCAACAGCTTGGGATGTAATTTCCATTTTTTGTAAGCTCCACCTTTTTGTAGTCTGTATCTTTTTTATCCAGAAACTCTGTATTTTTGCTACTATAGTGCTAAATTAGTTGCTGCACTTTACAAAAATAACAAAAATAACAAAAATACAGAGCGCGCAATGACATTCCCCTACCCTAAATATATTCGTTTATTTTCAATCATCCTTTATATCCTCTCTTCAAATCTTTACGCTGGAGGTATGGTTATCCATATGTTCCAAAGCGAGAAAGCGATAGCCCAACTTAATGATTCTGATTTAAAACAATTACTTAGCCAAAACCCCAATGCCTTATACAGCGGTACACAATACCCTGATGCGGGGTATGCTCCTGGTTTTTTAGGACAAGAGAAACATGCATGGGGAGAGGCAAGCCATTGGGCGCCATTCATAGAGGCCTACTTAGAGGTTGTAATAGAAAAGTGCCAAGGCCGCTATTTATCGGATACTGAATGCGGAAAGCTCGCCACTCACTTCCTGGGAGCTGCAGCCCATGGTATCCAAGACCAGGTGTTCGATGGTTTATTTATCCCTAAAGTAACGGAAGTTGATCATAAAGGGCAAGAGACTACCGATATTGGTATCGATATGGTGGTATTACGTGAGCACAGCCGTAACCACAGCATTCCAAAACCCTGGTACACCCCCGCAGATGCATTGGTGGAAGTCTATCAATCAATGGATTTTACAGAATCAGAAGCGAACCGAGCACAAATTTTAATCGCGACCAAAGTATCTGAAACTGGACGGTATGGAGAATCCTTAATCGCCCCATTCCTTTATTGGCATTATAAAAAACTCATGCCTTGGGGTAGCCGAAACTATATGACCTACCCAGGGGGTGTAGAATACGGCGGTCGTATAACTGCGAATTTTTGGAAACACCTTTGGAAAAAATTAAACGGTATTAACGATACTGAGCCAGCTAACATCACCACAACCCCCGCTTCTGGTGAGCAACATGTGTCAATCAACAAACCCAATACCGACAATAAAATCAGTGTCACCTTTGATCGCTATATCATTCCATCGTCCATTAATAATACCAGTTTTCAAGTAACTGACGCTCAGAGGCATCAAATCTTCGGATCAATAGGTTTGTTTGCTTACAGTGGTCAAAAACATGCTGAAGCCAATATGATCCAGTTCAAACCTTATAGCTCGTTGGAATTTGGCGCTACTTATACTGTAACAATGAACTCTGGTATTTTGGATGAAGATGGTTCCAGTATTTTTGGAATTGACGGTTATCAATGGCAGTTCACCACGGAAAACCCGGAACAGTATCAACAACTCAATTCGCAAGGATTCTGCTTGGGGTTACGCAAATATGAACCTAGCAGCAGCTCCATTGATGTAGAACTTCAAACCTGCATGGAAACACGCCATCAACAGTGGTATCAAAACACCAACAATCAATGGCACAACCGATTACGCCCAGACCTGTGTTTAGATGTTGACGGTGGTCGGGCCCTGTCATGGAAGCGTATCGAAGCCAACACCTGCAGCGACAGTTCATTGCAACAATGGCAGTTTGATAATACCCTTAACAGGCTTTCATTGCTTAACGATAACTACGCAATGGGTACCTTCCTTAACGCTTGGGCCGGTATTGAATTGCGCCTATTTCGACCTAGAACTCATTCACGCCAACAATGGGAAGGTACATTGACGGATTGATATTTAGTCTTAAGGCTCAGTATAATAATCCCGACAGTGTGGATAACCTCTAACATTACAAAAAGTTATTCACACTGAAACTTACCCACAATCAAAGTTAACCACATTTTCTGTGGATAACTCTGTGAGTTGTGATGTAGAAGTGTCATATAGCTAGAAGATATAAGGGCTCCAGAGACCTGTACGTTTTTTAACCTAACAAAAATAACTCTTTGAAGTGACTGAATAAATACCAGTAACACCCTTCAGTCAGTTGACAACATTACAAAAAAAAGACTCTCAACCACCGGCGCTTTCCCTAATCCCCCTAAATCCTGAAATTTCCCTTATAATGCGCGCAATTGGTTAGCAATATATACCACCCTTTCAGATATCACACCGGAAACGCAATGTTTAGCCCAGACCCCAGTACTTACGATGCCCAGCTTGAAACTAAAACCTCAGGAATAAAGAGCTTATTCACAGACATCAACATTCCGGAACTGGAAGTTTTCACCAGTGAGCCATTACATTTTCGCTATCGTACTGAGTTTCGCATTTGGCAGACACAACGCGGCTGCTTTTATGCCATGTTTGAACGGGGTAAAAGTAAAGACCCTCATGAAGTTACTGAATTCCCTATTGCTTCGAAACGTATTAATGAGCTAATGCCGCGTTTACTGGAAGCGATTAATCGTGATATTTGCCTTAGCAAAAAACTGTTTCAAATAGAGTTTCTCACCACGCTTTCTGGTGAAACGTTGGTTACGTTGATCTACCATAAGCCCGTTAATGAACAGTGGGAAGCAGCTGCCCGAGATCTACAACAACAATTTGGACTATTGATTATTGGGCGCTCTAGAAAGCAAAAAGTAGTATTAGAACGGGATTGGGTACTTGAAGAACTCACCGTGGCCGGCAAAACACTCAAATACCAACAGATTGAAGGCGGATTTACCCAACCTAACGCCAAAGTGAATGAGAAAATGCTGACATGGACTATCGACGTGTCGAAAGGGTTAAACGGCGACCTGCTAGAACTTTATTGTGGCAATGGAAACTTTTCAATTGCGTTGGCCAGCGAGTTTAACCAGGTACTTGCCACCGAGATATCTAAAACCTCTGTTAAAGCGGCACAGTACAATAAAGAGATCAATGGTATTGAGAACCTTGAATTTCTTCGTATGTCTGCAGAAGAATTTACTCAGGCAATGAATAAAGAACGTGAATTTCGACGGTTAAAAGAAATTGATTTAGATAGTTATGATTTTCAGACCGTACTGGTAGACCCTCCTAGAGCGGGATTAGATGAGGAGTCTATGAAAATGATTCAGGCGTATGACAATATTATTTATATCTCTTGTAACCCTGAAACGTTAAAACAGAATGTCGAGATGTTACGGGATACGCACAGTATTGAGCGCTATGCGGTGTTTGATCAATTTCCGTATACGCATCATGTTGAGTCTGGGGTGTTGTTGAAGAGAACTCAGTAATTTATTCGTGGGCAATTCTACTACATCAAGCATGCTTTTTGCATCACCCACATTAGCCTTGGTGGCCTCCCGCATTTATCGCATACTATAACGGCAAAGATTTGCCTGCAAACTTAAACGATAAGCCAAAGACGCATTATCACCACTACGATCGGACCGACAGTGATCTATATCTATAATTGGATCAATAATTGGAGCTCGACTAACTACAATAACAGGGTCGTCACTGGCAACAACGGGAGGTTCGTTAATAACCGGCACTTCTTTTTTTGCAAATAGAGGGCTTATCTTCGGTAAATAGGCATGAATATCTTTACCTGCAAAATAAGCAAGGCGCTCTTCTTCTTCTGTTATATCGAAGTCCTCTGACGCTAAAATTTCTTGTTCCATTTCATGCAATTTAATCTCTGCGGCTTTATAGCGATCAGACCGCCCCTGCAACGCACCGACAACACCACCTAAGAGAACACCAAAGGGTTGAGCTGTGACAAGCCCCAAGGTCGCGCCCCCAAAAAAAGAATGCGATGCGGCATTCGTCAATACCATCATATACAAATTATCTTTTACAAACGCCAGTCGGATTTCTTTAGGTGTTTTTGGAATAGTATCTTCAACCACCTTATCCTCACCCCACCCCATACCGAGAAAGGCAGGATTAGAACTGCGCTTCACCTCAGACACCAATGATATATTTGAGGCTGTAAAATTACCTTCGGCCCATACTGATGACGTAGACATGCCAATAATTAATGCCAATGCCAAAACTCTATTTATAGTGCACGTTATCGTCATACTCCCTTGCTCCTATTTAGTTAGCGCCTTTTAAAGACACAATATAAGCTCCCAACTTTTCTTTGCTATTGATGTTGTTTTTCTCGCCCTCGGCTTTATGTCGAGCATCGTAAGGCCCCACGAAAACACGAATGAACTCACCGTTAGAGGCCGTAAAGCTTTCTGTATACGCGGCATAGCCTAAAACTCTCATTCGCTGTGCCATTTTTATAGCCTCAATGGGGTCGCGATAGCTAGACACCTGAATAACAAACTGCAACGTATTATTCCCTGTTTTACGCGGGGATTTAGGCTTGGCTTTAACGATAGGTTTAACGGGCGCCGTCGTTAAAACAGGTACATTAGGGATGATGGTATTAATCGCCCCTGGTTTATTCAGGATGGTTTTTATATTCTCTGCTTTTTCTTTAACCGGTAATGTTGAATACGTTGATTGCAACACAATATCATGAGCATTCACATAGGTACCATCCGTACCGATCACCACCGTTTTATTAGATTGACTAATAATAGTACGGTCTGACACCCTTAAGGTATAAGTCCCTGGGGACAACTCATCTGAATTATAATACCCTGTGCTATCCGTACGGTCGCGATCAACCACACCGCCACCGCTAGCCACCACCTCAACAATCGCACCACGTACCGGTATTTTCATGCCGCTTTCTTTGACATCGAAAACCGTTCCATCCACTTCACCGACATAATTAAAGGGCATATCAACCTCTGCAGCCTTCCCTGGGCGCAATGACACAGAAAAAGGTGACCCACTGTATTTTAAATTCCCCCCATCTAACGTGTGTTTTTGATATTCAATATCTGTAGGTTCCCATGCACGCATATTCGTCAACCATGCAATACCTGCTTCATCCGATGTACTCGTCGAACCAATTTGAACAGATCGCACAACACCGCCGCTTAACAGCTCTTCATTTTTATCGTACACACCGTTTAAATTCCCATCGTTAAACAGACGTAATTTTAAAGAACCGTTTTGTGACTGATTACGCACTCCCATGTCATAATAGTTACCAAAATTACCGGTGCGTTTTCCGATAGATGTCGACATCTGAATAAAAGCGCTGGTAGAGTCAAGGCTGTCATCATGCTGAATCGTCGCATTTAATTGAAAGTACTTAAAGTTAATCGCACTCGTCAATTCATAACGTGTAGAATTAGCGACATGGCTATGACGTATTTTAGGTTTTATCACTATGTCTCTGTTCGGTTTGAAATACAGCGATAGCTCGGTTGTTTGCAGGTTATATTCTGGTTTCACGTCATAGCTGGTGAGTAAGCGTATAGAGAAAGGGCTATAAAAATAATTCATCGTTAGAACCCCCGTCATTGTCTCTTTCTCACCATAAATATCAAAACCTTCAGCGACGCTAGCAACACCATCAGCAACTTCTTCTTTTGAATAGTTAAGAATGTTGCCCCAGCTAGCCAGCCCACTCCGACCAGACAAACCCCATACATGGTGCTGACTCTTTCCATTGACATCGTCATCCCACGTACTTTTCCATGTTGATGATACCTTCGCCCACGCTTTAGCGAGTGCGATATTATGTTGAGATTTATTCTGCGTAGTTTGTACCGTTTGCGTATCACCCGTATCTTCATTCACAAACTCTTCATTATAAAAGCTCGACCCCACCGAATAATTCACATCCAACACTTTCCCACTAAACGCATAACCACTCGCAATCAAGTCATCCTCTGTCGAAGAGACGTTAGCAAAAAAAGAGGTTCCCCAAAAATTACTCTGAAATCCAGTACTGTAATAATTATACGTATCTTCATCTGTTTCCCGACGCACCATACCAAAATGGGTGCTGAATGATCGCCCCCAAATATAGCGTGACGTGAACGTTGCCTGAGACGTTAAGTTAGTATCCGTAGGATCCTGATGACTCACATTAATAACATTTTTATCCGGTTGCAGTAAAGTGGCCGTGTATTTAAATTTCCCCACATCTTTATCACTCGACCCCACAACAATATTTTGGGTGTCTGTTTTAACATTGCCGACATCATCATACATTTTTGTTGTGAAGTTATTATCACCAACAAACAAAATAACATCCTCAAATTGATAATGCCCACTGTCAGGAATTAGCTGATAAGCAATCAACGTATCCTCATAATATAACTCGATTTCTTGGCCAGGATAACCATTGCCTTCAATAACTGTCGTGTTTCTTGTGGTGTCCCGCGTAACAATATCATTACCAATCATAATGCCTCGACCTGCATCCACAGACACAAAAGGAATACTAGAAGCCGTCACATCACCCACACTGATCTGAGATAAACCCAACCCTGTCATGCCTTCTTCACTATCAAAACGGTCCATCCTGATATTGACGCCCGACAAACCGTCTTCGCGTGTACCATTAACAAAAACAGACGTACTCATATACCCCAAATCACCGCGAGACTGAAATGCGTAGCTAGTAGTATCCGTCATATCACCACCGTCTTTTTTTCTAGCCGCATAACCCAACCGAATATCTGCCGCTGGCAACGCATAAAGTTCATAAGGCGCATTAACCCTTGGATTTACTACAGGGGACATTAGCTCCTGCTGATCATTTACCGTTTGCTTCATGCGTTTTATTTTTTCTATCAATGGAAAAGGCTGCTCTGTTTTTAACACCAACACCATTTCTGAATAACGCAAGATTAACTGCACATTAAACCATTGCTCCATAGACCGTATATTCACATACCAATAACCGCCATAAAGCCGTATGTCGGCATCCGGCACGGGTATTTTTTGTCGGTCGACATCGACCAACCAGCTGTCATTTTTTCGTTGAAGCGTGAATGGCTTCATTTCTGCAAACAAAAAACCTTCAATACGTTGTTTATCCACATCTATCGTTAAAGGCATGTTTAACGCATCGGTAAAATCATCAATCAATAAAAAGGTCTCCTCGTCTTCCGAATATCCTTCTACATTGTCACTTAATTGAAACTGCCCATACCTCAGCGACAACAATACAAGGTTATCCTCATGAAACAATTCAGCTATCGACTGCTGGCTTATCATGACTAACATCAAAAACAACAAGCGTTGCTGAATGCGTCTCAACATTTGCATTTGCATTAACCTCTGTCTTAACGACGGCATTAACATACATCACAACTATTCATCATTACGTATTACGCTCATCTTTATTATGTGCAATCGGCACACCGTAAACGCACAAAAATTTGGCGTTTCCAATTCATAAAGAGATCTCAAGCAAAAAACATGCCTTATTTACAGATCACAGGGATAACCCATCGCCTTAACTAGCCAGGCTCACACCAATGGCCTATAAATTGCTTAATAGATACCAAACAAGTGAAACGCCAAAAAACCAACACAGCAGACACCAAGGAAAACCATCCAATGGCTAAGCGCCAATTCACAGTAATGATTAGCTGCATTTTAATGCCGATCATGCTTGCTGGCTGCCAAAGCGTCACATCCCGGTTGATGCCAAAAACCACGTTATACGCATTTCTTGACGGGGACCAAGCACCCAAAAAAGCCATCGTAGTTGAAGAAATCACACCCATCATAGCTGAAGCCCCCCCCCCCCTAAAGAGGAGCCTCCGCTCCTCGAAAAAGTCGAACCCTCCCTATTTTGCACAGCCGAGAAAGACGTACGATACCTCTATCGGCGTAAAATAGGCGTCATCGGGTTTGCGCTAGAGGCCCCCAAAGACAGCGTAGACTTTCCTCACATAACACATGAATATCCACACGCCCTGAAGCAGTTCATCGACACTGAACTCTTCCTCGTCACCAGTGCAACCCACCGGCAACTATGGACCCATAAACAAATCAGTACTGACCCTGACGTACCTAGCACACAAGCACAAATCATTGCACTGGCCCAGTCACTTGGCGTTCAGTTCATTCTTGCAGGAACCATTGAAAACATGTCAGTCGAAAAAGGCCATGCGTTTTATAGCAGCACGCTCAACCAAGCAACACGCCACCTCGTTGTCTCCACCACGCTATATGATGGTACATCAGGTCTTGCCATTAAACGGCAACGCTTTGCCGGTCAGGCCGAGGTTCGCCAAAACACGCAATCTAACAACAAAACACTGAATAGCAACTACCTCACTACAACATACGGCATCACTATCAATGATGTCTTAAAAAAACAAGGCCACTTCATCAGCACAGCATTAGACTGCATTCCCATGCAAGCCAACATTGTCGCTGTCAACAGAGACATTATTACACTGGATATCGGCATTGAAAGCCTACTGATGCCCGGCGACACATTACAGCTATACCAACGCATCAATGCCACATGGCCCAACGCCCCACAAGGTAGCTATCGGCTTGAACGATATGGAAAAGTCACAATTACCGAATCACATTCAGCTGGCGCACAAGCCACGCTGCAAGACAACCTATCCACCCGAAACATTTTTGCTGGCGATGCCGTACAGGCTTGGTAACATTAATAATGACACACCCACACTTACCACAGAATAAGCTTACCACCCTACTAGTACTGGTGGCTGCCGGTTACTGCTCGACAGTCACCGCAGGGATTGAAGAAATACAACCCATTAGTTTTGGCTCGTTTGTTGTCACCGGAAACGACCTTGTATCAACATTAACCGTGCCGAGCAGCAACCTCTCCAGCTCAACCAGCACACAAAAAATACACATCCTCATGCCCGGACAGAATGGCATCTACCGACTCACCGGAATGCCCATCAACACCAGTGTCTCCATTAACATCCCCAACAGCTTCATTACATGGAACGGCACAGGCACACGCGAGACGTTTCTCATTGAAGACTTTGAATACCCTAGCCAACGACAGACAAATGGCATAGGCGAAACAGAGTTTTATGTGGGCGCCACACTCAAAACAACGGGCACAACCGGCATCTATTATGCGTCCCCCTATTCAGGCAATATTTTAATTCAAGTAAACTGGTAACAAACTAGGCACGTATTTTGCTTTTATTTGTTTATCTCTCGCTTTAATCCAAACGGAGCACGACCCCCATGACCAAACAGCACCCCTCAACACGAACCCAGCGCTTGCTAACACAGATATTGTCACGGTTCTTACTGGCAGCGGCATGCTCTTTCCCCCTTGCCGCTTTTTCTGACATCATGATCACGCCCACACGGCTCGTGATGGATGAAAAAAACAGAACAGCTGAAGTAACGCTACTAAACACAAAAAAAGAAACCAAGGTATACCGCATTTTCTTATCGGAAAAAATACAAAATGCAGCCGGGGGGTATAATGACATTGACACAAAAGAGGGCGAATTCATTGCCAGCCCCATGCTGCGCTATTCACCCAAAAAAGTATCCATTGAACCGGGCGGCTATCAGCGTATAAAACTGAGCTACCGTATGCCGGCCAACTTAGAAGACGGCGAGTACCGCTCCCACCTAGCCATGAAGCTCATTGACTCGGGGGTTGAGTTATCGGATTACAAACAAGCCCCAGAAAATGCAACCGGCATGTCCATGACCATTGTACCCGTACTGTCTTTTTCTATCCCCGTTATTGTCCGAAAAGGCAAAATCGACATCGACACGAACATTAATAACCCCGATCTCAGTACCACCGATGGCAAAAAGGCGCTCGCCGTTACCCTTCATAAAAAAGGCATCTACAGCAGCTTTGGCTCTGTTCATGTGTATATGAAAGCCAACGCCATCTCTGATGTGGTTAAAATAGGAGAGATCACCAATATTGCTGTCTACCGAGAAAGCAATAGCCGAACGGTTCACATACCGCTAACAACTGACAATATCCCCTCAGGTGCTACACTTCAAGTAATCTATGAGGGTGATGACGAATATGAAGGCACACAATGGGGCAGTGCCAGCTTTACGTATCAGCAATAAAAAAGTCTTTTTTACTTTTTATTAAAGTTACTAACGATAACGCCGATAAAAGTACTGTAAGGCGCTGCAACCGATCAATCAACACAGTATTAGCGCACAATATCGATAAGCTCTCTCCTTTGGTGAGTTTGTCACAACAAGTCGATTTGCTAGGAGATACACTCACCATGAAACATTCTATGAAAACATTCTCAAAATTAAGCGGCGTTGCGGCAGGCCTAGTACTAACAGGGTCAGTTTTCGCGTCAGCAGTAGAGACCTATGACATTATCGCTGAGGTTATTTTGACCGCAACGGTCACAGAAACGGTACCGATGCATCTGGGTGATGTTTACGCAAAAAGCCTTCCGGGTGAGGACGGCACGTTCACATTGTCTCAGCTTGGTGTAGTCTCTTTTGTGCCAGGAGCCAACGGCGCAGGCCTTGTTCCAATGGGCGGATCACCAGCAGCGGCCATTCTTACTGTTACAGGCGCAAACGGCGCTACAGTAACCATTAACCACGGATCAGGCCACGTTCCCATGCGATTAAATGGCATTGCGGGCGCAGTAGCTGAAATAGACATAACAAGCCTTGTATCAACGCCTATTGATACGGGTACCATGGTCTTAAGCGGTGGTACTGGCATTGTATCTGTTGGCGGTGTATTTACTACCCAGCAAACTCCTTTTGCATTTACTGACGGAGAGTACATTGGCCAGTATGAAATCAACATTTCATACTGAGTAGATCCTACAAAAAAGCCGATAGCGCGTAATGCCTATCGGCTTTTTTGTATGTACCATTTGAACGTTATCTCAACGTTATAGCTAAACACAACCATTAAACACGCCCGCTATTCCGATATATTCTATTCTTTGCCTTTTTCAACCGATCACAACGCAGATATCTAGCTCGTGTTTCTACACCTCGCTTAACAGCATTCAATTCAACGCCTCTATAAGCCCCTTCATTATCGACAATAAGCTATATGGCATAGTGAACTTGATCACCTAACAAGAAATGTTATCACTATTTCACTAACAATTAAGCGAGTCAATAACCAAGAGAAGCTGACTCACATTCAGCCCTGAATCACGATCCTCAAAGACAGCAGACACGACGGGCATTGGCAAATCAACAATGAAAAAATGGGTTCGCCAACCTAGAGATGAACAAAAAAGCACCTTTCATAAACCCCTACCAATAACACCAGACCAGTTAAAAAATCGTGAATTATAAGAAAGGATTACTCGCATAGAAGAGGAGAAGTATATTTTAAAAAAGGCAACGGCTGGCTCAAGCGGTTTAATGGAAAAGCTGCGATTGCAAAGCTACCAACATTCAAGCCCTTAGCACAGGAAGGCAACAATGAACATTTAACAACACCCAACAGATAACAGGCAACACACAAACCAAGAATTTAACGCAAAAAACCGACTGCATAACGCAGCCGGCTTTATGATTCAACTCGATATTTCACATAAACTGTATTCTAGTAATTGATCGTCACGGTATAAGTACCCGTAAAATTACCTGCTGTATAAGATGGCACACTACCGGCTGCACCTAAGTTCGCTAATGTTGCGCCGATCAAGATAGCACCTGCTCCAGTACCATCCAATGTCAGTGCAGCAGCACCAGCCGCCGGCGAAGTATCAATACTCGTGATCACAATAGCAGCCCCTCCCGCTGGATTCGTAAAAGCAGTGGAAGAAACAGCAAGATCCAACGATTGATTCGGCGCGCCATCAGTAATATCAATACGCCCAGCCGTTGGCGTGGTGATTGGCAGGATAGTTGATGCTATAGGTCCTGTAGCCGTAGACGTGCCCGGTGTAGCCGTCGCCGCCGCACCACTTGCAGGAATCACATAACTTGCCGCGGTGCCAGAGTCACTAGAATCAAACCCACTAATAAAAATTTGCCCGACATCTAATGGTGTCGTCTCCGTCATGGTTAGCGCTGTTGATACATTGGTTTTTACTTCAAACAAATCCGCATGCACTGAACCTGCCATCAACACACCAAAAGCAATACCACTTATTTTGCAACCGATTTTTGTTGTCTTATTCACAACTTTACTCCTCAATTCTTTATTGATGACCAACAACATATAGAAATGTTAATCAGGTCACATGCACTGCAGTACTTTACGTATTTTTAAGTATCTTTAAGTACCTTACACTTATTGTATCGGCCGTAAAAAGGAAACCTTTAACGGCAATTGCCTTACAAATAAAAATATTTTTTAATCCGAAAAAAAACCCTAAAAGCGAATTACCTTTAGGGTCTTTTACAATCAACTACGCATTAATAATTAATGGTCACCGTATACGTGCCAGTAAAATTACCTGCTGTATAAGATGGCACACTACCCCCTTGACCGAAATTCGCTAATGTTGCACCGACCAAGATAGCACCTGCTCCAGTGCCATCCAATGTCAGCGCAGCAGCACCAACCGCTGGCGAAGTATCAATACTCGTAATCACAATAGCTGCCCCTCCCGCGGGATTTGTAAAAGCAGTGGCAGAAACAGCAAGATCCAACGATTGATTCGGCGCGCCATCGGTAATATCAATACGCCCAGCAACAGGTGTTGTGATTGGTAAAATAGTTGATGCTATGGGAGACCCGCCATTTGCCGTAGACGTTCCCGGTGTAGCAGTTGCCGCCGCGCCACTTGCAGGGATCACATAACTTGCCGCTGTGCCAGAGTCATCCGACTGATACCCACTAATAAAAACTTGCCCGACATCTAATGGTGTCGTCTCCGTCATGGTTAACGCTGTTGACACATTGGTTTTTACTTCAAACAAATCAGCTTGAGCGGTGCTAATCATTGCCACGCCCAAAGCCATTGCACTTACCCTACATGCTATGTTAGTTGTTTTATTCACGAGAATACTCCTCAGCTTTTATTAACGACCAACTGACATTCATTGAATATAATCAGTCTTCATATTCTGGTACTTTTAATATGATGAAGTACCCTACAATTAACTTATCGGCCCCAATAAAAATAACTTTAATGGGTTTAAAAAAAACGTTTATCATAAACAGTCCTTTGTATTCACCCACGCTCTATTATTTTTAAAAGCCGTTTTTTAAAAGCCACGTTTCCTGCAAATGGCCTGCGAAACAATCATCGCTCTAGTAACACTGCAAGTCATATACCACTTTCATCATAAACAACCATAACGGCATAATACCTATTATTGCGCTACCACTCGGGCTCGGGCTACTCCCAACGTTGAGGGGTTCTCCTCTCTAGAGTGATTTCACACGTATATAGCGATAAAACCCGCATAACTAATACTACGGGGCCTAGAAACCACTCAAGCCTGCGAGCCCCCCTCGCGAATACACTCAATCACTTGGCTGGCCTTCTTTTATAAGGAACGGCTATATAGTGGCATTCATCTCACCGTCGTTGATATTGTCTTGCCTTAAGAGGGCTGGCACACCGCACCTGTGTTACCTGCTGCATTGTTTGTCGCATAACGGCAATTTTTTGCCATGACTTAGGCGCTTTTGCGCCACAATTAAACGAATTAGGTTGCAGATTAAAACACACCTATACTTCTTCTATTATTATAGACAGTACAGGTAAACGTAGACGTTATTTTCTACGCGCCAATACATGCCCGTACACCCCAGCGCTTACCGCCTGCTTTTTAACCCACAATATAACATTCGATAACTCAACATCGCGACCTTGCAAACTCCAGCGTAACAACTGCTTTTCCAATCGGCGAACGAAACCTTGCGCATCACCGTTATATATCACTATTACGGCATACCGACGATCACTACGTTGTTGTAGCGGCAGAGGAACCTGCCAGCCTGAATGTTTTTTGGCAAGCGCAATGATACCCAGACGATCAAGAGAGAATGCAAACATTGCTTTCGCCGTATCAGAGTGATAAGTCAAACCACACAACTGTTCAAAAGAGGTTGGTTGAAACCGATGATCAACATCAACCGTAACGGGCCGACTAACACTTTGCGCACAATTTCCCGTTTGAACGGCAATCTGAGCGATTAGGCTCAACGCCACCGTGCCTTGCAACGGTACACTTCCTGTAAAAGGCACATTCGTTTGCAAGGTATCAACCTCTGCAATACTGTTTATTGGGTCATCTGAAAGCACTAATACGTTATAAAACAGGGGTAAAAATAGTAGAAAAAACAGGCATAACGACCCAAACAGCAACCATTTATTGCTGGGGCGCCGAAAGCCTACGCGCTCTTTGCTAGCAACCTCAGATTTATGTTCGCCTAACACGTTAAGTACATCACTCGTGTTATGCACAAGCCGTAGATCGTCTTGTGCAAAATTGGCCACCAATGCCCCAGAGGTTACTTCAATAGTTTTTTGTTGGGTTGCTGCCAATAGACACGTAACACGGCATCCATGATATCGCCATTCCTTCAATTGCTTAGTCGCCGCCCGAATTTTCTCAGACACTTTATCCACGGCGATAATATCACCGTTACTTTTTACACTGCCGGTGATAAAAAATACCCGATCACCAGGTTTAGGTAAATCGTTACACAACTGTTTCTTCTGATGTAAAACATGAGCACAATACAAACCAAGCTGCCAACTATCTCCTTGGTCAATGGGCTTATCAACATCCACCCGGTAGCTACCATGGCCAAATTCTCGATGAATAAGCCCAGTGCCTTTTTTCACAAAATCATGATAACGGTCACTGATCGCTAGTGGTTCTGCCATACCGTCAAGACACACCACCGATTTAATATCTGGATCTTCTTCCGTAATGGCCTGAACGCGAACAGGGCCCTGTGTTGTAGCGATATAAATAAAAGTCTGCATACCATCCAGTATAGCTGTATTACATCAAACTCAATTCCGCATCGGCGTTTTGGGCAATTATTAGACGTTGGTCATTTGCCTCCAACAACAACTGAGCACTTTTATCCTTTAACGGAGGAAACTGTAACCGCCCTATCCCTGTTGCCACGTTTGCGATAATCACCGGACGATGACCATCCACTATTCCTGACTCAGCATGAACGGTGAGTAATACGTAGATCTGGTCTGCGTTGGCTCTCGATGGTTTAAAGAGTAACGTAAATGCGCGTGTTTTACGTTGCTCCAAAACCTCGCCCGTTGCCGCCTGAGCCTGACTTGGTGCCATTGCCACACGTGAGCTTTTTAGCAAGCTATTAAACTGTCGACGTAATGTTAGATCATTCCCTATTGCTGCTTTCACCCTTGGCTCATCAACGGTTGCAGTACCATGTACAAAGTGTACAAGTTCTCCAAACATAACACGTGGAGTTAATCTAGCTTCCGATTCAGCCTCAGCCTCAATCACACCCTCAGTCACATTACCTGGCTGTACTCCCCTGATAGCTTGTAATGTAACAAATACAGCTTCGACTTTATCTTTGTTTTTACCTTCAACGATACCGGTCATAAAGAATCTCCATACAATGCAATAAACCCACTTTTGAATATGGAAAGATCAGAGGCGAATTCCGATTCGTTGTTCTCTTTTAACCGTTGTAAGTGTTTATCACAACGCTGAAAAACACGGTCTAGCTGTTGCACCCCGCCCAAGTAGGCATCTCCATCCATATGCTCAGGTAATACCTTAAATCCTTGTCGATTATTGGCTTTAAACGCTTTCTGAAACTGTTGCACAAGATGGTTTAATGCAGGAACCTGTAAAAGCAAGTCTGGCCATTGATCAAAAATCTCTCTCTCTGCTGATAAAGCGGAAAGCTCCCCACTGGAACATATCGACAACACCTGTCGAACACTCTTTAAGTCCACATCCGTTAGCTGCTGTAGCACCAAAGGAAATGCCTCGACCACTTGGCAGTGCAACAACACATGTAAACCACTATCACTGGCATGTTCAAATACCGTCTTTAACTGCATTATTTCTTCAAAGTAAGCGGTATAAGTAAACACTTGCCTTTGTTCTGATAGTAACGCCCTGAGATTATCATTACTTTTGTTTCTTAGTGCTTGCACAAGGCTTGCTTGCCAGTCACCAAAGCAGCGCATTCTCATGACGGTTAGTGCCATTACTGATGCAGTATCGCCCACCTCAAGGATAGGTTGACAGATTTCTGCTTGCTGTTTTGTTAAAAACTTTGGCATTCTTGTTAATGAGGTTACATCAAGGCAATCAATATCTGATGTAATGAGCACTTGTTGCAAAACCTCTGGTGGCAACTCAATATCCAAACTATGAGTCACATTTTTCTGAGCCTCGACACACTGCATCGCAATGCGTAAATCAAAGAAATTCTCTGCAACAGTACGATATCGGCGAAAGCCTAACGAATCATCACTCCCCTGCGTTGCTTGCTTCCAAAACGTTAAAATAACGGCATCATCTATGACAAGGTTACCTTCTTGTATGACTAAGTTATCTTCTTGTATGACTAAGTTATCTTCTTGGTCATGACTCTCGTGATACTCACACAACCAGCCCCACAGGTACCGAAATCGTCGTTGTTGTTGAGCGGGCTGCAAATGATCGGCTAGATACCGATAGAGTATTTTTTGGAAATCAGACGCTAACGTTTTTACTGTAGATTCGTATTTTGAGGGATGAAGCTCGCCACGCCGCCCAAATACCTCATCCTGTTGTAATACGGTGGGATTAACGTAGACCAAAAACTCTAACAAACTGGCTAGTGTAGAAATTCGTGTTGGTGAAAGTGTAAATTCGCTATTCGACAACCCTATCGTTAAGCCCTGCTCATTAAGCTGAAAATAGGGCTGTACTGACTCTGGGATATCCGTAAATGTCGCTCTAAAACGCTTGGGGGTTATCGCTTCCTCTAACCAAAAAAAATTCAACCATAACTTTTGAGTTGAAGCACCTGCTGGATACTGAGTTGAGCCCCGTTCAACATTCTTTGCCGACGGTTTACACATTAAAATTGCCAGCAAGAGATAACTGAGCTCTAACGTCGCCTTTCCATAATTTCGACATAAAATCATTTGGGAAAGGTTATCGATATCTTTTTTCCTATATTTAGGCCCACTGATGCCAGGGGCCTCTCGCAAGCCATCAATTGCAGCAATAAGCTCAGCACTGACCCCATACAGTGTTAACGACATAATTTCATAACCTACCGCTCATAACCTATCACTCATAAACACTTTCCCACTGTAACACTTGCTGTCTCCTCTCACTCTGATTTGATGCGTATCCACTACTAATCGATTGCCGCTCTGTCTTGGGAGCTCTATGTCGTCTAACAAATGTCGATTGATAGTTATCTAAATAAGGGTCAACTCGCGTATTTACGACCTTTGCCAAATGCATATTTTTTTGTCTTAACCGATATAGTTTCGATCGTATATCAAGGCTATCTTTTGCCTTTTCTTTCATATCGCGGTAGCTAGGAGTAGAAATAGAAGTATAGCCAAGCCAAGCGGGGGCTACATCTTTTTGAAAGCGTTTCATTTTTGATAATACCTTATCCACATACCCTCTGGTCACGGGAATAACCTGATAGCTACCATCAGGTTTGGTTACTCGAGACCCCCCATTGTAATGCGATAACGCAAATTCCACATTGCCATAACGATTTTGTAACTGCTTTAAAAAAGTCACACCCGTTCGTATGTTAGTACGTGCATCAAATAACAATGTGGGATTAATACCAAATTCTTCACGAGCCGTTCTAGGCATAATTTGCATGACCCCACGAGCCCCTTTATGGCTCACTACATTGGGGTCAAAATCAGACTCTACTTGCGCTACCGCTAATGCCAATGCGGGGTCAACGCCCTGCAATCTAGCTTCTTCTATTACAATGTCTTTAACGGTATCCCGATCTAAGCTGAAACGAGCAAAACTTTGGCTGCTCAGCACAGTCAGTACAATAAACACAATAACCACCACCCATTGCATTCGCTGACCTGCTCTTACCTGCTTGTTCTTTATGTTCGTACTCATAAATCCTCTCCGATCAGATAAAACTATAACCTACTAACTACAAAGCAAGGCGCGTCATCCACGCTTCATCTAATTCGGTTATGGTGAGGTTAGGGGAAGAAATTTGTGCGCGAACAGCCAATGCATCACTTAATGATAGATTCGGTGATAACGCCAATATATAACGCTTCGCTGTACTTACATCAAGTATTGCTACATCTATCGGTTGTAACGCAACATCAAGGTATCGACCTTGATAGAAGATAATGATGGTATCCTCACTCACTGTCTCATCAGTAAACTCTTTTCGTGATTCTTTCGGCGCTCCGTCTACACCTATAGCAGGCTTTCCGTCGGTAGCCACCTTGCTATTTGACACGACCTTCACGCCTTCCTTAAAGGGAATATTGGAATATTTTCCCTTAGAGATGACCTGGCTAGCGACTACTTCACTAGGTATACTCATCGACATCATGGCCAAAATCATCATTGCAAAAAATGCCATCGCTAACCCAAGAGCAACCTCTGTCATCGCTTGACTATCGGTTTCAACATTCATACTACCAATCCCTGGGATTTCGAACGGGTTTGTTATGGCGTAAGCTAATCTTTTTTACGGTGTAGGTATTCCCTGAAATTTGCACCAAACCGCTGACATTTAGCGTTTCCAATAACTTATTCAAATTCCTACTCAATTTGGCATTATTGATATTCGATTTGTACCAGTACTCTGTCCGTGTAGCACCGCCATAGGTAATTCGGTGCGATTGATAACCAGAGAATATTATCAAATATTCTTCAAACTCCATCACCTCCGTTTGTGTAAAGTCATCAAAAACAAGTTGATATGCCATAACACCATGAGCAGCAGGGGTGTCACTTTGGCTAACCATCCATGATAATTTTTCAGCCAAGATACTTCCAACATCGCTCGCAATTATTTTAGAATGATCACCGATGGAGCGAAGCAAACAATCACGATTACATTGCTTTGGTGCATTCCAACCCTCTGGATAGTCAAGTTCAACATTTCCCAGCCGCTGCCCTGTCTGCACATTCAATAGGCGCCCTTCTATTCGCGCTTGCACCTTTGTTGTATAACTGTTCTGTGTTGCAGTGGAATAAATACTAAAAAGGACGACAACATCAATAGGGGGACGACGAATAGATTTCGCGATATCAATTAATTCTGCGTCCGTTCGACGCACTCGCCCTTGAACAAAATTATCCAACGTTACAGCAGTCTCATCAAAAACATCAAAACCTACGTCATGCAATTGGTTAGAAAGTGCATTCAACACGCGATGAAAGACTTGGCTATTACGCGCAACTGTATTCTCGTCGGCATCTTCACCCATAATGAGGATATTGGGACGATCAGCCGCGTGTACAGGTGTTATCACTGCAATAAATACAATACACACACACGTAAACAACCACATCAGCCAAATATTATTCTTTATCAATCTCCGCATTAGCGCTCTCCTGATACATAAAACGTTCTTAACATTGGCTATGGATAGCTTAGAGGCTTTTTATGATGCAACAAACTCAACAACGCTGATCTAACAGATCGGTCTAATAACTTTAGTCTATTTGTTTGATTTTAGAGGGTTTATTTGTATTTAATGGGCTCAATTTAGCAGAACTTATTCTCAACTACACTGGCCATTTTCAGGTAAAAAACCAACGCCCTTCTCAAATGTCAGGCCATCCACCCGTATATTGCGGACATTCACCCCGTTAGCGCTCTTCTTGTACTGCGCACTGACCTGTTTAGCTCCCATAAACTTCCCAGATGTCGCGTTTGATAATTGCCTTAGCAAATGAATATCCAAGCTTCTCGGAAAGACCCTAACGGGTTTCCCTTCTCCTGCTAGCACCTGTAATCGGGATTTTTCTTTAACGGAAACATCGCCACTAAACACTCGAATAAAACCGCTAACAGTTCCAACACCTACTTCGATAGCACGTAAACGACCGTTCCTCCACTTCCCTAATCGTACACCACAGCTATATAACCTCTGCTGAATCCACTCTCGCTCATTCGCATCTTCTGGCCAGGTGAAGACAATATTTGGCCCTTCTCCATCCTCCAATTTTGACAACCATAAGCGACTCTGTTCATTTTGATTCTCCGCCTTTTCCTGTGACAATGCTGATGTTTGCACTTTTACCTTTGGCGCTGTCACCTTTTGTGCAGACAGCTTTTGCAAAGGCATTAACGGCATAGGTGGCGGAGGCGGTAACGACACCATTTGCATATCAGCAGCTATCTCGACGCTGTTATTGACTGTTGTGTCAGCCGTATTACTCTCATACAAAGAGCTTTCATACAAAGAGCCCTTATACACAGCACGATAATCTAAATATGTAAAAACCACTGCCAACCAAATCACCCACGCTAAATACCATCGCCATGATCGCAACCAATGACGCAATGTTTGTGGCAAATAACGAGAGCAGGCAAGTATCACTTCACAGCCAATTCATCAACACCCAGATCATTGCCACTTAGCCCCAAGGCATGTAACTCCATTCTCTGCGCTAATTCACGTAGCGCCTCTCTTCGCTTCGACGCCTCCTTATATTGAATCGTTTGACCCTGTTTATCAGCGTTCGCTAACGGCACTGTATTTTTACTTTCATTATTTTCGTTTTCTGGTCCCTCGTTCTCTGAAGATTGTTTCGTCCTTGCCATCAGCAACGCTTCTTTTTTGGCAAGTAGTTCATATAACGCCTCTCGCTCTGATGTGACATCATCGAGTTTTTTTTGCATTTCGTGTTTTACTGATTCCATCGTTATTTTGGTGTTATCCGGTTGAAACGACGATGTCGATAATATCTGCTCAATACGAGGTAATTCTTGATATGCCAAGTAACCAATAGAGCTAACAACTGCGATTAGAAATAGCATTTTCATGATTTCTCTCCTGTTTCAAGACTATTTATGGGCTCCTCTACAACATCAAGCGTTAAGCGCACATATTTCAATGAAATCAACGCTCTTAAACAATTGGCAGTTGGTAAACCCACCACCGTTGTCATAAATGCGGTAGAAAAGTGTCGCGTTAGCTCCTGAATAATGCTTTGAATAGTTGTTGGATCGATGGTTTTGTCTGATAACGCCCCAATACCTAAGCTAATACCCAACAATGTGAACGTTAAGGATAAGGTCGCAATACCGCCTGCTGCTTGCTGACCCAATTCCAACCAATACACCGAATCCTTCGCCGTATTCAATCGATGGAAAGAAAACAACGCCCCTGCAACTAACACGCTATACACCACAGCATAACCCCAACCAAAAACGTGTTGCATCCATTCAAATAGCGCGCTCAATCGTTGATCAGTGATATAGCTTGCAAGTGCTAACAGAATAACCCCAACACCCATCACCGATAAGACAAGCCAAGACTTTTCTGGCGAGACTGTTACTGGTGAGACGGTAGCAGCAGAAAACAATGACGCCGTCATTACCGCCGCCCTCTTTTACTTGCTAATATCGATTGACTATCAAGGTGTAATTGCTCTAACCAAAAATCAACGATATGTTGATTTGCTTCGGCACTAGCATGTACCAAAAATGTTGTCTCATAATGCTCAAACGCTTTTCTCACCATAGGCTCATGGGACCCTAGCAACCGATCATCACGAATCACCATTCGTTCCATGTCCATAAGTCGACGCTGACTCAATGCAATTTTTCGCTCACGCTCAATAGGCGACAGGCTCTCCTGTGCCACAACGCCAATTAGAGATGAACGCTCTCGCTCCAAATTTAATAGCGTTCTACTTTCTGCATGAACCAGTGCAATGGAATTAACAAAAAGCGTCATAACAAGAAATACGCTTCGCATTACGCCATGGAAAGTCGATTTGTTTTTTTGATATTTATTAGTTCTCATTTTTTTCATGTCAAACATACTATCGCCCTCTTTTTATGGCAGTATTAATTTCCGATAAACATATCTGTGGCATTTGCAATACGCATCTGTTCCTTTATCGTAATTGCGTCACCATCCAGCGCGACATACGCTATTTCATGCTCTAAAGCTTGAGCATCTAATGCCACAAGCTTCGCCATATAACCCAACATCAATCGCTCTTGATCCAAAAGCGCTAGTTCACTATCTACGTGGCTCAGTAGATAACGTATATATTGCTCTCGATTTAATGATTGCCCATTTAACACTGGATTTTCGTTCGAGCTATGCTGTTGAATAGCTTCCTTCAACTGCTGAACTTTCGCTAAATTCTCACCATACTCGCGTTGATATTTACTGGGCTTATAGGCAACAGGTTTCGTGCTGCTTAATGCGTCAACACTCAACGCCCCCCCCATATTTGTTAATGGTTGAGATAATAAGTTATCCACCCGCTCTGCCGTATTCTGAAGCCGTGCTCGTGCAGTTTTTTGTTTTTCTACCAAAGCCATGCTGACGGGATCTTCTGCATCAGCTTTGTTCTTTTGCAACTTTTTTAATACCCGTTGATACAAAGTCGCTTTTTTATGTAAAACCCGTTCAGATAGTTGCTGTTTTTCATGTAGCAAGCCTAAGTAATTGGATTTTGCCGTTAAAAATTGGTGACGGCGTTCTATATTCTTCTCGCTCACGGGTTGTTCATCCTCCATCTCAGAAACGGCTTTATACGATTCATGCATACGTACCACTTCCAGCTGAATTTGTGTTTCTATCGCATGAATCCCACTCGCCAGCGATGACTTTTGGAAATTATTTTCAATGGATGCATCTATATATTTTGCTGGCATACGAACAAGTGTCTCGCTTGCCGCTGGCTTCCAGTCCATACCATCATTACTCGCATTCACAACAACAGGAGCTATGCTCAGTGGAAATAGTAAAATCAACATCGATAATAATTGCTTAAACATATCAACTTCCTTTCAGTAATGGTCTGTGTAATTAGCGATTTTGCCAGTAACGATAACGAGATACTTCTGATGCTAATGTAGGATTGACATTGAATACCTGTCGCCGCCTCTCAAAGCCATGGAAGCTATCAACGCCCAATAGCAGGGTTAAACTGTCGACAAACGAGGTGTAATCTGCAAAATAAAGATCTCGGCCTGGATAAGACAATTCAAAAGCGCGCAATTGTAGTTTTGCATTTTTAATATCTCCTGCCTTAAAGTAATTCAATACCATTAAGGCATGCACCTGCATTCGCTGCTCAACGGACTCAATGGATGCTACGGGTGCTATATCACGATATTCATCGATGTCAGCAAGGCATTGATCCAGCGTTTTTGCAGAGGCAGCATACTGTGCAGATGACCTTTTCTCACGAGCACTTTGATCCAATAACAAACCGCCTTGTTTACAACCTAAAAATTGCTTCATTGCAGTGGTTGCCGCAGCCATTTGTTCTTGTTCAAACAACTGCCTATCACTTAGTTGACTGGTGGTAATAGGAGGCAATGGTGCCGTTGCACAAGCCGCTAACAACAAGGGAATCATTAAGCCGCAGACTTTGTAAGAATTCATGGTCAACTCCAAATTTAGGGTATCTGACCATGTCTATGAAAAGGTTAGAGGGTTTATTTCGACAAAACCGATGTAAATGAAAATACCACGCCATCAATAGATACATTTGCGCCGTGGATTAGCGGGACAGCTGAAAACACCTGAGTTTGATTAACCGATATATCGATAGATTTATCTGATTCCCCTGCCACTGGCTCAAGCCAATAACCAGGACAACGCCCCTGAGAGGCTTTGGTGTTATGATAATACGAAAGTATTACCCGTGCCTTGCTGCCGTGCAAACACCCAATATCCAAAACCCCACTCGCATCAATACCAATCTCTAACGCAGCACCCAACAACAACCACTGCTGATTTTGATCATAGGCGAGGTTTGGCCAGTGTTTATTGAGCATTAATGGATCCGCCAGAGCGACAGTTTCTCTATCAACTTCAATAATGAGTGAGCTAACATTCGTATTTTTAACATATAAGCGCAATTGACATACCCCTGATTCCAGGGGATCTCGACTCCCGCCCATACACAACATATGCGCTGAACGTGTTAATGAGACAGACTGATCGGCAACGGTTAAAACATCATCTAAAAAGCTGCCGTTAGTACTGCCTTCATCCGTCAGAGTAAAGCCACCCTGAAGACGCTCAATTCTATTTTGTTTTCCTATGTGAGATAAGCGCGTATATCCAATAGCAATAGTGTCATTATTATTCTCGGCGCCATTGTATTTAAGATCATTACCATCACTATTCCGGCCTACCTGTACAGTATCGTCAACTAATACGTTAACAGAGGCTGTCAGTTTTTCTGATTTTATGATGCTTCGTCCCATCAGAACAGGCAACGCTTTGATAAAAGCGTCCCGCGCAACTCTTACATCACTTTTTTGTTGTTGTATTTTAGCTCTACCATTCACATGGCTGAGCAACTTTTCAGCCGCCACTAACAACGGGTAAGGATTTTCATCAACCGATTTATCTAACGTTTTATCCATTAGACTTTTTTTCATACAGGCCAACTGAACTGATATCTTATTATATTGATATCGCACATACCCAAAGTATAATGACACCAACATAACAACGAGAAAGATAAGCAGAAAGGTATATCGCCACACATAGGGTAGGCCTTCACGATGCAATGTAAATGCATAGCCACTTGTTTCAATATTCGCACTAAGACCTTCATCATCCAACACTTGTCCCAAGCGCTGCCGAAATTCCGTAGGTGATAACAACGATTCGATGATGATTTTTCTGCTTACAATGGTGTGAAATAAAACCAGCCTTGGACTCTTTCTATCTATCTCGCTGTCTGTCTTATTACCAACTTTACTGTCTGCCGCTCTTATAAAATCACTTCTAAAACTATTTTTTAAATATTTTTCAACCTCAAGCAGCTCCCCTTTTGCGAATTTCAAAAATGTAAGCTGATAATCAAACCAACGTTGATACTCTTGCAATTTAATCGCAATTGCCAACCCGCTATCACGCCCAATTTGACGGGCATAATCCGACAACGCTGATTGAAGGCAACGATCAATACACGCTTCAGCGATAGGCTCCGTCAACACACCATCATCATCCCAGAGTCCAACTCGGCGTCCACTCTTCACATCAATCATACGGCTTGGAACACTAATTTCACGATGAATGACTCCCGCCCCTACACGTTCCGTATATCGAATGCTAAACAAGATTACCAAATCAATATCCAATCCACTGGCATTTGCTAAAGCGACAATATCTTGCTCTGTCTGTTGCTTACAAACATCCATCAAACACAACGGTAGTGTTTTATCAGCAGCCAAACTCAATACATCAAAGCCTGCTCGTTGCAGTTGCGTGAAAATAGCATTATTTGCCCGTTTATAGGCAGGATGTCCAGCGCGTAACCCAAGATTATCTGACTCTGCAATAATTAAAATACGCCACTTACTTTGTGGGTTTTTCTGTAGTTCAGGCTGGGCTTCCGACTGGGCTTGCAATCTAAATCCGGAATCATTCTCGAGCGATGTATCACCACTCACAATACCGCTAAGGCCACACATAAGAATGCCAACAACGCCCATTGCATAACGTATTATACTAATCATGTGCGAGCCTAAATCCAAAGTTGAAATAGGTGCCTTCAGCACTATCGGCACTTCGGTAAGCCGAACGTAAATAGCCCCTTACATTATTCCAAGAGCCTCCTCTTAATACTCGCCGACGGCATTCCCCTTGTATTGTAGGTGCGCCCTGCATTTTAAATGCTCGCTGTAGCTTAGCTGGGCTCTGTAACGCAACCTCCCAGGCATTACCATTAGTCGGAGCCCCTTTATAGTTGTCATGCCAACAGTCCTGTACCCACTCCCATACATTGCCATGCATATCATACAACCCAATGGCATTGGCAGAAAAACTCGCTACAGGAGCTGTTTTTTTATCATCCCACTGACTACCGCAACCATCACAGTTGGCATTGTTCCCTCCTATATTGTCACCCCAGGAATAATTTTCATTAACGTTGATTTCTACTTCACGGCCCTGCTTTCCCACGACCGCTCGTGCCGCATACTCCCACTCAGCCTCGCTAGCCAATCTAAAACGTTGCCCGGTTTTGTCATTAAGCCATTGAATATAGCGCTGGACATCATTCCAACTCACGTTAATGACAGGGCGATTAGCTTTGCCCCAACCTTGATCATAGGCATTATCAGAACAGGCCCCTGAATCGATACATCCTTGATATTGAGCCCACGTCACCTCCGTTTCCCCAAGCTGAAAAGTCTGAACCGTCACGGTATGTGCAGGAGTCTCTACGTTGGAATGGCCCGTTGACCCCATAACAAATTGCCCTCCCGGAATATTTAGCATCGTTGTCACACTTACCGCTGGTTCTGAGTATGGTGAATCGTTCTGCAATGATGTTGGTTTTAGAAGTATTTGTTCCCCTGATGTTCTCTCAATATTCTGTAACAATTCCTTTGGTTTCTGCGATACCGTCGACGTCAGTGGCGCCACACTATCGTTAGACTGTTCTCGCTCTTCGAATAACCACCACAACACACCTGCACATAAACAAGCCATTACAATAATAGAAACAATTGCGATAAATGCATTCGCTGGCCGCTTACCTCTGCCTATCGAACGATACAATGCTTGTTGTTTGTTAAGAATGTGTTCAATACTTTTAACCGATAATCCCGCTTTCTTACCCGCCTTTCTTAGGCCGTCTAAGCTTCCACCCAATATTGAGCCACGAGCCTTAACCAAAACATCATCCACCATTGCTGCAAAGACCTGCATTGGTTTTATCCTAGATTCCAACCGTTTTTCCACACGAGTAATCAAATGCAATAAGGAACTTTCATTAAGGTTTTCAATCGCCGCCAACATTTGTAACTGTTTATATTGCTCTTTATCAATCCCTCCTGCTTCCAGCAAATAGCCTTCAATGGTTTGCTCAAGCTTTTTTAGCTCTCCACGCACAGCACTAGGAGCAGGCCCCACTTCAGTTACACTGCCATCACCTTCTCCACCATCACTGCCACCTTCAGCGGCCATATCATTCGTTGCTTCCTTCAGCCGCTGTAAAAAGTCACTAGCGTCCACTGGCCGCTTCTCTCGCTGAGGACTTAATGCTGCCAATACCAACGAATTAAACGATGCCCCAATATCGGGACAATATACGAGGGGGTCATCACAAGGCCCTATCGGAAGCGTTCCCGTTAACATCCGATAAGCCAACACTCCGACACTGTATACATCTGAGCCTGCGGTGACATGCTTTCCACTTTCTCGTTGCTCTGGGCTCATATAGTTTCTTGACCCCATCACCACACCCGTTTCACTGTGTTGGGAGTCGGGAGTTTTTGCTACACCAAAATCACACAGCTGTGCTCGACCATTCGCGTCAAAAAGGATGTTTGCCGGTTTAATATCGCGATGAATCAGGCCAGCTTTATGTACCTCGGCTAACCCCAAAAGAATTTCTGTCAAAACCCCAATAACACGCAACACAGGCAATTTACGTGGGCGCTGCTCCTTTGGCAGGTCGTTTAATGCTTCCGTTGTTAACACGTCTTTACCGATATCATCAACCAAAGAATGTTCAAGATAAGGCATCACAAAATACGGGGTGCCATCAACCATTTCATCAAAATCGTAAACATCAACAATATTCGGGTTTGTCGAAAGCTGTCGTAATAATGTGGCTTCTCGTACAAAACGCTCTCGCAACGCAGTATCCCTTTTCTTAGCGGCATCTAATGACGCTGTGCTATGTACCTCTTTTGAAAGGTCGTAGTAATCTGCGTGGCATATTGAGAATACTTTGATAGCAACGTTACCGCTAAGCTTTGGATCTTCTGCAAGGTACACCGCGCCAAAGCCTCCAGAGCCCAGCAGTTTAGTCACCCTGTATTTGCCAATTGTCTGTGGTATTGCCACCTATCTATCCTCTTCTTAAGCAGCTGATAAGGTCTATTACGTTATTCTATATGTTTCGTTATGGTGTGTTTTCAGGCCTACTTCTATCAGTAAGTATTAGCAATTCTAGTCGCTTACGAGTAATTAGCCATGTGAATACAATCACTTAGCTTATGGAAGCATTAGAGGTTTTTTCACAAACATCCCCCCCTATATCCCCTTTTATTACTAGCCCGTTCGACAATCAAACAATTTGATCTTGAATTCCTGTGACTTGGAGCCGATATAAGTAATAAGACGAGGTTATTAACAAGCGTTAAAAAAACCTATTAAAAAAAATCAGTCATGCGGTCAAATTATATACACCTGGCATTTAACTTGCGTATATTTTTAATAACGCCAAAACAAATGAAGCGACGTAGTAGCACTGGTAAAAGCAATACAGAAGTCGTATTAGGTAAGGGGAAAAGCAATGAGTTATAGCAGTAGTAGTCTCAATCAGTTTGTAATCCAACATACCTTAAAAGCTATGGGTATTTGTTCAAAAGCGATTGAAAACCTGCTTTTGGGAACTGCAGCCGCACAAGAAGATCTCAGGTTGCAGTCAGAAACATCAATAGGCATAGGGGTTTACGGAATATCTAAAGAAACCCACTGCAAACTCTGGGACGACTACTTAGCATTTGATCCCGACCTTGCAAGCGAGGTACGCGGGCTTGCATCTCAGCATGAATTCTTAAAACACCCCCATATTGAGCTAGCCACCAACCTAGCGTACGCGACCGCAATTACGTGGATGATATACAAGCGAAGCGGCGTAATATTACCACACCCAGATGATATTGAAGGGTTAGCACACTGCTGGGTAGACCATTTTGTAAAAAAAACTGACGCGCAAGGTGCAGAACAACCCCTTATTGACACCTTCATTAACAGCTATCGCAAAATGGAACAAGATGACCCAAGCTTAGCCGCATAACATACTTTATAAGGTGCCATTTGTTGCAAACGGTAGCTATATCCCCTAATCGCTACCGTTTCTTATCACTAAAAGTCGTTATAACCTGCAAAACTTTCAAACATTCGTTAATTCAACGCTATAAATCTTGCTGAATGCCATTATACTTCGGGCAAACCTCTTACAATACCATCAAACGACTCTCCCTATAGGCTACGCTCTCTCTGTGGATATATTATTAGTTGACGATCACCCCCTATTTAGAGAAGGGTTAGCCCTGGTGCTCAAACTGCAGTTAAACACTGCAGAAGCCGACGTCAATGTTTTGGAGGCTGACAGCGCCAAAACCGCGCTGGAAGCCGTTCAACAACACCAAGATCTAGATTTAATCTTGTTAGATTTGCACTTACCGGACAACCAAGACTTCTCGTTACTGCAACAAATCAAGTCTTTTGACCCAAGCATCCCTGTAGCCATGTTATCCGCCAACGAAAACGCTCAAAAAATCCAGCAAGCATTACAACAAGGAGCAAGCGGGTTTATCACTAAAAGCTCCAAGTCATCGGTAATGATCAGCGCTATTCAGCTCATCCTAGCCGGAGGTATTTATGTCCCGCCTGCAATATTAAAAGCCAACCTAAGTGGCGAGAGTGGTGAGAGTGGTGAGAGTGGTGAGAGTGGTGAGAATGGCAAGCTAGCGGATAATACTGCAAATACAACACACGCCAACGCCACCAACATATCCTCATCCAATACGGCCAATGACACTGTCACCGTTCAATTGACAGAAAGGCAAAAAGAAGTACTCCTTCTCATGGATGATGGCCTATCCAACAAAGAGATTGCCAAAGTACTTACTATGTCTCCTAGCACGGTAAAAGTTCATGTAGCAGCTATTTTACGAGCCTGTAACGTGAACAATCGTACCCAAGCAGTTTCTTTTGCGCGAACCCACCACCTTTTATAGTGCAACGATTATGAGCGACATCCTATTATTTTTCATCCCCATCAGTGTTATTGCCTTTTGGTGGTACGGATCTCAAAGCAAAGAGCACGCTATCATTGAAGCTAAGCGCTTGTGCGGGTTAGATAACCTGCAGTTTTTAGACCAAACTGTTGAACAACAAAAATTATGGATAACACGGAGCAAACAAGGTTACCTCTGCTTTTGTCGCTCGTACACCTTTGAATTTACCACAACGGGAGAGCAACGATATCAAGGTCGGATTTTAATGATTGGAGGGAAAATCACAAAATCGGATTTGGATGTATATCGCATTCACGATTAATTAAAAATGATTGTCCTAAAATAATTGGTACAACAGAGAACATTTACACAATGGAACCTCTCTCAGCAAGCGCCAATACTGGCTCCTTAGCAACGACTAGATTAGTAACGGTTAGATTGAAAGAACGAAATAAGAACAGCGGGCTTTGATGAAAATAACAACCTCAGCAAAACCCGCAAATCTAATGCTCAAATAATTCCCACTGTGAAATAAACGATTTCAGACTATCTTGGTCCTCAACATTCAAATCCTGCCACGTATCACAGATATCTTGCCAAACTCGCACTTGAAAGGTTTTTACTACTGAGCGAAACGGCTCTCCCATTAACTCACCGTCATACAGTGCTTTTTGTTGATCAAACCCTTTTTCATTAAATACTGTCTGCCCCCCCCTTTTATAAGAATCATAAGCACGACTATTTTGCACCATTAGTGATGAGTAAGTTTGCATAACAATATCAAGCAACGGTTTAAAAGCTGATATTGTTTGAGGTGTGATTTTCCATTCGTCATCAACGGCATCAATTAACACATGTTTCCCGTCACGTATCCCACAGAGCCAATCATACGTAAGAGGCGCCACTTCTTTCAAGAGATTTGCCGCAGCAGGGTCTTTTAAATTCATGGATAACTGACCATAGATACTGGCATCAGCAATGGTAAAATGAGCTCCCAATACATAAGGCTGTTTCTCCAACAGGCTTTCCATCGCACTAAGATATGTTAGCCATGCATTATTTAATAAGCTGTGACTTTCAGGCCAATAGGCGATAGATGGAGGTTGCAAGCTTTCTTTAACTTGCCAACGACGCCCTTCAGGCGCAACACTAAAAAGATAAGGTAACCGGGAAGCTTGTCGTTCAGAAAATTGCTTCGCTACCAACCAGCGAGCTCCCATCGGCAATATATGTTTAAATTCCCGAGCCAAGCGAGCTCCCGCGTTATTCGATGTGGCAGACGTTACCCAGCGCATATGATGCACCATATATAGGCCAAATTCATCCATCGCATCATCAATTAATGTTGCTAAAAACCGTAGTGCCGGTGATTTTGGAAAAAAACTCACATTAACTCTACTACTCCCACCTCCTCCCTTTTGAGAATCCAACCAATGTGCTATCGCCGTTGAATCAAACTGAAAATGTCGACCGTCTTCTGTCAAATAAGGCACCAGAGGGTACTCATCCAAATCTGACATTACGGGGAACCGGGTAACCATTCCTGTAAATTTCGCAACTTCTATCCTCGCCTGTATTTCGAGATTTTCAATACGCTTGCCATTTGCGGGCAACAATCGATAAGGTACCTTCGCATATTCGAGAAGCGCTTGAATTTTAAGAGTGTATGGAGATAATTCAGATCCCCAAAGAATTGCTGCCTTCATTGTCATGTCACTGTGTAAAAGTAGAATAACGAGTGAAACAAAAGATGGCTAAGAAAGCAATTGACACACCCCCCCCCATCTCCACGCAAAAGCACTTTATGGGTCCTGGTCGCACAAACGATTATTGCCTCGTCCCTAAGGCCCTATTGACTCATAAATTGCTTAACTCTCGTGTCCAAACACCACTCTCACATCGTTATTTTCCATACTAAATGCTCGCAACGCCTTCAAGCTTTTCCTTGCCTTACCTTCATCCTCTGACCACCCCGGTATCACATTATTTTCAAAGCCCCAACGCGTATGGCTTGCATCTCCCGTTAGCAACACCCACCCTTCTGTTGAATTCACTAAATAAGAAATATGCCCATTCGTATGTCCTGGTGTAGATATTGCCCACAAAGAACCGTCCCCTAAAAGATCAATCATTTTACCCAAAGGCTCAACATTCACCACGCTGGGCCCATCAAAATCCAGCGTCTGCAATACAGCTACATTATCAAAGTGATCGTTATACATAATTAGTGGGTATTGATGTAACGACGCATTTTTCCCAAGTACAACGGGTATACCGAGGGGCAGTACTGGCAAGCCAGATGAATGATCTCCGTGTACATGGGTTAAAAACACCATTTTCACATTAATATCGTTTTCTTCAATCTGACTTAAGATATCCTGATTGGCAAGCTGAACACTACCCTCAACTATCCATCGAGAAATCAGGCCTTTTAGACTTCCTCTCGCGGTGTCGCGAAACCGAGCATCAAGGCCTGAATCAATAAAGATATCCCCCTTTTCAGGGTGGCGAATCCAATGCGCATACACCTCGACATCAACACTTTTTACAAGATCGCCCCCTGACGCTATTTTACCCTGAAGATAAGATTTCGTTTTGGGGTTATCGAGGTTTAGCATACCAGAGACTGGAACCGTCACCACGCCTGTCATTAACGTTTTGAAGGTTACCTGACTAGCGCCGCTTCGAATCTTTCTCCAATCAGCAGTAGCGTTAGTTTCAGGTACAACATAAACCTGCCTTATGGGCGCAGATGCGCACCCCAGCAAAGAAGCTACGAGGGTGATAACAAGGCCTAATACCGCTACAAGCACTAAAATGACTGTTTTTTTCATAGAAAACCTCTCGATTACGTATTAGCAGGGCTTTATCAACTGACTCGTTCAACTGAGGTCCCAACAGATGTCACAGTCCATATTGAGGCTTTCTTTTCGTGAATATAAGTGAAAGAATACAAAAACATTAGTGAATTATTTTCAATAATATTCTCTTAGAGGAAGTTTAACATGGGTAAACTTGATGAATACCAGGCATTCGTTACTATTGTCGAGCTAGAAAGCTTATCGAAAGCAGCGCAAGCGCTTCATTTATCCCCTTCCGCTATCAGTAAAAAATTAACACAATTAGAAGACTCTCTTAGTACAACCCTTTTAGAGCGTTCGACCCGCTCACTGGCAGTAACCGATGTTGGAAAATCCTTTTACCGAGACTGCAAAACAATTCTTTCCTCGGTGGCTGAAGCAGAAGAGCGACTCGCTGACAATCAAAAACGTACCATGGGAAAGCTCACCCTGTCCTGCCCCCGGGTATTATTACAACCTCATTTTTTTACTATGCTCAACAAGTTCAAACAACAACACCCTGACATCAAGTTTCACGTATCCGTCTCGAACGAAATTGAAGACTTGATTGATGGGCAGATCGATTTTGCCTTTCGCATTGCTCCACTAAAAGATTCCCGGCTAACTGCAATACCTTTTTTAGACACTCGCCCTGTATTTTGTGCCTCTCCAGAATACATAGAAAAACACGGCAGACCAGAAAACTTACTCGATTTAAAGAATCACATAGCTATTATCCCAACCTATCTTAATTTATCGGATCGTATACGCCAACTTTTCCCCAGCCAAGGAGGCACGCTGGATCTAGAGTCGTTCGATACCACAGATGATGTTTACGCGCTCTACCAGTGGATTAAACAAGGCGGTGGTATATCTATGATGTTGGATGTAATGATCAACCAGGACATTAAAAGTGGAGCATTAGAATCGATATTCCCAGAGCTTCCATTCCCAACGCAAAAAGCTCAACTACTGTGTAACAAAACACGGTACCAACCCCAAAAAATGGTTCTCTTTAAAAAGTTCATACGTAGCTATGTAAACGATACTGTTAACGAGACAGTAAATACCAAAGCTAACGCCACCTAGTCAGTACAGGTCACGATGGTTGTTGATGTAACAAGTAGTATTCCTCGGCCTCTCTAAGACAAGCAACCGAAACTCGTCCTCCGAGGGGTTCTACAATAACCCAACCGGCCCCGAACGCGGGCTTTTTCATCTTGCACCCAATATTTTGAAGCAACCTAGCTACTTCATGTTCCCTCTCATTTTCCATAACGCGACCTATTGCCAAGCGAGTTAAGCAAGTATCGTTATATATTAGTCCACTATTTTGAATAACGTTTATGACGCCAGCAAATACCCCAACATAGCCCTTAGTTTTGCCGGTTTCACTGGTTTCTTTAGCATCTTAAGCCCATTTTCTCCAATCGCACTAAATACGTCACTATCGGTTTCCCCTGTAATTATCAACGCGGGGACAAACTGGTCAATCTGAGTACGGAGGTAATCGATGGCCTCCAAGCCATTTCCCTCATCCTTCAAATTGTAATCAGAAAGCATAACATCTGGTTGATACCCCTCGTTGAGTACCATTTTGAGTGCGTCAAAAGAACATACTTTTTTCACCTCAGCTCCCCATGCAACAAGTACCGTTTCAAGTGAATCCAGCACAACTACGTCATCATCAAGCAGTAATAGTTTTTTCCCTGCAATGGCGTTTGGCAATCCGGTTATAGTTGAAATTGAGGATGAAGTTGATGCTAAGGGTACCCGTATCTTAAAGACTGTACCCTGCCCTTCTTGGGATTTAATAGATAATGGATGAGACAAACTATCCGTTAAACGCCTAACGACTGACAACCCTAATCCAAACCCTTTTTCCGGCTCTTGATTTTCATTATTTAGCTGTCTATGTGATTCAAAAATACAACGCTGTTGTTCCTCAGGTATACCTCGCCCAGTATCCCAAACCTCTATACTCACTTCAGCCCCAGCATACACTCGACAAGCGATCAATATGCCGCCGTTTTCAGTATAACGAATCGCATTGCTAAGTAAATTCCGGATAACACGCTCTAACATCATTGGGTCAGTGTGTAACGTAAGCGAGTCTATGTCAGTATAGACTTTATCTGCGATAAACAATGACAATCGAAGTTGTTTATCTTCTGCCAACATGGAGAAATCATTCTCCACCCGCTGCAACAAAGGGCGTATTTTCACAGAAGATTTTTTCGCCTTTTTTACCCCTGCATCCAACTTTGAAACATCTAATAAATCCGTTAACAGCAACTCTAGGTGTTCGATGGATTGATCCAAACGTGTTAACACATGACTGTTCGCGCCGTCTTGTTGCTCTTGTTGCAATGTTTCTACAAACAATCCCATGGCATGAAGGGGCTGGCGAAGATCATGACTTGCACCAGCAAAGTACTCGCTAATTTCTGTACGACGCTCATTTGCAGAGCGGGCTAATGCATCGCTCTGCTCTCGCTTATCTTCTAGTTCAAACATCACATCTTTTAATTGGTGATGCGTTTCTTGAATGGTGTGCAACATGTCATTAAATGCAGTTACTACAACACCAACTTCATCACTACCGTTTTTACTCGCTCTTAAAGAATAATCATGACTTCCTGTAATATGATCAGCAACGGTACTAAGCTGCTGCAAAGGATCAGTAATCATTCTCTGTAATCGCGTTGTCAATAGATATGCTAACAAACCTGCGGCAAACTGAATCATCAACGCTACTATTGCAAACTGCCAAAGTCGCTGCTGAATTTGTTGTAAACTCATCTGCAATACTAACTGGCCAATCTGCTTGTTTTTTAGCAAAACGGGTTCTACAACGACAAGATAACCATTATCAAAGTAGAGTCTTTCATACTGAACCTTTCCATGCTGAATATTTTCATTCTGCACATTAGGATGAGTAGAATATGAATCCACACAAAAATCCGATCTCGTGATATCTCCGTCATCTGCTTTTCGACGGTACTGGGCTAGCACCAAGGGTTTTGGCGTAGACGACACAAGACAAGCAATACGCACTGCCGGGTGATATTCAAATGCAGCAACATTGGTGCTTGCCGCTTTTTTATCACCAAAGGCTACGGCTGCACCACTACGTGCAGCAATCACTTTTGCAAGCACTTGCATCTCACCACTCAATCGTTGTCGTGCAGTTTGTTGGTCATACGCAATAAATGCACCCGATGCCACCAACATCGATACCCATAACGCGACACTGATAATCACCATCAGCTTTCGACGTATCGGCAAATCAGCAAAATAGGACGTAAACACTGACATCGTTAACGTAAACTCTGAGAAGGCGACGCAATATGTTGTGGCGTCAATCGTTTCACCTCGCGAGCAAGGCTTAGCAAGTCAGAACTTACGGTCAAACCATTCGCCATTGCCGTACTAAGATTAATATCAAACTGCATCTGATCCTCTGTTCTAACAATGTTAATAATCCCACCTTTTTCAGAAAAGCCCTTACGATCCCCCACACTTAACACGTACATATATTGGATTTGGGTAAAAAAATGCGGCAATCGAATACGCTGTTCATGAGAGACAAATAACATATGGCACCCAACCTCGATTTCTTTTAGTTTTTTGGTACGTTTTAACGATAAACGACGATTCCCAATAAGTGTACCGTCAACCGCATCCAACATTGAACCAAAGGCAATATCCCCAAACAAACACAACCTCAAATCACTGTCGCTGGCCTGAAAGGCTGATTCTGGCCAATCAACAAAGTTGGCAAAATTATACAAAAATAGCGCTTTCAACCGTTCATCTTCCGTTGAGGCCTTGGCTGTAGGAACCATTACTACAAAAGCCATTACTATAGAAACTATTGCTGTAGAAAACAAACAGAAACGACACATAAAAACGTTTTGCGCAGTTCGTGCATTTACATCTTTTGCAATAAATATATTCATTCCGTTGGAGCGAATATTACCAACTCTATATCTGATAATACTATTCTTAATAAATGCGCCGCTTTGGGAAGAGATCATTCTCATCGACCCTTCTGTATTTCTATAACATTCGGAAAACGTGGGAGGTCTCCCCCTATAAGCAAAGTCCCCAAAAACTGCTGCATTGATCTTTCTAACTGACACCGTTCAATATCTACCGTTTTATTTCGAGTTTTGTCACAGGCATTAAACACTGTAGTAAACAACCTGCTAGCATCACTGACCATACCCACGGGCTCTGCATTGGACGTGGAAGACAAGTCACTTTCCTCTTTAATCGTTTCTGAAATATCATTACTGATATCTACAACAACATCAGGATCACTGACATCTGGATCAACAACATCTGGATCAACAACATCAGGATCAACTATATCAGGGGTAGTAACACTTGGAATTTCATTTTCACGCAGTGTAATAGCTCTCCCGGTTCGTGCTATAACACTGCCCACATTATTCACACTCCCCGTCACCACCGCTCCGTCGGTAGCGTCAGCAACAACATCAAATGCATTAACCTGTACATCACTATTAATAGTGATAGTTCGTACATTGCCTAGCGTTAGGCTTGCATCATTGAAACTATCAATCAACACATCACCGCCTTGAGCAGAGATAATCACATCACCGTTCACACCCGCACCATTGCCTAACGTAAAAAAATGACTTTGATCACTGGTATCACTATGTCGTATTCGAATGGCGACTTGATTACTCGGTAAAACCCCCAAACCACCATCAACATTATTATCTACGGTATTAATAGACTGTATGAGCGTTGCCGTTTGATCTCCGATCAACAGGTCACCTTGATCGACTTGTATATCAACTAGCCCCGTTCTCACCGCATTCGCCACTGTATCTGACGCGGACACCGTATTGTTAATGGTCAAATCACCCTGTTCAACTTGCAACACAACATCGCCATGACTAACAACCAATGCATTACCATCACCAGAAAGGTCTTCTACCTGTAAGCCATTAGATTCCACCACAGTCAAATTTGTGACATTACCTCCTTGCCCAGCAACACTTACATCTAGCCGGTCAACATCGGTTAACAACGAAACATCATTTACGGCAGCGGTTAGCTGGACAGTTACATCCTGTGTCGTTAATACCACAGAGCGATCACTATCGTGTAAATCAGCCGCTTGTATATTAATGCTATTTACAATCGATAGCCCCGTATCAAGCAGTGTCACCGTACCCCCGGCATTCACCGACAAATCATTCACTCCATTAAATGCTTGCAGCGTTATATCATCCTGTTCAGTAATTGTTACCGTTCCACCGCCAGAAATAGCCATCGACAACGAATCAACGGCAACTTCCATATCCCCTACATTACCAAACCCTGAATTTAAATTTACACCGCCGTTATTTGCATCTATATCAAGATTACTATCCCCAGCATCATTAATTGACGCCGCATTTACCAGTACCGCAGACGCTGTATTATTGGTCGTCACTAAGCCTGTTACCGTTGCATTACCTCCCACCGTAAGCTGCAGGGTCCCAGCGCCAGCATTTACCAAAACACCGTCTGCTATTTGTAAATTACCACCAGCCACCAACCGAATATTGGTATCATCAACCGTTACCGTATTTTGGTCGGAAATACTGTTATTAACAAACAAACTACCGTCTGCTTGCAACGTTAATGTATTGCCATTACTGCCGTCTAAATTAATCGCTGTCGCAACCGTCAAATCGCCAGGCTCAGCGCCACCTGCATTCGTTGTTTCCACCACGACATTCCCTAATGCCAGGTTGGCTTCTAGGGTAGCGACATCAATCGTTGACGCTGTTCCTGTGGGAGTAAACACCCCAACTACAGGCCCGTTATTATTAGTAACACTCGTTATAGTTACATCAAAAGGGTCTATTAAAAAAGTGCCATTTTCACTGGGTAAATCGCCGCTTGACGTATTGGTTGCAGACGTATTCACATACCCATGAATGTCTACCGATTCATAACCAGAAACCTCAACAAACCCACCTTGTTCGGAGCCGATCACCTCGATCACAGCTCCATCTCGAAAAATTGCCTGACCGTCGGCAATAGCGTTAACCTCACCCCCACGGGATGTTAACGACTCTCCCCCATTAGCCTGAGTTAAACTTTCACCACCCAACGCAACCACCGATTGCCCAAGATATCCAACAGAACCTCCACGATAACCACCGTTAGCATTAACCTCACCCAACTGGGCCACCCTATCTCCAATTAGCGACACTTCACCACCGTCCACCACTGACGACACATCAATCTCACCGGAATTAATCACATCCCCTGAATGACTGGACGTTAAAAACACACGTCCACCTTGATGTATTACCCCTTGCGCTTCAATAACACCCTCATTGTTTACCACGGTCTGCATCAGTGCATCCGTTACCGCAGCGCTCATTACAACAACACCCTCACCAACGTGAATTTTCCCACTATTGGATGCCAAACCTTGATAGGTTGCTTTATCCACAACCAAGGCTGGTAAAGAATCTGAAAAAACGATGGTGACTTGGTCCGCTGAAGTAAGCTGAACCAATCCATTTTCAGCAGCTAGCTCCCCACTATTGTTCACCGAGTTTGATATTAACGCGATATAACCTTCGGACTCAGCACGAATCACACCATTATTAGTAACATTACCTGCTTTACTAATCTCATCATCTGTTGACTGAAACCGATACAACCCTGAGAAAAAATCGTCATCCGATAAAGAAAGTGTTGTCGCCACTAACCCACGAACATTCACCGACGCATTTTCGCCAAACAAAATACCTGAGGGGTTAATCAAAAAAAACTGGCCATTAGCATTCAGGTTACCGAATATTTCTGAAGGGTTACCGCCCAACACACGACCTAAAGCAATGGCGTCACTATTCGGCTGAAATATATTCACGGTTTCATGTTGAGCAATAGAAAACCCTTCAAAATTGATACTCGCCTGATGACTATTTTGTTGAACCGTCAACACATCCCCCGATTGAGACACAGAAGCATCTCCACCAACAACGTGCGCCCCTTCCGGTAACGCATACAATGATTGCGAAAAACAACACAACAACACAACAACACGGAGCATCACCACACCGACATGAATACGAGGAAACATTTTTTGGTTATTAGAATCGCACATTAAATTCACCATAAACCGAGCGCTGTTGTGCCGGATCAATTGTTGTATTAACAGCATCATTTTTTTTAATACGCTGTTCAATTTTGTTCGTTCTCGCCACTGTCACACGACCAAACATTGACAATGACGATGACAACTTCACATTAAAATCAAAACCCAAACCAAAACCACTGGCCGTCAGCTCTTCGTTCATCACCAAAACATTTCCAGTACTGTTACCTTGAGATGAACCGCCTTGAGAAGAGTCACTTTGAGCATCGTCTATTGTTAACTCATTTCGCTGTAAAAGCGCAAAATCATAAAAAACAAAAGGCACAATAGACTTGGCGATCGCGCGTGATACAGCATTTCCTCCCAACCATTGAGGATTCATTAGCCGCCACTGAAATGAAGATAACACCCCATTATCCGCAGAATAAAATCCTGATTCTAACGCCCTAACGGCAAAAGGCCCACTAACACTGAGCTGTTCCGTCGATGGTAACGCCACATCGGAATACTGACCACGAACACTCCACTCTAACTGACTAGACAACCATAACCAATCCCATTGCAAGCGATACCGCAATTGCGCTTTGGTAAAGGTATCTTCTAGAAGATTAGTCCCACCCTCCCCATTAATGAGTGCATCCTCTCCAAATGCCGTTTCATAATATCCAGCATACACATCAACAAGAAATTGCTGTTGAATAGAACTTCCGGTACCACGATAGTTAAGTGTCAGTAACAATCCCGCACCTTCAGAGGTTTCATCTTTATCCAAAACATCTGTGGTCAATCCGCTCTTCACATCGGACATTTTACTATCAGCATAAACAGCCAATGTACTATTTAAGGGTCGCGACTGCGCCCACTGATAACGCATATCAACACGGGCAATACTCGCCTCACCCTCCAGCCCCAAATCTGAAAAATCACGACCAATATCAAACTGATTGTTACTCGCCAACAACCCCAACGACAACGCGCTATGAAATAGAGGTGTTCGATACGACAGCGAACCATAGGTCGTATTCTGGCTCCCTTCTTTGCTATCAAAAGACTGCAACACCCCCAACGACAACTGATCCGCAAAACCCAACGGGTTATTTAACGTTAAGGAAACTAACCCTCGGTTCTCACCCGTAGTATCCGCACCGTAATTATCCACCTTGGTAAGTAATTGCCAGGACTCTTCCTCCTGGACCTTAATGTTAATACGTGTCTCACCAGGCTTGGCACCCTTTGAAAAATAGCCAAACGTTTGCAACCCAGGAAAACTATTCACATGACGTAACAAGGACTCAATATCAGAACTATTCGTCACCTTCCCAATAATCGACGAAAATGACGACTGTAACTGGCCCTTCTCATACAACGACTCTCCCCGAACATCCACATTCGCAATAACCGCCTCAACCACCTTCAACCTAATCGTGTTATCCACCACCTCCTGCTCCGGCACAATCACACGACTAAACGGAAAACCCACCGCATGATAAAAGCGCGTCAAATGATCCGCAACATGATGAATTTCAAGCACGGTTAACCGACCACCCAAAACCGACTGCTTGGACTTAATTAACGCCTGTAGCCGAGCCAAGGTAATACCATAACGCTCACGCTCAACTAAACCATCGATCACAAAACGGTTCACTCGCAAACCTTGCTCACCCTGACCAGCCCCTCCTCGATGTAGCTTTCCTTGATGAACTAAAGGTGCAACATCCAAAGAACTTGGCATTGGTGTTGTATCTGTTGATGCCGCATACAGTGCACCAGAAAAAATGCACAAGACACTTACAGCCAACAACCAACACCGCATCAATTTCAACAATCTACTCTTCAAAAATTCATACCTTAACAAAAGAACGGAAATCCGGTCATTTTTGAAAGAACCCAAAACCCAACGACTAAGATAAACCACACCCTCCGCAATAAGTGGCGTATTAGCAATAGCCTTTCAAAAACGTCTGCGGCACGGACGCCGCAGTCGAGCACGCATGGATGCGATCTTTTGCGATTTTTGAAAGGCTATTGCTAATACGCCACGTTCTCCGAGATCCGCTAACCCACTAAAATCAGTTAACCAACTTCTCACTCAGTATAGCCTCTCCACAACCGAACAATTTCACCAATCCAAAACCGCCAAATGGCCCACAGGGTTTCCCCTGCAGGCCATTCACCACTAGCTATTCAACAGTTACTTCATCGAATCAACCATCGCATCGATAATCTCACCATTATCCGCATCAATCTCCCAAGAGAACAACCCTCCCAGCTCATGCTGCTTCACATAACTACCCTTCGCCGTCACCGAACGAGGATTATCATAACTAATCAACGTACCCGTTGCCGCATTCCAAAGATAAGGCGCCTCAGCAACATCATCATAGTAATAAGTGAAACCATTCACACCAGAACCACTCTTACCCCCCAAGTAGTTGCTCACGATATCCTTATAATCCAACACGCCATTTTCCCAAGTCCCCTTAGCAGGCCCATTCCCCTGACCACTAAACGGATTGTCCAACTGCGCCCCAGTCACACCTTTCCAACCACGACCGTACATCGCAGCACCAAGCACCAACTTACGAGCCGGAACACCCGCCGCAATCAAGTTATTAATCGCACTTGCCCCATCAAACCCTTCATGTAAGTTCGCAGCATAATCAAACAACCCTGCATGATGACCCAACTCACCACTCCATGCGCCATAGAAGTCATATGTCATCGCAAAGATGTAATCCATATAACCCTCAGCACCCGCATAGTTCACTGCATCAATTTTACCTGGCCCAGCGCCTACCGCAGAAGTAAGTTCATACTCACGCCCAGTCTCTGCTTCCAACGTATCCAACCCCTGACGCAGATCTCGCATCAAATAAACATATGCTTGACGATCAGAAGCATTTCCTAACGCACCGTTAGCACCGCCACCACCAGGGAATTCCCAATCAATATCCGCTCCATCAAAGAAGTCATAGGTTCTCAAAAAGTTAACCACGGAGTTTACAAACACCGCACGATTAGCCGTACTGCTCGCCATTGAGAAGAAAGGGTCTGACAATGTCCAACCTCCGATAGAAGGAATCACTTTCAGGTGAGGATTCGCCTTTTTCAGTTTAATCAGCTGACCAAAGTTGCCACGAATAGGGTCATCCCACTTATCACCCGGATAACTCTTCTCTAATGCCGCATACTTATCATGTACAACCACTTCATAGTCTTGCTTACCTGCGCACTGCTGAACCAACACAGAGTAACCAGAAGCATTCGCCTGTTGTAATGACTGATTTGGCCCACACACTGGGATAAATCCGTACAAAATATGCGTTAGTTTGCTAGCAGGCATATCCATCACATGATAGTTACGACCATAAACACCCCACTCAACAAAATAGCTCGCTACGACATGGTCCCGCTGTGTATCCCCATTATTGGTATTGTTATCACCCGTGTCGGTATCATTGTTATCCGAGTCAGTGTTATCCGAATCAGAGTTGTCTGTAGCTGAATCATCCGTATCATCATCGCCTGAATCATTGGCATCATCTGTATTTGAATCATCGTTACCAGAGTTATCACTGTTATCGTTGTTGTCGCTGCTGCTGTCGTCCTCAGATCCGTTATCTGATCCATCATCAGAGTCAGCATCGTCATTTGAACCGCCCGTGGAACCTCCGTTAGAGGTTCCCTCGTCCGTCGATCCACCACAACTATTTGCTAACGCCCAGGCTTGTGTCCAATACAATCCCACGCCTGGTGCATAAGCCCAATCAGCCGCACTTGAGCACCAACCTCCTACAACACACTCATAGCTATCACCCGCATTGGCGACAACATCACCACTCAGGTACTGAGAACCGGAAACAAAACTTGGCGCATCACAATCCGCCTCATTATCGCCAGAACCGTTGTCAGCCGTAGAATCGCCAGGATCTACATCGCCATCACTTCCTGGACTATCATCCCCGTTATCATCACTTCCAGGGCCATCGGTATCTACTACATCCACCTCATCACAAGCTTCTGCAATTTTCCACGCCTGTGTCCAAAACATGCCTTCGCCTGGCTCATAAGCCCAATCAGCTTCACTGGTACACCAGCCGCCAATGACACATTCATAAGTACCACCGGCATTATTAACGATATCACCTGCGTTATAATTCAGGCCCGATACAAAAGCGTTTGCAGAACACTGAGATGAATCATTATCATCACCGTTCTGGCCATCATCATTTGCGCCCGTATTATCAGTGTTATCGTCTCCACTGTCGGAATCGCCATTCCCGCTATCAGAGCCATCAGTATCAGTTCCGCCACCTTGGCCACCACTATTGCCATTACCTACACCGGTACCCATTACCGTTACATCCATACAGGTATAAAAGGTTTCTGCGCTATCAGAGCGTTCCCAGATGTTATAAATCACCTGATCTCCATCTTTACCCTCGGGTAACTGGCAGCTCATGCTGTAACGACCATTTTGCAATGCAACGTTGCCATACTCACAAAATGGCGCAGGCTCAAGATCTGCCCATGTCAACGCGTTAGTTGCGTCATAACCATCTTTTGTAATATAGAAATCCCAACGTTTGGTTGCGTGAGGAGCAGTACCCCGAAAAACAAATTCAAAATTCCCATCGGCATCTGCCTGAATCGGCGTCTTTTTCCAATCATCTCTCGCTAAATCAAGCCCACGATATTTAACGTTACCACCACTGCACAACATACCATCGGGAACAAAAGCTTTATCGGCACCCGCCGCATTCTGACTGATAGCATTCCAATCATATAGAGGCTGTTTTCCACCAATACGCACAGCTTCTTTACAAGCATCTGATTGTGGATTCTCCGGGCCTTCCAGAAAACATTGGTAGTCTCGGCTAACGGGGTTTTCCATGGTACCGTGTGCCCACGCCCCTCCAGAGAGAAATCCACTTCCAAGAATGGATATAGTTATAGCAAGAAATTGTTTTTTCACTGTTGACTCCTAGCAGGTCGAGATGCTTGTTTATTAATCACTCAACTATGCTACCGGTCTGTTATCGTCAACAACATCGGCCAGGTGGGCCAGTCAAACCGTTTTTGTGAACTATGCTTGGCCAATGGCCTAAGCCAGGTGGCCATACATCAATACTTTAGATTATTATCTTTAAATAGAAACCACGATCAAAGGTAACTTTTTGTTAAACAAAAACCATCAAACACAACGCCAATTCACTGCCACGGTACTGATATTCCTAGTGAGTTTTTGTGCTGTAGCCTCTTCAGCTAACAAGGGAAAAACGCTGCAATCTTGGCAAACACCCCTGCCTCGAATTCAAGATTTCATCCACAACACGCGACACTTAGAAGCTCTAGGAAAGCACCATATCGTTGTTGTCCATGGTGAAGCAAAGAACTATTTTACAGATCATGCCATCATCGACTCAGCAAACCCTACCTCCGTCCCCCCTGAGCTGTACCCTCTTCCCGATGAAGATATCCAGCTCACTTACGCATTTACCGTTATCCAAGCCCCCGCAGGGAAGGTGAAAGAAACGCTAATGGACTTCGCACACTATCGACGAACCATGCCCCATATTATTGAAAGTGAACTATTACAACAGCAAGATAATCATTGGCTCGGGCAGTATCGATTAACCTTTCAAATGCCCTTACTGTCGTTCGAACCGCAAGTACAAATACAGCATACCTTGCTAGAGAATGGTGACGTAATTGAACGTCGTATTGCCGGTGATATTGACTATTCCGTTGCCCGCTGGCAAATCATCGCACTCGGCAAACAACGAACGCTACTATTACAAACATCCTGGGCAGATATCGGTTCCGTCAGCTGGTTAATGCGATTAGTATTTGCGGCACAACCGGATATGAACCGTTTATCGCCGCTCGCCGCGGCCGCCCTCACATTACAATCCTTAAAAGAACGCATTGAGAAAAAGTACTTTTCTAGGAATCAGCGGCTTTACGCAACAAAACTCCTTTTTCCCGATAACACGCGCTATCTAACAACACTTAGTACTTCTCAAAAAGATGCCTTGAAGGCACTAACAAAGCTTGGCTCAGTTAACATGATCTCATCCGCGATCCAATTTACCCAGCAACAGAACTCCTTTGCATTGCAACCCATTCTAAGTGCTGTATCCGTTCATCAAGACTATGAAAAACTAAAACACCGGGCAACAAACATCAAAGAATACCCAAAACACATGCGCACCATCAGCGACATTGAGGATGTCGTAGATGACACGCTCAACCATAAAAGCCAATGGTCTCTTGGTTTTAATTTCGCCATTTTTACCTTCGATATAGATTTTGGTATTGAAGGCCTATGGAACAAGGATCAAACACAATTTACTTTTGCCAGCACCCAGGGGGATTTTGAGCCACTAATAGGGAAAATCAACTGGTATCCAAATAACGTGTCTGATGACAAAAACACTCTCGTAACAATGGCGTTAGCCCACAACATTAACGACGATGCGGGTTATATTCTTAACACCATAAAGCGTATTCCCTACAGTCAAATGTTTGCCGGTTTATACGTTGGAACCTTGCTTATTGAAGGCCAACAAGAACTCACGCACTAATATTGTTAACATACCGAAACCACACTCTATTTAGCAATTTATAAAGCATGGGCTAATATCAAGTAAACACCTCCATTAATCACGACCGATAGAGCATCCTTCATGCCTGCTTACATAGCTAAGTACATATCTAAGTACAACAACCCAAAACCACAGATTAAACCCATCACAATGGCTTCTTTTTTGCTTTCTTGGTTACTCGGTCAATCAGCGTTTGCATTACAACCATTGCCTCCAATTGACGCATTCAAAGCCATTATGATAGACGGGATGGAATTACCCAACGCCGTTGGCAAACCTATCAAAGAGTTTTCACTTGCTGCCGTTATAGATGGTGAAATGGAACCTATCCCCTTCCAAATTGATGAATACAATGAAGGGGGTGCTGTGTACTTTGAAGACTGGGGGGTACCTATCGCAGGATCTAAAGATATCCTGGATAACGAAGACAAGCTTCTTTTTATCTACAAAGACGCAGGCCCTAGACTGCAACCTCACCACCGATATGACGGGGATGTCGTTCAGGAAATCACTCTTTCCAGCAGCAGCGGCCATCTTCGCTATGTGTACTTAATGCAGAACTCTCGCCTGATTTCTGATGAGCAATATGTACGATACAGCTCTGATGAAGCTATTGTAGAAACTGATTTTTACTCCATAACCTATGACAAGGAAAACCAGCTGAACTGGAATGACTTTTCTATTGTCAATTATGACGGTGAAGAAAACCCATTTGACTCCCTCAAGATTCGCTTGGAAACAGGAATAATAAGCAGTCTAATCAAGACTGAAATCAATAATGAAAGCCTGATCGCTATCCCAAAAGGGGAACGTATCGGGCCTATTAGAACAACCACACAAATGGAACTTACCTTCTGGTTGCTCAAACTGCCCATTTTACGGGTCAGCTTACAACTTCACCACTTCCCCAATTCATTACTTTATGACGTTCGTGCCATATTACCTGCAGCCCGAAGAAAAATGTTATCGGACCCGAAAATATATTTATCACTAGAAGGCAATAAGCTTTATGGTACAGAAACACGTACTGCCGCAGGGCCGAAAACACCCGCGATTACTAATGGGAGCATTGACGCCATAGAGAAACAACACATTGCTGAAGGCATATCAATTACCAAGAATTGGATTTGGGCAACAACATTACGCAATCTGGATTTTCTAGCCTTTTTTAATTTTAATAGCGACAGAAAACAAGAAATATCACTTCACTACAACGATGACCTTACCGCAGTGGATTTACCTGAACGTTTTGTAGGGCAACTCCCTAATGTGGGTTACAAAATACATACACTACCAGACAGTGGCTTTTTTGGATTTACTGTTGGCATACATTTAAGCAATGAATTTGAAGGTGAACCTGAGGTTTTTACTGAACAAATACGCCGGCTGCCAGACATTAGCATTTCCAGCCCGGCACAATAGTAACGCCAACAGGGCAAGCTAACGATACGTTCAATTTGCTCCCTTTCTTAACAACATGATGCTACCATTGGGCCATTGTAATAATAATAAAAACAGGCCCTATCATGAACACCTCGGTTACCCGACCCATCAAGTGTTACCTCCTTAGTTTATTGATTCTTTCCTCCGCCTATAGTCAACACGCGTTGTCGATCCAGCCCTTAAGTGATATCGATGCATTCAAAACCATTATGATTGATGGGTCAGAATTGCCTGGCTCACTGGGCTATCCAATAAAGGATTTTTCACTTGCTGCAATCACTGACGATGAAATGGAACCTATCCCCTTTCAAATTGATGAATACAACGAAGGCGGAGCAGTCTACTTTGATGATTGGGATGTTCCTATTGCGGGATCTAAGGATATTGTAGATAAAGAAGACAAGCTGTTGTTTACCTACAAAGATGCAGGCCCACGTCGACAAGATCACCACCGATACGATGGTGATCTCATTCACGAAATTGTTCTAACCGATTCTTTAGGTCACACACGTTATGCCTACTTGGTAAGAAAATCACGTTTACGGTCTGATGAACAATATGTACGTTATAGTGCAGAAGAAGCCTTGGTAGAAACAGATTTTTACTCCATCGCTTATAATCAAGAGAACCACATCAACTGGGATGATTTTTCTATTGTTAATTATGGTGATGATTCCAACCCCTTTGATGCATTAAAAATACGAATTGAAACGGGCATTATCAGCGCGTTTGCAAAGACCGAACTGAACAATAAGGACTTAGTGGCAATACCTAAAGGTGTACACTCTGGTCCGATCCGAACAACAACCCAAATGGAGCTAACGATGTGGTTTTTAAAACTGCCTCTGTTACGCATCAGCCTACAACTACACCATTCACCCAATTCTTTAATATACGATGTACGATCTGTAATGCCAAAAACACGACGAGGCATGCTAGCGGACCCACGCATATTTATTTCCTTAGAAGGTAACGAATTATATGGAACTGAACTTCGCACCGCATTAGGCCCTAAATTACCAGGCATTACTGACGGCAAGGTCGATGCCAATGAACAAGAGTTCATTGCTTCAGGGGTATCAAAAACTGAAAATTGGATTTGGGCATCAACCAAACGAAACTTGGACTTTGTTGCCTTTTTTGATTACACCGGAGAGCAAACAGAGGATTTATCATTACACTACAATGATGACATAGATACTATCGACCTCCCAGAGCGCTTCCCCGGTCAACTTCCCAATGTAGGTTACAAAATCCACTCCCTACCAGAAAGTGGCTACTTCGGTTTTGCCGTCAACATTCATATGAGTAACCACTACGAAGGTAACCCTGATTTGTTTACCGACAAGTTGCGCAGGCTGCCTGATATGAGCATTACAACACCGCTCTAACAACGCCTTAACAGTTAAGAATCCAATCAACCTGGCCAAAGGACTGGCCAGTGTCTTTTTACAATAGCGTTCAAATCTAATCGTTACTCAATAAATCGAACCACATCTATCATTTTTTTATCAACAAGATCCGCCAATGTGAATTGTGCAAGGTGAGCCAAGTACTCATCTTGTGCCTTTAACAATACACCTTTTAATTTACAAGCACTGGTTAACACACACACCGGTTCCTGACAATTTACCGGCTCTAACGTCTGTTCCATGAACTCAACCACATCGTTAAGTCGCACATCTTGCGGGGCTTTCCCTAAACAAATACCTCCGTTTTTCCCCCTAACGGATGTAATCCAACCCTGGTGAACCAACTTGTTCACTATTTTCATCACATGGCTTTTCGATATATCAAATCCATCTGCTAATTGTTGAATCCTTATTAGCTTCTCATCCGTAGATGCCAAATAAATCAAGATACGAAATGCAAAATCGGTGTGCTTTGTTAGTTGCATAGCAATAGCTCGCGTAGTCGTTAACGTAATAAATAACTTGGCAACCTGAACCGCCAGAATAAATGCAATGGGTGATGCTTACATCTTATTACAGTATAAGCACTTGCACATTCTAAAGATACATGTAGGATGAACCTTATAAACATTCATTTGAGATGCATCTTTATCCGTACAACCCATTTGAACTACAACATAAACCCTGGAGCCTAACGTGTTAAGCACTGAAACCATTGAAATTGTTAAATCTACTGTACCGTTACTCGAAGAGCACGGCCAAGCAATCACCTCCCATTTTTATGAGAAATTATTTTCAGAGAATCCAGATTTGAAAAATGTGTTTAATCAGGTTAATCAAACACGAGGCGAACAACCAAGAGCATTGGCAGATGCCGTATTAGCCTACGCGCAGAACATTGATAACCTTAGCGTTCTTTTACCTGCTGTAGAAAGAATTGCCCATAAACACGCTAGCTTGGGGATACAAGCAAATCAATACCCCATTGTTGGAAACAATTTGCTAGCGGCTATCCAGACTGTTTTGGATTTGCCCGACGACCACCCTGCTCTAACCGCTTGGGGTGAAGCTTACAATATTCTTGCAGATATTTTTATTCATGCAGAAGAGACCATTTACGCGGTGAATGAGCAAGCCAGTGGTGGCTGGAGAGGTTTTCGCGAATTCACTGTCGATAAGATCGTTACGGAGACCCCTGAGGTCAAATCATTCTATCTGAAACCATCTGATAAAGGCGCTATTCCTGCATTTAAAGGCGGCCAATTTGTTGGTTTAAAAGCTAACCCTTCTGCATCAGAATTTGATGAAATTCGCCAGTATTCCCTTTCTGACGAATCAGGCAAGGATTACTTAAGGATCACTACCAAAGAAGAGGTGGAAGGCCTTGTATCAAACCACTTACATCAGAGTAATGAAGGAACAACTGTATTTTTGCAGGCTCCAACCGGCGTATTTACTGCCAACTCAAATGCGAAAAAACATGTATTAATTGCGGGTGGTGTTGGTATTACACCCATCATCGGTATGATGTACGAACAGCTGCAACAAGGAATCAACCCTAAAGATATTTTATTCATTCAATGTTCACGTAATCAAGAACATCAGATTTTAAAGGACGAATTGAACTCTCGAAATGAAACTTCAGCCTTTCACTTTAAGACGTGCTTTGACGAAGGTAGTGAAGGAGACCATCAGGGTTACCTAAATGCCGATGTTCTACAACAATGGTTAGCAGATGCAGGGTTTTCTGCTGATGGTTCAACAGATGTGTATTTTTGTGGTCCTACGCCATTTATGTCCGCGCTGAACAAACAGGCCCAAAGCTTAGGCTTTAGTGATGAGAATATTCACTACGAAGTCTTTGGACCAACCGCCGAGTTATAATAGCGGTATAACAGTGGTATAAAATTGGCAGCATTCTGAAGTAGCTAAACAATGAATAGGGTCCTGAATATAGTACATTCAAGTCTCTATTCATTAACGAAGCTGCCTACCTAGTCGATCTAAACTGTCGATCTAAACTGTCGACCGAATCAGCCGATATAAGCTATCTATCTAATTTCCCTATCTATTCCGACTGAAGTTCCGTCCAGGACACTTCACACTCACCCGATTCCATCGCAATATACGCAGAATCCCCAGTAATCGTTACAGACATATCCATAGTGCGTGTCACTAAAGCAGCCAACGCCTGAATTTCTTTCCACTGAAACTGAAAAAAGGAAGCGTCTAACGCCGTAAATTTACTTTTCCCCTGAGACCACCACACATCAGATTTAGAATTAAAACTATAGACTTTCACCTCGCGGGCAAGCCGTGTTGCTTTTTTGATTCTTTCCGCATCGGGCTCCCCCATATCAATCCATAAAGAAAGCTGCCCATCCAATGATTTCAACCAAATATCGGGCTCCTCAACAGAAGAAAGCCCTTTTGTAAAAGCCAGATATTCATCAGCATTAATACTATAGGCCAACACCCTAGCCATCATACGTTCAAGCGTTTCCGATGGGTGCTGAGCGATCGTCAACTGTAACGTATCGTAATAATCACGATTTAAGTCTGAAAGAGAGATATTACATTTAAAAATGGTTGGTTTTAACGCCACAAGAAACCTCAATAGAGTGGAAGAAAACGGGAAGTTTATCCTAAATAAACAAAAGGTACATCAAGGGTCACTGATAACTCTCGATAGCCTGATCATGAGCATTGATAAAGCTTTTAGGCATTCTTCCCGGCTTACCGTTGGTTAAATGAATGCACGCATATCGAGATAATGCTCGCATCACGGTTTTTCCATCACTGACTCTAACCAACTGAAATGCTCTAGCTGAATACAACCGTCCGTCACTTTCAGTAATCCATGTCCCCAATACTAACTTTTCTCCTTCATGGCTTGCCGACAAATAATCAACTTCAGTACGCATAATCGCCATGGCTTTGTTTTCTTGCTCTTGCACATCCCAGCCCATACCAATGGATTCTACGTGCTGCCAGCTAATAGTCTCCATCCAGTGTAGGTAGGTCACATTATTAGTATGCCCCAAACGATCCGTGTGCTCTGCCACCACCTCAAGTGGAAGAGTACAGGGGTTCGTTCTGTCCCATATTATGCTTTGCATTTAACCATCCTCAATTTAACCAGCTCTAATTTAACTATCTTCACATCACATAGCGGCTATCGACCGTCCTTTTTATCTTTTTGAGCAAAAATGATCGCTAAGAAGCTACCCATTAATAACCCACTCAGATGAGCAGCATTTGCCACCGGCCCCAACAACCCGGTAAAACATAACACCAACCAAAGCACCATCATGCCAATTAATGAGGGGTTTAGCTGTACTGGGTAATCAGGTCGCATTCGACCGTAGAACCACAAATACCCTAACAAACCGTAAACAACGCCAGATAGGCCACCAAAATTGTTGCCCTCTGCAAAAAACTGCGATGTATTGCTACCAATAGACACAATAAAAAACACTAACCAAAGCCGCTGTGGAGATTGAAAACGTTCAACCAGCCCCCCTAGCTCCCACCACCACATCACATTAAACACAATATGTAATGGTAAGCCTCCAATCAAAAAATGCACAAACACCGGACTTATCCAACGCCATTGCTCTACACCGACCATTGCATCGATAGATGAAAAGAAAAACAAACTCTGTAACACCGCCATGTTAGTACCAAAGCCTGTCAACGCAAAAACGGCTACAGAAATCAGCGCAACAATGCGTGTTACCCAACCAGCCTTTGCCCAAATTGCTCCAGGCGTCTTGCGCTGTTGATAAAACCCATCGATATTCTCCTGAGTTGTCTGCTTTCCCCCACTCACATCGCGAACTTCAGTAGCGTGTTCTGTACCCCATGAAGCGGCTTGATAGCGCTCATTGGTTGGCTCTTCAACAAAACGTGCCAATTCCTGTTGAGCAGTAATCATTAATCCCGCATCACGTAATAAGATTCTGGCCTTGGCCCCGTCCTTTTCAATAACACAAGAAATGTCTTGAGCATTTAAAAAATCTGCCAATGCTAACGCGGCGCGTAAATTGTCTATTTCTACTAATGGTGTCATAAGGTACTTCGGGTTATTAAACGGATGATGCTTATTCAGCAATGATTATATGGCGATGATTTTCGGCCATATTCTTCCTATATTTGTCCACTTCCAGCCAGCTTTGTTCAGTACTTGTTACACTTTGTTAGCTTTATGTGAAAGTAACTTTACAGCCATATTGAAATACCGGTACTCTCAATACCACCTAAAAAACGATCATTAACTGATCAGGCTATCAGCAAAATAATAATACCAATAATGAGGCTGTGAATGCACTTTCGTTCTCTATCTAGTTGTATCTTATTGATTTTGGCTCTAATTTGCCCTATTTCATCCTTCGCCACCAGCCAAATTGATAATTTCACTCAATCCTGGCAACACCAGGCGTTGACCTTACAACGCCAAATGGGCCACGCCTTGCCCTTAGGAAAAACAAATTTCCTTACCACTCACAACTCCTTTAACACGCAGCATTACATGAGTTTCATGCGTTACTGGGATCCAAACCAATACCTTAGTGTTTCCGAACAATTGGACATGGGGATTCGCGCGCTAGAATATGATATCCATTACTTCTGGAATCGCTTTGGCATTCAGGATTTATTGCTATGCCATGGCTCCAGCTTCGGCGACCTCAAGCATGTTGGTTGTAGCCCATTTGATCGTACAGCATATAATGGGTTATTAGAGATAGAAACATGGCTCAGACAACCTAAAAACCAACAAGAAGTGATCATTTTGTACATCGAAGATCACATGGATGATCAATACGACCTGATAATTTCACTGCTAGATGACACTATTGGTGACCGTATATATCGCCCAGAAGGCTGCCAGTCCCTACCGATGAATGTCAGTAAAAACGATATTCTCGCACGGGATAAGCAGGTCATTATTATTGGTGGTAACTGTGGTAGCACGGGGTGGAGCCAAACTGCTTTTAACTATGGCTACCCAACAGACAATGATAATTTCTTACCTTATCCTGCCTGTAAAACCACAAAATACGGCACCGATTTCATTCAAAACAACTTCACGCGTATATATGAAGATAAAACAAACCTATCGCGTCTATTTAGCACTCCCCCACAAGAAATCACACCAGAATTAATGAAGCAAGCCACCGCCTGCGGCTTAAGTACTGTTGGCTTAGATAAATTAACACCGACTGACGAACGCCTAACGGCAGCCATCTGGAGCTGGGACAACAATCAGCCATCATCCAGTAACAATCAGTGCGCCCTGCTAAACGAAAACGACCGCTTTGAATCCGAACAATGTGCCAACTACAAGCCATACGCTTGCAAAGCAAGTGATAACGGAGAGTGGCAGATCACCAGTAATATAGGCCCTTTCAGTGAAGGACAACAAGCCTGTGACAATGAGTTTGGTGAACACTTTAGCTTCGCCACACCACAAAACGGTTACCAACAAACACAGCTCACACAAGCCCGAACCGACAGCGGTTATGCTTCCACACCTTGGGTTAACTACCTGTTTGACACAACCCAAAATCAATGGGTTTCAAACAACACTGCAATGCCTGCTTACACCGCAATCATTAGCACACCCAGTGAACAGTTAATGAACGGCCATAACTTCTGTTTACAGGTAAAAAATGACGATTTTTCAGAAGGCGCCATTATTGAACAAAATATCTGTCTAAATAACAATGGCCAACAATGGCAGCAAGATAGCGTTGGTAAACTGCAACTAGCGACACAAGATACGCTTTGCATTGGCGCCACGAGCTCTCTTAGGCCCTATCGTAATTTGGTATTAGTACCCTGCAATAGTACCCAAGCCATTACGTGGGTTAGAAGTAACAATAACTCTTACCGTATATCACAAGACCCATCACTAACGCTCGGAATCTCTGGAGCATACTGGGGAAAAGGACGCCAAGCCAAGCTCTATCGTTACAGTGGTAACAAAGGACAACAATGGGTTTCCAAATAACATTACTAAGTAACAATACACTACATAAATTCAAATGCAGCAGCATGAAATAGTATGTATACTTCTTTTCATCGTAGCAAAGAACATTCCCTGGGGGGAAGTGACTAACACAATATTCTGTGTGCCGACTGATACGTAATTGGAGCGACTGTGATAACAGTTCGCTCTTTTTTTTGGGTGTCAGAACCATACCCATTTAGATACCGTTGTTTTTACGAACCGATCCATTTAGTCAGCAACGCTAATATAAACGGGGCTTTCACCGGTTTAGCTAAATAGTCACTCATCCCAGCATCTCGACATCGTTGCTGGTCAGCCTCAGATATATTGGCCGTCACTGCTATAATAGGCAGCGTCTTAAATTGATCTATCTGGCGAATCTGCTTAGTTGCTTCATAGCCATCCATAACCGGCATCTGACAATCCATTAATACCGCAACAACATCCGCATTGTCATGAAGCAACGTTAGCGCTTCCTCTCCGTGAACGGCCTTCAGCGGCAAATAATTCGACTTCTCCAATACTTTGCACAACAACTTCATATTTACAGGATTATCTTCAACTACCAGAACTTTTTCTTGCTTAGAGTGCCTACCTCTCGTGCCATACACTTTGTTAATATCAAGAGGTACAATGTCACACCCGCTCAGCACTTCTATGGGTATTCTTAATGTAAACACCGCACCTTTGTTGGGTTCAGACTCAAGTTCCAATGACCCCGTCATAAGACTAAGAAGGTCTTTAATGATACTTAATCCAATCCCCATGCCACCATGTTTTCGTTGACTGGAGTTATCGGCCTGAGTAAATTCTTCAAAAATTTTACTTTGTATATCTTGGCTAATACCTATGCCCGTATCTGCAATTGAAAGCATCAATATCTCCCCTACGCTTTCATTCCCAGAAAGACTTTTTTTAGCTATTGGATTTGTAGAAATGATGCAGCGTAAAATGATCTCCCCTTCACTGGTATAGATGCAGGCATTTTTCATTAACTGGGAAATTATCATCGTAAGCTTGTTCCTATCTCCCCATATCCAATGAGGTGTAGTCTTATCCCAATCCAGAACAATATTCACCTTATCTTTATCAACCACACTCCCAAATTGTTCAACAATCCCAAGCACAAGAGCATGAAAATCAAGTTTTTTACGTTCCAACTTCATTGTCCCGCGACGAGCCTCTGAAAACGCGAACATTGTTTCAACCAGCCCTAATAAGTGCCGCGTGGAATCATTTGCTGTCGCTAGAAATTCTTTTCGTTCCTCTTCACGCACGCCACTTTCCAATAAAGACAAGCTCAATTGAATACCATTAATAGGTGTCAGCAATTCATGGGTTATTGTTGACATAAAACTATCTTTAAGGCGATTGGCACTAAGAGCCGCTTCTAATGCACTCTGCTCGGCAAGCAGCTTCTCTTGTTTTAGTGTATTGATACGAGATGCCAACCCTAGTGACAAAAGGACTATTTCAAGGCTTGAGCCGATTTGAATGCTATAAGTAGTAATGAAATTGGACGGAACAAGACCAAAACTTTTAAACGCATAAAGAATCGCACCAGCGATCACAGCCGTAAATGCGATCAGAAAATATCGGGCCGGCAAGAACCCTTCGCGCAAGCAGTTAAACGACCCGACAATAATGGTCGCAATAACCAGCATCGACAAAATCCCGGACATCGTTGCACTAAATTTAAATGCAGAAAAAACAACCCCCACATAAATCAAACTCACCAGTATCATTTCATACTTTAGAAACTTGTCTGCGATAGGGGAATAAAGTTTTGTTTGCAAAAAATGTCGTGCGAATAAAACAACAGAAATCAACACTATGCCACAACCGATCGGGTTAAACCACTTTGCCAGATAAACACTATTGGGCCATAAAAGCTGAAATGCCAATCCATTTTGAGACAGGGTAAAGAGGCCAAAAAAAGCAATATACATAACGTAATATAAGTAACTAATATCACGAATAAAGAGGAACAAAAAGAAATTATAAAAACACATAACAATAATAATGCCAAAATACACGCCCAACCCATATTGCTCGTACATTTCATGCTGTGCTAATGCTTTAGGCTCCCACAAAATAAGTGGCAACTGGATCGTTTCATCGCCATCGACTTTCATGTAATACGTTACTGTTGCGTTTGGCTCGACCTCAATGTCAAACACGTGGGTTCGATGATCATTATTTCTATGGTCAAATGGAAATGCTATCCCTCTATTGCGAACAGAAAAACCTGTTTTTTCAGGACTAAATAACAGGACCCTTTCCAGTAAAGGAAAGTCAATTTGTAACAGCAGCGATTGCGCTACAGGTTGGGTATTTTTTAACTGAAAACGAACCCAAATAACAGATGATGTAAACCCAAAGCTTGGAGCAACAGAATCACTGCGAATGAATTCTTGAGCTAACTGCGAAGAAGTCACATCATCAAGCGACAGTTGCCCTTGCTTATCTTCCAGTGTTTCGAGGTAATAACCAAGCTCGTACCGTTCTTGGGTACCATCCAATAACAATGATTCAGCTGATGCTGCTCCGCCGAAACACCCCAAAAACGGTACGACGAATAACAACAACCTGACGCTCAAGCAACGCACATATTGAAGCAACGCTAACCCTACCTAATACATTGATTTTATTGGCCTTTATTTTTAAATAAGACCGTTTAGTCGTCTATGTCATTAAGTGTAGTTCATTACCCTTATAAAAATATTGCTTTTTTATTTGCGTTTATCCCACAACTTAGGGTGATCTGAACGCACACCAAAGTCATGTTGTTGATATCGCTCGACCAAATAATTGCAGATTGCGGTAGACTCCGTCATATGTTCCCTTCTATCCAACTAATCACGTCATCATGATGGGTTTTGGTTTTCACTTTTTCCATCACATGCTTTAAACGGCCATCTTTACCGACAATAAATGTAATGCGATGAATTCCATCATATTCGCGCCCCATAAATTTCTTCAAACCCCAAACACCATATTTATCCGCAATCACATGGCCTTCATCGGATAACAGATCGAAATTTAATTCTTGTTTATCAACAAATTTCAGTATTTTAGCAACAGGGTCCGGGCTGATGGCGAATACCACCGTATCCAGTTTAGCAAACGCCTTTTTTGTATCCCGAATACCACACGCCTGAACCGTACAACCCGGTGTTGATGCTTTAGGGTAAAAATACACCACCACATTTTTGTTATCTCGATAGTCTTTCAGGGTAATTTTATCGCCATTTTGGTTTTGCAAACTAAATGCTGGAGCCATGTTGCCGATTTTGGGGAATTCCATACTGTTATTCTCACGATTGAATGAAGACGGTAACCTCGACAAGCCAGCAATTACGCAGCATTTTTAAGCTGCTTGGCGTTATCATGATTTTCAAGGATTATGGAGTAATCTGGGTCAATTTTACAGTGGGTCCCCCTCTTTATCCTTATTTATAATAGTTTCTTTATAATAGTTTCTTCACCTGAGTTTCATTACAATAGCCCTACGATTCATTAACATCATAAAAGGCACCCTCCTTTGGCCAAAGACAACCTACCGTTTGGCGTACTGCTAATAAACCTTGGAACCCCTGATGCACCAACACCCTCTGCTATACGCAAATACTTAAAGCCGTTTTTATGGGACGTTCGGGTCGTTGATACAGCTCGCCCGCTATGGTGGCTGATATTAAACCTCATTATTTTACCTATTCGCCCTAAAGTAATTGCAAAGAACTATAAAAGCATCTGGACTGAACGGGGTTCTCCTCTACGAAGCTACAGTGAAGATCAAGCCTCTGCGTTAACTCTACAGCTCAAACAACAATACCAACAAGATATACCCGTTGCACTAGGAATGACTTACGGTAATCCATCCATTCAACAGGCATTAAACCAACTGAAAGACAAGGCGGTAGAACACATCATTGTACTACCTCTATACCCTCAGTATTCAGCTACAACAACCGGCGCTGCATTAGATGCCATTGCTTCATGCCTAAAAAAAGAAACCAACATCCCCGAAATCAGCTTTGTTCGTAATTATTACCAAGAAAAAACCTATATTCACGCCCTTGCCAGTAGCATCAAACAATATTGGCAACAGCACGGCTCTCCGGAAACATTACTCTTTTCGTTTCACGGGATTCCCGAACGCTACCAGCACGAAGGGGACCCCTACCCAGAACAATGTAAAGAAACCGCACAGCTAACAGCAGCAGCGCTAGGCCTGAAAGATGATCAATGGATGCTTTCTTTTCAATCTCGCGTTGGGCGCGAAGAATGGGTAAAACCCTACACCGATCTAGCCCTCAAAGAATTGGGACAACAGGGCCACCAACGCATTGATGTAGTATGTCCAGCATTTTCAGTCGATTGCCTTGAAACCCTTGAAGAAATTGATCAAGAAAACCGCCATACATACCTAAGTGCAGGGGGAAAAGAATACCACTACATCCCTTGCTTAAACGCCACACCAGAACATATCGATGTATTTGCAGAAGTGATCCGTAAGCGATTGATAGATAATCCATAACACCCTTATCGCTAACGCCGCTAACTTGCATACAAAACCTAAAAAATATCGCAGTTATACGAATACCATCTACGCTTAAAATGTATAAAGCTAACCAAAGGCAACGTTTTAGGCACTCATGGAACTCCAAGGATATACACAATTAGAGAAATTTGCCGAAGGCGGAATGGCAGTCCTCTACCGAGGGATCCAAACATCACTTAATCGCCTGGTAGCAATAAAGGTACTTAAAGCCGCCGTTTCCGAAACGCCTGAAGCACGCCAAATGTTTGAGGCAGAATCGCAGATTGTCGCACGTCTTGACCACCCTCATATTATTCGTGTCATCGACAAAGGGCTTACCGATGACGACATGCCTTATTTCGCAATGGATTTTGTCGAAGGTGACACTCTTAAAGAGGCTCTAAAAGGCGGCACATTAAATAGCCGCCGTAAACTACGCATCATCATCCAAATAGCCAAAGCGCTGTCCTACGCTCACAAGAATGGCGTTATTCATAGGGACATCAAACCAGGCAACATTCTGATAGATGGTGAAAACAATGCCCGCGTTGTGGACTTTGGCATAGCCAGAATTTTCTCAGAAGATACCGAATTAAGCCAAGTCTCTGAAGAAGGCCTCACCGTTGGCACTTTGTCGTACATGGCCCCCGAGCAACACCTTGGAGCGTCCCACGCTTCAGAAGCTAGCGACATTTATTCCCTTGGTATCATTATGTATTTAATGTTCACCAAAAAAATGTTTAAACCAGGCTACCCGCCACCATCTCATTTTCATAAAAGTTTGCCTGCTGCCATCGATAAAATCACCATGGCGTGCCTTTCTGACGAACGCACTAGCCGACCCACTGCAGAAGCGCTCATTTCTTTACTCTTAAAGTCTGTCAAAGGGGCACACTTAAAACAAGAACAGAAACAGGATGCCAAAGCCGCATTTCAAGACCCAAAAGAGAAGTTTCGTCTTTTAGATATCATAAAAGAAACAGATTACAGCACGGTATCTCTCTATGAAAACAGAGAAGATAACTCTTTGATGGTATTAAAAAAGCGCACCAACGACTTCTCAGGGTACAGTGAGTCGGAACTACTCTCTCGTTTAAAGCACCCCAACATCATCAATATCCGCGGGGTTACGCGCAACGACAGAATCTTCATTATTGTTATGGAGTATCTATCAGGTGGTAGCTTACAAGGGCGAATGGCTAAACCATTAACACCCGACAACTTCACGCGTATTGCCAAACAAATATGTGACGCCATGTCCTTTGCCCATCATAACCGCATTTATCATGGCAACCTGCGCCCTCAAAACATTTTGTTTGATGATAGAAATCACGTTAAAGTGATGGATTTTGGGTTCGCGTTACATTACGGACTTTCGGAAGAAAAAAGCTGGTATCAAGCAGCAGGCGAACCGCCATCTCAAGCATCCGATGTGTTTTCTGCCGGTGTTATTTTTTACCAATTACTAACGGGGAATATCCCGCAATGGGACAAAAATATTCTTGTCATTCATGACTATTGGCATGAAATGCCCAAACACCTTCAAAAACTGATCAAGCATATGCTTGAGCGAACACCAGAACGCCGAGTTCAAACGTTTGATGACGTTAAGCAAGAACTGGAGTACACACCTGCTCCACCAAAACCCACACAGGCCCCAAAACGACTACAACCCAAACCCAAGCAGGTTCCCGTTAAAAAAACCCGAACGCTAATCGTACTCGTTGCCATACTACTGGTATCCATCAATATCGCACTTTACGCGTGGATGCTTGGAGAAAAAGAGGGATCATCTGAGACCTGGAAAAAAATACCTTATCTGCCCGAATTCGTGGAAAACCAGATCCCCAAGCTTATCGAGCAAGCCGAAGACATCATATCTCAATACTTTCCCGACCCTATCGTAGAAGCCCCCACCATGCCCTCAGCAGCACCTATATCAGAAAAACCACTTGCAAGCGGCACCATCCAAAAACGGAATTCAATACCCGTACCCACTTTAACCCCCCCTACCGTCACAAAAAGTGATAGCTGGGAGAAAACCCGCGTTTTCAAAGACCAATCGAGTGATGATGACGAAGGGGTTTTTTAGCCCTCACCTCCGTTACAATGCCCTTGCACCCTCAATCGACTAGGTTTTGTGCACTGACCAATCAGACATTATTATTATTGTGACCAAAAAGTATGGTAACGTGTCTAACAACGCACATACTTACAAAAACAATACAGAAGTATACATTGCATATACACTTGCATGGGCTTCATGAGGGTGTCAAACAGTGATTGATTACGAATTAACAGATCTATTAATTGAGCTGGAAGATATTCAGCAACAAAAATTTCTTAACCTTGCTCGCGGAAAGCAGGTTGCGGATTTGTTGGATTTCTACGAAATGCCTGCTCACCTATATTCATTAAAGCAAGAACCCGCCAATGGCCGCCCTCCCGAGCAATGCAGGCGAAAGATTGCATGTTTTAATTTTGGCTTGGTCAAGGACGACATAAAGATCAAGTTTATCGAATGTCTATATATGATTGGCCACACTCCAGAGTTTATCAGTGAAGGCCTAGGCGAAGACATCCGCTTCGTAGCAGAGTCCCTGCGTAAAGTGGTAGATGAAGTCAGAACAAAGCGCGCGTCTGAACTACGCAATAACCCGCAACGATTTAGATTAGTATCCTTATAAGCTTCTAACAAGAAACAGTCAGACATAAAAAAACCGCAGATGATCTGCGGTTTTTTTATGTCTGACTGTTTCTTACTTAGCGTTATTTAACATGCTATTTAAGACGTTACTTAACACTTTACTTAACATAGTTAAGCAAAATACCAGCAGCCACTGCAGAACCGATAACACCCGCAACATTAGGTCCCATCGCATGCATTAATAAGAAGTTCTGAGGATTAGCCTCCAGTCCCACCTTATTGGCTACCCGCGCAGCCATTGGCACAGCAGAAACCCCAGCAGCACCAATCAAAGGATTTATTGGTTCTTTCGAGAACTTAGCAAGCAACTTGCCCATTAACACTCCAAATGCAGTACCAATGCAAAAAGCAACTAACCCCAACGATAAGATACCCAATGTCTCAACCACTAAGAATGAAGAAGCACTTAACTTAGAGCCAACCGCTAACCCAAGCCCAATCGTTACAATGTTAATCAATGTATTCTGAGCGGTATCACTTAAACGCTCAACCACACCACATTCACGCATCAGATTACCAAAACAGAACATTCCCAAAAGTGGCGCCGCATCCGGTAGCAACATAGCCACCATTACCAACAACAACAATGGGAATACAATCTTTTCTGCTTGAGACACAGGACGGAGTTGATGCATGACAACCTTACGCTCTTCCTCTGTGGTAAGCGCTCGCATAATAGGAGGTTGAATCATCGGAACCAACGCCATGTAGGAATATGCAGCAACAGCAATGGCTCCCAACAAATCAGGAGACAATTTACTAGCAACAAATATCGCCGTTGGACCATCCGCACCACCAATAATACCGATCGAGGCAGCATCCGCTAATGAGAAGTCAACTATTCCCAAGACGGAAAGTCCGAGAGCCCCCAACAACGCAGCAAAGATACCAAACTGAGCAGCGGCGCCTAACAACAAGGTTTTTGGATTGGCAAGTAACGGACCAAAATCTGTCATCGCCCCAACACCCATAAATATTAATAACGGGAATACACCGGTTGTTAAGCCAATCGTATAGATCATGTACAATAATCCATCCCCATGGCCTGCTTGCTTCGCCAAGTAATCCACTTGGTCGTGAACAGCCGGAGTAGATCCGTAAACCGCCGCTTTTATATCATCATATGATGACTCTGCTGTTACCTCTAACAAGGCATGCATTTTGGCCTGTAATGCTGCATCACCAAAATGTAAAGCATGAGAAATGGCCGACTCTGCCATCCCTGCTACAGGGATATTCGCCAAAATACCGCCAACACCTATTGGCACAAGAAGAAGAGGCTCAAAACCTTTCTTAATTGCCAACCAAAGAAGTAACAGTCCCACTGCAATCATGACTAACTGACCGCCCTCTATGTGATAGAAGCCAGTGCTGTGCCATAGGTTAATTAGTTTATCCATCGAAGAGGCCTCTTAACCCAATATCAACATAGTGTCGCCAACGGAAACCGTATCACCTTCTTTAAGGCTAACAGAAACCACCGTGCCTGCTTTTGCTGCACGGATTTCCGTTTCCATCTTCATCGCTTCCATGATAATCACAACATCACCCTCTTGCACTTGCTGCCCTGCTACCACCAATACTTTAAAGATATTACCCGACAATGGTGCAGCAACTGGCTCGCCCGCCATAGGGGCAGCTTGCTGCGGTACCATTGGTGCAGCGGCACCCACTGGCACAGCAGACGTCACATCGCCGCCTTCTGCCACTTGAACAACGTATTGTTGTCCACTCACCGTAACCGTATATACACCTGAATCTTCACCCGTACTTGCTGTCGCTTTTGCTGCTGGACCTGAAGTCGCAGCCACTGCGTCTTCCAACGTAGGTGCAGGTTCAAATGCATCAGGGTTCCCACGATTTTCCAGGAACTTAAGGCCTACCTGAGGGAACAATGCGTAAATAAGCACGTCATCAATCACATTCTCAGCTAATTTGATGCCTTTTTCTGCCGCTAAACCTTTAAGCTCTTCCGTCAGCTTATCCATCTCGTCATCAAGATTATCTGCAGGTCGACACGTTATCGCTTCTGCACCATCCAATACTTTTTCCTGTAGCGCTTTATCAAATGCAGCAGGAGCTTTGCCGTATTCGCCTTTTAAAACACCCGCGGTTTCTTTAGTGATTGTCTTATAACGTTCACCCGTTAATATATTCAATACTGCCTGAGTACCTACAATTTGCGATGTAGGTGTCACCAATGGAATGTAACCAAGGTCTTTACGCACTCGCGGAATTTCTTCCAAAACGCTATCAAGCTTATCGCCAGCACCCTGCTCCCTGAGCTGACTTTCCATATTAGTAAGCATGCCACCGGGAACCTGGGCAACTAATATACGTGAATCAACACCACGCAAAGCACCTTCAAATTTCGCGTATTTCTTACGCACCTCTCTGAAGTAACCCGCAATTTCTTCCAGCAGTTTGATATCTAACCCAGTATCACGACCCGTACCTTCCAGCATTGAGACAACGGATTCGGTAGCAGAATGACCATAGGTCATACTCATAGAGGAGATAGAGGTATCCACATTATCGATACCTGCCTCTACCGCTTTTAGAATAGTTGCAGTCGACAGGCCAGTTGTTGCATGGCAGTGCATATGCACAGGTATTTCCAATTCTTCCTTTAACTTGCTGACCAAATCAAACGCAACATAAGGCTTTAACAAACCGGCCATATCTTTAATACAGACAGAATTCGCACCCATGTCTTGTATACGCTTTGCCATATCGATCCACATGGCATCATTATGAACAGGACTCACGGTATAAGAGATCGTACCCTGTGCATGCTTATCTTGCTTGATAACTGCCTTAATGGCCGTATCTAAGTTACGCACATCATTCATCGCATCAAAAACACGGAAAACATCAACACCATTAACTGCCGCACGCTCAACAAACTTATTAACTACGTCATCGGCATAATGACGGTAACCCAAAATATTCTGGCCACGAAATAACATGGACTGAGGGGTATTAGGCATCGCCTTCTTCAACAAACGAATACGCTCCCAGGGATCTTCACCAAGATAACGGATACAAGAGTCGAAAGTAGCTCCGCCCCAGGTCTCTAAAGACCAATATCCAACTTTATCCAGCATTTCAGCAATCGGTAACATATCCTCAACTCGCAATCGAGTAGCGAACAATGACTGGTGCGCGTCCCGAAGAACAACGTCAGTGATGCCTAGCGGCTTTTTTGCCTCACTCATGTACATGGCCTTTTTAGTGTTTAGTTTTGCTTAACGTTAATAGAGTTCGCTACTTGTGGCGCGAACGATGCCGATGAATTGCAGCCGTGATAACAGCAAGCAACTGGCCATCGGATACCTGGTTAGGTTGATTGGGTGATACCGCAATAATAGGCTTTGCGGCTGGCGCTGGTGCAGGTGGTGCAAATTTGTTAACCAGCTTTGACATTAGGGTGGTGGTAAACACCAGCAGTGTTAGAAATACAAACACCGCCCCCATGCCTATCACCATGAGGTTTATGCCTTCCAACATAAGTGGATTCATGGGTTACACCTTTTATACTGTGATATTTATTCAATAATATTGTTTGATTCGAATACTCGAAACAGCCCCACTCCTCATCACCAACAATAAGTAATGAAGAGCGGCAAATTTACCTCGTATGGTACCTGGAGGCAACACCATGATCGAGCACGACAGGCGTTTCGCGGCCAATTACTGCACCATAATAGGGAGTCTGGCCACACTCAAACGGAGTATTGGCTAAGAAGAAATAGAAACGCTTTAAAAAATATTCGGTTTTAGTCACAACCAAATAAAATTATCGGAACATACCTTTATATGGAAAAATTATGAAAACAAAAGAACATCTCAAAAAGAAACCATAAGCACAACCTATAACAGACATTTTTACAATGAATGGCGCTCAGAGGATCAACACTTTCACCCCAATAGACCGAACCCCAAGCTCAGCATATACGGCACCTAAGAAACTATGCAGGCAACCCCCTCTATAAAGGTGAGAAGGATAACTATACAACCTATCGGAACAAGGTAGTTATCCCACCAAAAGCTCTGATTTATTAAAAAAGCATATAAATTTCAACATTTTATCACTCAAAACCTAAAAAGCTTTTAGGCCACACGGTCTTTATAAGTCAAACAGTCGTTATATAGCAATATAGTAGTCACTATATACTTATTTAGTTGGAGTTCAGGATGAACAATACCCTTACCATTGACGGTTCTCAATATCAGTTCTTTCACGCCCTTCATTATCCTTCCCGTGACAACGAAAATCAGCGAAACTTTGCCAGCTCATTGGATATTGAAAGTTTTGTCAGCCAGGCACTGGAGCTCGGGCTTGAAGCAGAAGATATGCTCGCGGACTTATGCCGTATGCCGCTTACCAGCCCAACTCCGGTAGGTGATACCGTCATTGACGCCATTGCCCAGGGTTTACTCAGCGTCCACCGATTATCAAGCGATACATCGAGTGGGGGTATGGGCGGCGGCATGGGTAGCGGTATGAGCCGTAGCAACGACTCTAATTATCCTAGCGCCGACTCCCACATATCAGTACCCGCAGACGCTCCCCAGGCTAGTACCATTTACAGTGGCAAAATGCGAGATTTTGTCCGCCACAGCCTAAGCAAACAACAATATAGTTCAAACAAAGCGCCCTCTGGCAACACTCCAGCACATAAAGGTGCAACGGCCAACACCTCAGCGCTCCCAACAGGCATTCATGCCCCACAAGACAACCTTGTTCCTCAGCACAAAATCACTGTCGAAATCGCTGGCCGCACTTCCTGTAGCAAACAACACATTATGCTTAATGCCATCAGTAAAGACATCACCATACGCGCAGAGCAAAAAATGAAAGAACGGGCGCGCCCTCACCCTCATGATCGCCACCGCAGTCTAGTCGAATTCAAAGGCTTACCGCAAATCCCCAGAAACCTTACACTGCATATCCCCACCTCCGGGGCAACCAGTGACATACACCTACCTCTTATTAACGATGTTTCCCCCACCCATAAATCCACCACAAAACCCTTATGGAATAACGTGTTCATCCCCGTTACCCCCCTCGGCTATATCACCGATAACCGACAGCGCCGACAAGCAGACACGCTACGCCCCGGTTGGATCTATGTGTTTTGGAACAACCAACTGTGGCGCGAATTAAGTATTGCTAAAAACCTTGCGCTTAAGGATGTATATGTTGCCCACTATCGCCGCAGCCCCAGTACTCAAAATCAACGTGAGGCAGATGGTCACGGGCTACACGCCATTTGGATTCCACTCATTCTTAACGGCGAACAACAAACCGGTTTACGTATGGCGTATTTCCCCACCCCATTAAGCTGGCAACAAATAGAGCATTTTGAGAACAACCCTGCCGATCTTGCCGAGGTATCCAGCTTGTTGGACGGCATTAGCCAATACAGCAACCTACAACACTTTGGCAATGACCAAGGCGATATTGGCAACCTATCTGACGCACTGCTAGACCAAGACATTGACGAAACCGCCACCGGTTATCATGTAAAAAACCCCAAGGGTAAACAGTTACGTGGATTTCGAGACGGGGGAACCGCTGTGGCTTACCTTCCCCTCACGACCAACACCTTACGTTTAAAACTGCGCTACAGCGATGGCACTGCGTGTACGAACAAAACCGTTCAAACCAACATCAACGGCCAAGTGCTTAGCCACACCACAGATCAAGACGGCTTACTGGAAATGAACATCAACAAAGACACCGACATGGGCAACATGCATTATTGGGATGGCAAAGACACAACACTACCCCCCAGCCAAACCTTTGAACCAAACATCAACGATTTGGATGCCGTCTCACTGCTAAGCGGTGTGCAAGCACGGTTAAATAACATGGGCTATAACGCCGGCCCTGTCGATGGCTTGATTGGCAAAAAAACCCGCTCGGCTACCCGCGATTTTCAGCAGGATTATCAATTGAGCGTTGATGGTGATCCCGGCCCTCAAACGCAGAAAATGCTACTACAAGAATACGGATTTTAACGTTATGGCAACTCCCTCCTCAACAACAATGCCCTCTCGCCCCACGACCTTGGCACCAAGGTCAACCACACCATTGACAATTCAGTTACCCGCTAGCATTACGATACGCATACCGCCACAACCGGGACTTGATGGACCATTTCAGTATGACTTTCAAGGCCGCACAGAACAGACTAGCGGCATCACAAATAACCAAGGCAACCTGCAACTACCGGCAGAGCCTGGAGTATTAAGTGTATGGGTATACGGTAATGCCATTGCACCGTTAACCTGGCAAATCACACCCAAGAATGCTCCCCCTGGCGACACCCTACTCGACGTACAATTACGTTGTAATAATTTGGGTTTTGATTGTGGCGTGGTGGATGGGTTGATGGGTAAAAATACACGCCGAGGTATTAGTGCTTTTCAAGCCCGTCATCATTTAGAGGTTACCGGCAAACCTAACGACAAAACGCTTTCGACCCTAAAATCTGAGTATGGATGCTAATATGAATACCCCTGCCAACCTCTACGTCACACGCCAAGGTGTCGATACACGCACCAACTCCCTCACCACCCCCTCAGTTGACATGATCCTGCTGCCCTTACGCCAAGTGCCTAGCGGTACCGCCATTCGACATATTAACGATTACGCCACCTTTGATGTTAAACGCACCCAACAACTCCAAGATGAATACAGCACAGAGCAATGGCAACAGGCACCATTACGCGCAGGCTGGCTCTATATTTTTAAAGACGATCGGTTATGGCAAGAGTACCAAGTCCACCAAGATGACAGCATTAACACCGATGCCTTGCATAGCCAACCTGCGTTATTTCAAGCCGTGACGCTGGCGGATTATGTGGGTGAGGATATTCGAGATGCAGCTGGAGAAAAAGCCGGGGTGATTCTCACCCCCTTAAACAACGACATCCATATCGCCTACTCTGAGGCGCAATGGCCTTGGACACGAATTAATTCTTTAGGCGGTATCCACCCGATTCATGCCGTGCCGCCGATCAATAGTTTTCCGCCAGAGGACGACAAAAACCTATACCAATACAGCGCAAAAAACGCCGCCGCAGCCCGTGCCCTTCGCTTATCCACCGTCAGTTTCGATAGAGCACAAAAAAGCCAAGACAGTAATGGTGCGACATTGGCATTAACCATTGCGCCGCAATTCAGCCAACCACTGAATACACTTATTCCGCAAGAACACCAATCGCTGTTTAGCTGCACCCCCGACACACTGGAAACCCCCAGCCGTTACGCCACCGTCGTCACATTAGAAGACACCTTGGGCAATGCGGCGGAATTGGCTGAACGTTACCAAAGTGCCTGGACACAAATGGAGGGGTTGATTCAGGATCTAAAAGAACCACACCCCGCAGGCAGCGAAAAGGCAGCCAAGTTTCCCCACAGCGCATGGTTTAATACCGCACAATTAAGTTACCGGCATTTTTACACCCAACCACGTAAAGACTTACAACGATACGTGCAATTTAGCCAAGCCCACCAAACCTTTGATAAAGATAAATTAATGAGCGCGCTAGGTGTAACAGAGCGCCAACAGGTTCGTGACTGGATTCATCAAAGTAAAACCCAATTAGTGAATTTGTTGAATGGGCACTATGGTAAAGGTAACGGCCAAAGCAGCAGCGACCCAACACGTTATGACAAAGATTTTTTACAACGTCTTATTGCCGTAATTGATGACTTTGATGCTATGCCTGCGGACTCGCAGGTCAGCATGGACGGTAATGGTCAACCGAATCAACCCACCCGTGAGTTATGGCTACTGTGGTTAGAGCGCATCCTTACACGGCTCAGTGACCCTGCGTACCTTTTGGACAGCGCCATTGATGGCCGCTCTCAAGACCCTAACGTGATTCAACAACAACGCAAAGACCCTGGTATTGCGTATATCAGTACATTAATGACATCAGAACAACACCCATTATCACAACGGTTATTGGTAACAGAAAAGCACCCCTTATTTGTGCACCAGGTGATAGAGGATGAAACGGTTGAAGGTGATGACGAAGACATTGATACCCAACAAAATGCCGGCGCCAACCTTAACGATAACTCCACCTCCCTATTTGAGCTGAACCGACGCGCCTTACAAACCGTGGCCGAGTTATTCACCCAACTGTTTGCCGCCCGCCTGTACATTGATGAGGGCATTGTCACCCTTGGTCGCAATAATATCATGCGTTTTTTAAAACGCCGTGCCGGTATCAACTATCAGCTCAGCGAACTGCGCCACCATTTGCACCAAGAAATCCTTACCCCTGATGCCAATGGCGGGTTGCGTCCCCATAAGCTTAACAAAAACCAGCCTGGCAGCCGTAAAACTAACAATCAACCGGCTCTAAACAATAGCAAGAGTGTACAGGTACTTGCCCGAGAGTTTATCCTTAACCAACAACCCTATGTCTTAGCCGCTCACAACGGAGAAACCCCAGAAGCCTTTACGACCCGAATGAATGCCTCGTTTAACGATAAACATGTAACACTAAAAAACAATCAAGACGCCGCCTTTATTCTTCAACAAAAACGTTTGCGTGCCGACACCATCCTTAGCAATGGCCAAGCCAAAGATGTGACCTTTGAGCGCCAACTTAATCGTGATAAGGCAATGGCCAAACAACAAGCACTCATTGAACAGCTCAGTGTAGAACAAACGCAACTTCAACCCAATTACAATAAAACCCAGCAACAACACCTGGATAAGTTTTATCAATTAGAAGCTGAATCCACCCAAACCGGCGAACGCGTCAAAAACGCCCAAGCTGAAAAGTTCAACGCAAAAAAACAATTAGTAGCAGCACAAACCACGCATTCCATCGAATCTCAAAAAAACCAAGCGCTACATCAGAATCACCAAACTTTTTTGGCCACCAATAATGGGCTAGGAAAAGACCTAATAGATAAAAACCGACAGATCTATTTAGATGAATCCGATAGAAACCTAGAAAAAGCCAAACAGCAACTCACCATCGCCGAAGCCACCAATGCCCAGCAGGACACCAAACTACACAACGCCACTGAGAAATGGAAGGCTGACAGTAAAACCAATGCTGCCAACACCAAGCAGCTTAATGCGGACAAAGATGCAGCGTATCAAAAATACCGCACCGACATTAAAGATTATGAAAAAAACCTTACTGATACCAAAGCAAAACTAAAACAACAGAAACTGAACAATGCTGACAAAAAAACCAGCGACAAAGTGCTAGAAAAAGACACGATACAAGAAAACAAACAACGTTATCAACAAAACATCGATAACATCAAGCACAAAAACCAACAAGAACATGAGGCGTTAGATAAAAAACACCAAGCAGTTATTGATAAGAAAAAGTCCGATACCAAAGCGCACCAAGAAAGTAACAAGGCCGAAATTAAAAAACAAAGAAGTGAGGGCAATCTAACCTACGACTTAAATGACAATGCGCAACGCCAACGCCTCGAACAATTCACGCGAGATACCCAAACATTGGCATTGGGAAAAAACCTAGACTATGACCGAATTATTATCACCGAAACCAACGCACAATACGAAACCTATCGTCACCCTAAAAATGTCGGAGGTGACCCAAGAACATTGGTGTTTGACCCTTATCAAGGGGGTTTATTTCAGCGCTTTCTCGACAACTGTTGGGTAGGCACACTGACACCTAAAAGTAATGGCTTTTTGAACCAAAGCCTTGCCAAAGGATATGAAGAGGATGTCACAAATGCCAGCAATCGTGAGCTGAATATCAAAGGCGTGCTGTGGGGGCTAGAAGTCTTTAACACCAAAAGTGCCGTTGAAAACTTGATAAAACATAGTGATAGCGATAGCAACAAACAAAACCGCTTGGTATGGAATGCCGTCGGCTCCATCTTGGACCTTGGAGATGCCACCCAAGTATTGGCCGAAGGTTACAAAAACACATCAACACTATCTACAACATCGAACACGCTATCCAAAGCCACCCGCTGGATGAGCCAACCGCATGCCAAACTATTGGGCGTCAGTGCCGCATTTTTTAGTGCCTACTGGAGCTTTTCAGATATGAACAAAGCCAATAGTGAGCATGATGATGTGTTTAATGCCCATGCCACCATATTGATGGGGCACTCTTTGATTGGCGCTAGTGTTACCACCAGTTGGATTATCGGACTAAGTGGCGCAGAGGCAGGAGTCTTAACAGCATTTACCGGCTGGTTCGGTATCGCCCTAGTATTAGCCGGTACCGGTTTGTATTACTTTGTATTTCGGCCTGACCGTCCGTTATTGGATGCCTGGTTACAAGCCAATTATTTTGCCAATGACACCAGTAATTTACCCTGGACACCTGCCTTAGCAAACAATCCAAACCAAGCCGATACCAAAGAGGACGATACTGTCACCATCACCTTTGGTAGTGGTGACAGCATCACCTTGGACAAAAACAGTGTCATTGTGGGTATTAATCACAAAACCAGAAGTATTGGCGAACCGACAACACACCATGCGATTTGGTTAGAGAACAGTACACTGCAATACCAATATACCAATGCATTTAGCGGAAAAGTAACGACACTGGGCCGCATTGGTCGTCGTTTTGCAGAGAGAACGTTTAGTGATCCAGAAGCGCTTGAAGATTTCCTGATGGACTTGACCAGTGATAACGGCGTGTTCACCACATCCATCAATGGCGAGCATCACCCGTATCAAAAAAGGCCTAATTTTGATGAAAGTGAAATAGAAAAATATTACCCTGAATTATGGAAAACCCATCCGATGGCTAATTATGAGGCGCTTGTCAATGCACTCGCACCGCTAGAGGTTGAGTTTGAAGCGGGACCAGTATCGACGAGTCGTCATGGCCGGGCTTTCAAAAAGAATGGAAATAAAGTGGTTATTCGTATTCATGCACCCTACTTTACGGAAGGGAAAAGTGAATTGACGGTGATGCTAAGGGCTGTGGGGGTATTCAAGGATGAGAGTGGGGAGTTGTATGATGGGTTTTATGATATTGATGCCTTAAAGAATGTGACAACACTAGACCCGGTACTTGCGATTAGTGATACAAAGCACATTTTCCAATCACGAGACTTAAACGTCGATCAAAAACATCAACTGGAGCTTGAATGGCACATCACTCCCGAACTATTAAAGTCCCTTGTTGACAATGAAGGTTTGAAATATCAATTTAATAAATCCGAAGACCTCGTGTTGCAATGCTGGGTACGTATTGAAACACCTGTTGGTGCCTCCCCCCAAGAATCATCATCAACAGAGAACAAACCCAAAAGAAAACCCAACACATTCATCCAACAACCTTATCGCTTACGACCAGGATGGGATAGCAACACATCGGAAATCCATAAAAAGGATACAAAGGTCAAAATACAAAAAGATTGGATTGTGATAGAAATTGATGATGAAATCATAAGGTAACCCCTATAAAGGGCAGGATGCACTCTGCCCTTTATAGGCACTCATATTCAATCATGTTAAAACTTCTTTACTATCCGCTTCGTTAAACGGCTAAAACTACGACCAAGTCTTACCTGATAATAATCCCATTTTCTCCAAATCGCTCTTTTCTCTGAATACGTTATTCCGTAAATCTCACTAGCCAAATGGGGGTAAACAAATTTATTAATAAAATCATAATCCTCACTTTTCAATTCAAAAGTACTAAACATTGATGTTCCACGACCAGATTCATTACCCCATACGATGTCCAAACAATGTCTTTTTTCCCTATATGCCAGCTCATCATTAACAAACACAACCAATGATTCACCATCAATACGGTATTTATCATCCGATTGCTTCTCTCCATTCATATAAATATCATAAGGAGACCATTTAATCGGATACTGAAACGGCCTAATTTCGTCATCTTGATACAACAGATTATCGGGTAAGCCTGAATCCACAACGGGAACCTTTAAATAACAGTTAATATCTTTCTTATAACGATCTAACTTCGGCCCAGCTTCGTACCCATACAGCGAGCTTTGATCCGTATTCAATGTCATCAAATAGCGAGTGTTATCCTCCTTCATAACTACTTCAACCTTTGGAATCCCTTCCCCTTTACGCTTCATTAACCTAGAGATAAGTACACCAGGATCAGCTAACCCAACAGCCCTAAAGTATCGCCCATTAAGCACCTGCCGATCCAACGAAAAATCAAACGCTGACACATCAATCTTTCGTTTCAAAATTCGCTCAAGCTCCAACACCATCGCTTGGCTGGGTTTCACCTCGTAATAACTATCCCAAGCCTCACCCCGCGATTCCTTCAACACAAACCATGTTGCCCAAAGACACACCAGTCCCCAGGGAATCACCACCAAATATCCTACACTGGACATCGTAAAAAGAGCACCATCCCTTCTCGGCACATCATAGTGCCACCACATATACCAAAAATGCCCTCCCAAAAAAATCAACATCAACCCGTACACGTTAAAACACATCACCGCATCCGTGCCCATCGCATCAAACGCTTTAAACGCAGTCATCGCGGCAACAATAATCCCTAGGCCTAATGCTAAAAATATGATCGCCCCCCAGCCCAACAACGCTCCTTCCACCACTCGCCGATCCATCAATCAACCACTCCCTTTTGTTTCTGGTAATATTTGTCATTTAAAGAATTGGGCTAGTTTATCATATTCTTTCTATTCAAGACCGAGGCACCTACTTCGATGCTGCCTGAATTAAACCAACTTTTAAATTATCGGCCTGATAAATAACCTTATCTTGATGAATAACCTGGCCATCCGCTATCCCCATCACTAATGGTCTAGTAACCACCCTTTTAATATCGAGCCGATAATGAATGCTACCTGCATCAGGGAATATCTGACCACTAAATTTAACTTTACTAACTCCTAATGCTCGCCCTCTACCAGGTAACCCTGACCAGCCGAGAAATACACCCAGTAGCTGCCACAACGCATCAAGTCCAAGGCATCCCGGCATTACCGAATCACCTTTAAAATGGCAGGGGAAAAACCAATGGTCTGGTAATATTTCCAATGATGCTCGTAGTTGCCCCCGTTCATAGTTACCCCCATTTCGAGAAATATGGCTGATGTCATCAATCATTAGCATTTCTGAATTGGGCAACTGGGCATTGCCTTCCCCAAAAAACTGCCCTTCTCCCATGGCCACTATTTGCGATTTTGAAAACTGCATTAAAACCTCCGATTGTTTTCCATTAAAAAATGAATCAGAGCGTAGTTTCTTTGATCGCTAAGGGTTTCTATTGTAAAAATCGGACATATAACGGTTAAAAAAAGCAACGGGGCTTTGGGACAGCCTTTTCTTAAAATCTTTCAATAAATGGGCCTGGTCGAAAAACCCTAGATTCATGGCTATTTCTAACGAATTTTCGGGTTGAACATATAATCGCCGACACGCGTGTTGAAAACGGATAGTTTGTGCAAAAGATTTTGTGCTGAAGCCAGTATTTCGCCGAAAGATCCTATTTAATTGCCGACTACTTAGATCGACCCTTTTGGCCAGATCCCGCTCTATTTCAATACTCCCGTGAGAATCATAAATAAGCCCCAGCGCTTGCTCGAAAACACCATGAGGCTGTTGCTCTAACTGCTGTAATAGCCATTGATCACATAACTGTGCACGCTGTCGAAAACCGGTATATTGATAGACATGTTGGTGCAATTGATCAATAAACGGAGAGCCCAGAAACTGGCTATCAACCAACTGATTGCTTATTTCGTTTAGATCTACCTTAAACAGGTGGCGCAATGCCCCTGGGTAGAAACGAATTCCAAAATATTCTCCAGCGGCCGGTAATTGAAGCTCTAGCGCCTGAGTAATCCCTCCGGACATCATAGTCCCATTAGCGCTCACAAAAAGTGCTTGAGTTCCATCAGGTATCATCGGGTATGGGGTGGGTTTTACAGTGTTTATCTGTATATATGAATGCACAACGCCTTGTAACAGCCTACTTGCGGGAGATTCCAGAACCCCAAGCTCAAAAGATTGTAGCCCAGAGTCCGTTAACAGGGGTTGAAATGGCATGTATAATTTATTCATATCGCTTTCAATTGAAGATTCATCACCGTATAGAATATACTTTGTAAAAAACTAAACACACTTCGACTCAAAGACCGTTACTATTGGTGGTCTATGAATCAAAAGTCACACAATACCCAGCCAGAAAGGCCCCTGAAGGGCCTTTTTCTATTAAAACTCATATGAAAGGAATTTATCAATGAGACTATTATTAGCGTTAATACTACCTTGGTTACAGTTTTTCACTATTGGCCGCCCGATAGCTGGCATTATATGTCTATTGCTTCAAATTTCACTCATTGGATGGATACCTGCCGCGATTTGGTCAGTGTATGCACTAAGTCAGTATAAAACAGACCAAAAAATCAAAGCAGCGATAGGGTGACATGAATCGTATTGGGGTTGTGCCCCGCAGGTACGGGGCACGCTCTAACGTTATACGCCACTATTAAGCCACAGCTAAAGGCGTTAAATCATGAAAAACGCATTGCCCCTTTAACGCCGATTCAGCAAGTGCCTTATGATGAGAATGGTGCGTAAAATAGAGAACCTGTGTTTTCTTAGCCAACTCTCCCAAAACCTCAAAGGCAACCAAGCTACGTTCATCATCAAAGGTCATCATAATGTCATCAATTATGAGTGGGACCGGATCGTGGCTATCAAAGTAATTCACGATAGAGGCTAATCGTAAACTGAAAAATAATTGCGCTCTTGTGCCTTCGCTCAGACCATTAATAGGGACTTCCACGCCCCCTCTTAAACAATAAAGCTCGGGTTCATCCTTATCATTATATTGTGTGACCAAACGACTATAACGCCCAAGACTAATACGCTGAAAATAACCTTCGGCTAACGACAAGACGGGGCCTTGATTACTTTCTCGATAACTTTCGATCTGTTCACTCAGTAACTTCCTGGTGATCGCCAGCATGCAGTACTCACGATAATGAACATCAATTTTCGCTAGAGCACTTTCGATATCTTCAGCGGCATTAACGGCTCCCACTTGGTTTTCAATCGAGTCAAACTCCCTGAGTGCGGTAGTCCTGTCTTCAATCGCTTGTTTTTTCTTATGATCCAATTCGTCCAAATCATTGATGACTTTTTCAATCATAAGTGACAGCTCATCGACATTAATGTCAACGCACTCTGCATATAATTCATCGATGGTGATACGTTCAGATTCCAACGTATTGTCAGTGGTGGCTAGCTCTTTTTTAAGGTCAATTCTTTCAACGTTTTGAGCTTCAACTAGCTGCAGCTCCTCAGCGGTTTCACACCCAGCAAGCTTTAACAGTCCATCAAGGTCTTCTTTCGCTGTATTTAATCGCTGCGTTTCAGTACTCAGCGTCTCTTGCCGACGTTCGATGTCCGCCATGATGGTTTGTCGTTTGTTTTTATCCTCAACAGCCGCCTTAAGCTCTTCAACCAGATCGTGCAATTTAATTAACGGTTCGACATGGCTCTTATCAACTAGTCCACAATCGGCCTTAAGCTTGGTTAAGGCCTCTTCAAAGCGAGTGATTTGCGCGTACAAACTGCCTTGCTTGGTTTCGATCTTGCGATGCGAATTTAGCGCATCGGCGAGCTGATCAAACTGCGCTAGCTGGGCTTTAACATCAAGTACGGCACTTTCTGGTGAGACCTCCAACACGACAATTTGATGTTTCCAACGCTGCAACCAGTCGTCCTTGCGTAGATCGACGTCACCTTGCGCCGAGGATAGGTTACTTTTTTGCTGTAGTGCATGCTTCTTTCTTATCTCATGACTTTGGCGCTCACCTTTACTCTGTGACAATCGAGCGTGAACGCTATTCGCCTGATCAACAAGTAATGCCAACGATTTGTTATCAACATTTGATTCACCAGATTGCAGCAATACGGCTGCCAATAATTCAACGCATTCCGTTATACCAGGCGACTTATCTTCAATTCCCGCATTGAGTTTCGCTTTCTCGGTGATAGATTCTTGTAACACCCTAAAGTCAGCCTGCCAACGACTCATTTCTGCATGGGATCCGATAACCCCCGCCTCAACAGGCCACAACGCTTGCCAGGCTTGTGCCGCTGCCTCTATGTTGATATTGATAGCCGTCAACTTCGCCTGTTGATCCGTGAAATCATGTTTGATTTTTTCAAGCTGAATTTCCGCTAACCCATACTCAGCTAGCCGCTCCGCTTCTCGTCTCAATCGATCAGCATGCTGGTCTGCAGTACCAACACTTGCTTCATATTCGTTGGTTTTGGTTTCTTTAAACTCTAGGGTTGCGATTTCTGCTTGCGCCGTCCAGGCATGCTTAATCTCAACCCAGAGGTTTTCTCGCTCCTGCCGCGCGGCAGTTAAATCATTTTCAGTAATAAGTTGGCCGCCGACATTAGCTTGCTTTTGCTTTGTCTCTAGCGCTGTTATATCGACATTAAGTTGATCCAGATGCTGCACTTCTCGAACGCTTTCTTCGGTTAGCTTAACGCTGTTGCTACTGTACTCATTAATTTTTTGAATTGATGGAACCTGTAACCTAAGTAGGGTGTCTTCGCCTACCGCAGTTAAACCCAATTGACACGATGTATTGATTATCGACGCTTCAATATCCCTAACCTGTTGCTTGTGTTGATCAATCTCTTGCGCCGTTACTAGGCTTCGTTCCGCACCTTTAATCGCCAATGCTAAATCATCGAGAGCAAAGCTTTCCGGTAGCTCTGCTAACATGTCTTCAGCTTCGGCTATTTGCTCGTCACTCTCTTGACGTTTGATTTTGATACCTGCAAGCGCAGCCTCAATATCAATTCCCTCATCAATCAGTGAACCAAGGGCTTGTCGTATCACGGTGGTGAGTATCAACTCCGTGGGCGTCTTCAAAGAACCTGCAGGCAGTATCGTGGCTACGATGGTTTCAATAACATTTTTTCGTTCAGTGACTTCGCCTAGGATTAACTGATAGTCCGTCACATTTTTTTGATAAAGAGCCTTTTCGTTTTTCAATGCATCAATGGCAACATCTTGCGCCAACACGGCCTCATTGATAGAAACCCCTTCCAACGCATCACCCATCGATTGAATGGCTTCGCTGAGTGCATCAATCGTTGGTTGACAGCGGTTGATATCTTTAATCGCACTAAGTCTTGTTTCGGTACTATCCGCGGGTAATGTGCGAACTTCCTCAATCGCAGCCAACTTTGAAACGATCGCTTTTCTTGAAGACAGATTGGGTAAGGTACGATTAATACGCTCAAGCTTTTCCTTTTCTAAATAAGCATCTTTATAGCGTTTTTCAACTGACGTGAGTACCTCGGTCGCATCTTCTACCGCTCGCTGGGCTTTTTCCCATTCAGTGGATTTCAAGCAATGCGCTTTATGCTGTTTCTCTGCTTCATTCAGTACTTTAAACGCAGCATTAAGTTTAGGGTTGGTGCCCGTATTTTTAAATAACTGCCCTTGTCTCGCATCAAGCTCTTTTAATAATTGCTGAAACTGTTGCCCCCCCATACTGGCACTGAATAATGCTTCGCCTAAGTTGCCATTGCCTTGAATTAGATCTTCACCCCCTTCATCCAATGTTGTGTTATCAAGACCGAAAAAGTTTTCAAACTGGTCCTTTTGTAAATTGTGTAACAGGTTAGTCAAGGTCGTGCTTTCGACAGCCGTATCGGACTCATCCCTTAAGGTGTCTTTGTTACCTTTTTTTCGATAAAGAATGACTGCATTATCTTTTGAAGCGTTTGAATCACCCTGTTGCACTTTCGCGCCAACCCTTAACGAGCGCTGTAAATGCACATGATCATCGGAGGTGCGGGTTGGAAAGCCATAAAGGAAATGAATAATCGCCCGTAATGTACTACTTTTTCCGGCTTCATTAGGGCCAAAAATAACGTGGACGCCCTCTTCCTTTAAATCAAGCACGTGATCGGTGAAGGGACCAAATTTATCGAGGCGTAAATCTAAAAGTCGCATTATGATTCCCCCCCCGGTTGTAGTAATTTGGGAATGATCAATTGTTCAACACCATCCATTAACTCAACTGCTTGTGCTGCGTCACTGGGATTAAGTGCATCGGACCACTGCGTATAAGCTCTAGGTAACTTGTTATTAACGGCGGATAAGCAGCTTAATAATTCTTCACGCCCCTCTTCACTCGTTTTGAGTTGTTCCAATTTTCGTAACACACCACCTAGTGGATCGTCTTGTAACCGTAGTTGAGCCAATTCCAATCTTGTCTGAGTCTTAAAGCGAATTTTTTCAATCCACACATCACCCTCGCTATCCGTCATTTCAGCCCGTATACCATAAGCCCAGTCTTCTTGACGTGAAACCAAATCAGCGTGTAACTCAGTAGCGCCAAAAAGAGTCACTCGACACGCCAGTAATCGCCCTTCGGCTCTGTCCTCTGCTTCACTAATCGACTGCCGGATTGCACCGTATACATCACTTTCATTAGCCGCCTCAGATACATCAACACGACAGTGATCCCAGCGCACCACATCCAGACATTGCTCTGTCACCGACTCGACTTCCGCGCCCTCTATCGTCACCAATGTCACACCTTTCGGCCCAAGCTCTTTGGCATGGCGCCCTTGGATATTACCGGGAAAAATAATATAGGGATTGGTATCTACCACTTCACGGGTGTGCACATGACCTAGCGCCCAATACTCATAACCTTTGGATCTGAGCTTTTCAACACTGGTCGGCGAATAAGCCGCATGACCATCTCGCCCTTGTAGCGCTGTATGCAACATACCGATATTAAACATGCCTGAAATCGGGGCGGGATAATGTTGCGACATATCATCAAAAATATCTCGCTGAGCATAACCCTGCCCATGCACCGCGACACCGAGTTGTTTAAAGACTATTGTCTCAGGTTTCTTAACATTCAGTTCATGTACTAACGCAGGCCAATGCAGCTTCTTTGTCATCTTCGCTTCCGCATCATGATTACCCCGAATGATCACCGTAGGAATATTGGCATTGGATAGACGTTTAAGCTGACTGGTGAGAAACAGGCCCGCTTTAAAATCTTTCAAGTCACCATCAAATAGATCACCTGAGATAAGCAGCAGATCGACCTTTTCTTCTAAACAGAAGGCGATGAGGTTTTTGAAGGCCTCACGAGTGGCTTCTCGGATTTTCTCTACCGGTGCTGATTCATATTTCTCAAGCCCTTTGAGCGGACTGTCTAGATGGATGTCTGCTGCGTGCACAAATCGAACTGTTGACACTAAAAACTCCTGATCTGATTATTTTTTGCTTTCACTCAGTATTGCGAGAACAAACATACCGGAGAGGTTGGGTCGCTGTAAACCAGCCCTATAAAAAAGTCTTGTCTAGGTCAGTACAAATTCAACTCAGCAGGTGTAATCAGTCCTTCTCTAATACAAACAAAAATAAACTTGGTTGTTAGTGTTGCCTCTTACGCTATATCCCTTATGAATTTTTCCATTGGAAACAGCTTCCCGGGGCATTTTGTTCTCTCACCTCTCGTCATCCCGTGACCAGTAACATTCTGCAAGGGAATATCGTACTTCGCCATTAGTTTTCTGGTCAATGTAACCAATACATTGTATTGCACTATTGGCGGTTCAGATTTCTCTAGGTTTCCTATCAGGCATATCCCAAGACCCCTAAAATTATGATCGGGATTTCTACCTGAAACATGTGCTCCCCAGATATTGTATTGCTGGCGCCAATCACTCGCAATCTCCCCCATGTCCATGCCATTTCCGTTGCCTATTATGAAATGATATGGAATAGCATCTATAGGATCCTTTGCCTGACGTTCCCTATGGACTTGCTGCAATATTCCAATATTACCTGAAGCCCCTGCACTATGATGTATAACGATGTACTTCCAACGCCTCTCCCAATACGCAGCGCCAAAGCCTGCAACACCCAAAAGCAAAGACGAACCTATTATAAAATTTCTACGATTCATAATTATAAACTAGTCGTTTAACGTACAGCACTCGCAACAAAGCAGATTAACAACTCATCTCAGTTTGGATTTATCTTTAATTCATTAACGATGCTCTTTGCGACGGAGGCAATAGACTGACGTATTTTTTGTTAGTCCTCAATAATCGACTCTATCTGCGTAATCGTTGAGCTACCCTCCATCTGAGCAATGATATCTTTGCGACGATTAGACCCAATATTCTCCCACCCGCGAGAAATAGTAAGGTTTCCTGATGGGTCACACAACTGATCGGTTGAATGCAGATACTTCCAACCCCCATATTGCACTGCCCAACACGCAAGCTCTCTATCCGATAGTGAAGAAATATCAACTTTTTCCGCTGCTTCCATAGTTATCCCTTACTGCTTTCTAATGACTAAGACCTGAGCTAGTTGCCATTTATCTATTATTACGGCCAGCTGCGCAAGCCCCTTGGGGACACTATTTTTGTATTTATTTTGATCTCTTTTATTGCTTTTCTAGAGGGTCTAAACGTATAGGGTCTTTTGATGTTTTTTTGTATTATGGTATTTTTCATGCAATGAAATGTCTTGGCCTAAATACAACGAAACCCTAAAAGCTCCCCCGAACCAACAACCCAAAACCACTTGCACTCTGATCATCAAGGCGTTGATAACGGTATTTTAAGCCTACCGCTGCATTAGCCGACACGGCGTACTCTATGCCTAGCGCCAGCATCGGGTCTATACCATCATCAATTTTCGGCGATGCATTGCTTCCACTGGTATCGATATCACTGCTCCAGAACAATACCCCCACATCGGCAATCACACTGATATCGTTCATTACATTATGTCGATAACGGTAAGTCATCGACAAGCCATCCCCTGTTAGCGGATGGCTTTTTTCCAACGCAGTGCCTACGGCATTTTGATCCACTGCGGCGGTTTCAAAATCCACATTAACATCACCTAAGTCGGTATAACCCACTAACAATGTGGCGTAGGAGTTGTACGTATACCCCAATGAAACTTGATACCCAGTTCGTGTCACATCATAACCGAACACCTCCGTATCAATACCCTGCTTCATCATATCACCGGTAAAATCACTGCGCCCCTGGGAGCCCTCAAGCGTGAAAACTTCCAGCTCTACAAAGCCCTTATCGCTGATCGCTGACCAATCGGCTGCATGGCTTTCAGGAGCAGGTAACAATGCCGCTAATCCGCCAGACATAATCACCATTGGCAGTGAGCTTCGACGAGGTCGGTACTTTCTCAATGCACTAAGCAACAGTAATGCGATCATAGGCCAACCCATTCCACCACCTTTACCTGAGCTTTTATACTGCTTCGTGACCGACACAAATACATTCGCCGTATCCGATCCACCCGCGCCATCCTCAACGGTATAGGTAATGAGCGCATTACCAAAAAACCCAGCCGCTGGCACATAGAGCACTTCCTCACTCGGCTCAATGCTCACTGTTCCGGAGTCGACGCTGACCATTTGCAGCGACAACGTATCGCCATCCTCATCGCTATCATTGCTTAACACATCAATGATCACCGAACCATTCATACTCACACTGGCATCATCATCAACTGCTACTGGCGCATGCTGCTCTGGTACAGGAATAACATCTGCATCGGGTACGGCAATAGCACCTGGGTCAACGACCGTACCATTGGCTTCTCCGTCTGAATCATTCGGGCCACCATCCTCTATTTCTAACTGCAAACACAGGTCACCTTCCGTTAAGCCTTCCACCCAAAGGTCATCACCCGGGGGAGGACATAAACCTTCATCACCCTCTGTTGAGTAATAATTATTATTCAAGCCAATGACAAAATCTGTCCAGCCATTTTCTACCGTGTATTTACGATAAACCGCTTTCGCGGGAATCGCTGATCTTAGGGGTATCACTATACGCAGTGAATCACCCACTTCAGGCAGAGCCCCTGCAAAATCAAAGACTGCTCCACTGGTGGTGTGTCCTTCGTCATCATCTAACAGGGCTTCCTGGTCCTCTTCAGATAACGCCACGCCGCTATTTTCCCCTTGAATCGCAAAGGAACCTAACCGACAATCGGCGCTAGGATCACACTCCACCAAATAGATATCGGGTTCAGACGCTACCGTCGGTAAAATATGAGCAGGTAATGGAGGATCAAGATAATCGGGAACACCATCACTATCCGTATCAGCCAACCCTTCTTCAGCATCTGTCAGACCGTCATTATCAGAATCGGCCGAACTCGTTAAGACCGGCAACGCATCTTTAAGCACTATGTAGATCAACGCGCTATCTGCTTCCTGTGGAGCCCCATTATCCGTCACGGTCAATGATAATTCATAAGAACCCGCAGTTAATCCCGAAGGATCAAACGTAAAGCTCGTATCACTGCTGTCAGTATCGGTTAAACCGCTTTGCGCCCAACTATAGACATGGACATCCTCTCCATTGCCATCAGTAACACTTGACTGAACGATAATCGAGCTTGACCCAACGGTGTTACTAAAAATCAACCCTTGAGAGCCACTTTGAGTCGCTACCAAGCTAACGGAGGGGGCGACATTACCTTCACGAATCGCTATCGTCTGGCTGTTTTGTACGCCCGCGTTAATGGATCCATCAGAAAATGCAACAATGATCGTTTCATCGCTTTCACTACCATCTTCACCTGTCGTACTAAACCCAACCGTTTGCGCTTCGGCTGCAACTGCAGTGAAAGTCACATTGCCATCCGTAAGACTATGATCTGCACTATCTGCCGTACCACTGGTTATGTAGGCAACCGAGTAAGGGTATTCAGGTGCAGGACCACTCAGAAAGAAATCAACTGTCGAGTCTTCGCCTTCTGACACTGTTTTACTTAAACCAAATGACACCAACGGCCATACATCTAAAATAGCGGGCTCGGCTGTCCAGGCAAACCGATGCCTTCCTGATAACAAGACCAAGCTACCGCTACGATTCTTACGGCAATCGCAATTAGACGTACTATCGTCGACACCCGCAAGACCCAAGCTCTGCAGCTGACTCAAAGTAATAACTGTATAGAGCCCAGCAGCATCAAGTTCTCCGCTGGGCATTGTGTAGCTGACCTCCTCCAGAATGATCTTATTACCCAAAGCATCCGTGATACTCACCGCAAGCGTCCACTCTCCATCACCTAAGTCTTCGATATTAACATCGCTAACCAAGCCTGCGTCATTCACCAGACCACTACCACTAACACTGCCTCCGCCCGCACTGGTCAGCGTGAATTGATAACCACTATCGATTCCTGCATCAGCAATGCTAAAGGCGAGTCTATTGGTGGTGATGTTAACCTGGCGCGGATCTATAGAGACCGTTGGCACGATGGGTACTTCGACAACCGGTTCAGCCGTCACGCTAACCGAAACCGTTGCAGGATCCGAGATTGCTCCCTCATCATCACTGACGGTGTAGGTAAAACTGTCATCTCCCACAAACGCATCGCTGGGCGTATACGTAATAACACCCGTTGTCGTATCGATGCTGACACTGCCATTGGCAGGGCTGGTTACAACGGCGACACTATTAAGGGCCAATGATCCATCTGTATCACTATCATTGCCCAATACCGTAATCGCAACGCTCGTATTTTCAGTCGTATTTGCGGTATCGGCAACCGCAATGGGCGCTGCATTAACAACCTCTGCAGCCGTCACGCTGACCGAGACCGTTGCCGAGTTTGACACCCCTCCCTGATTGTCCCTTACGGTATACGTAAAGCTGTCGGCTCCCACAAACGTTTCGCTAGGGGTATAAGTAATGGCCCCCGTAGATGTATTAACGGATGTGCTACCGTTCGCGGGGGTGGTTGGCACCACGCTGTTCGTGGCCAGCGCGCCGTCGCTATCGCTATCATTAGTCAAAACGCTGATAACTACCGGTGTCCCCTCAACCGTTGTGGCGCTGTCATTACCTGCTGTAGGTGGTACGTTAGCTGGAGTAGGCACAAAGGTATCTTTGTTTTCCGTATCCGTTGCCGCTACACCAATGTTCGAGGCATCATCGGTAAGCGTGACGCTTAGGGTTAAGGTCCCATCTTGAACAGCTGATACATTCACATTGGTGATTTTATCGGTTGCCGTGGCGATGGTACCCGTGCCCACTGCTGTGCCAGCACCACCATCTGTCGTGATTGTGTAGTCATATGTAGTGCCGACCTCTGCTCCTGAAAAGGTAAAGGAGAGTGCCGTATCATTGCCAACACCAATCGCCGCATCAATGACGGCACTGTAACCCACTGGCACCGTCGAATCTTCAGTGATGGTTGGCACATCCATATACAAGGATTCATTGCCTCCTCCTTGATCAGCAACCACTAAATAATCAAACACTGTATCGTCCGCCAACGTCGCCGTGATTGACCACGTACCCCCCGCTACATTATCAGTACCTAATGCACCGCCATCGGGGGTACCGTCATTACCTGTATCAAGGAAGAGACTAATGGTGGTACCGTTGGTTGTGAAGGTACCGCTAACTGCCTGAGTTGCCGCATTGACGTCAATAGTGCTGGCAGGCACCGTGACGGCTGGGGCAACCGAGCTAACGGCGATGGTGGCTGTAGCATCACTGGTATTACCCTGCAGCACGCTGGCATTAAAGTCGTCCCCAGCAGCCAAGTTATAAGTGATAGCATCAGCAGAGGCGGCTCCATTTTTATTCAAGATATTATCAACGGCTATTTTATCTGCACCACTAAGCGTGACATTAAACTGTGTCGTCGGACTACCACCGTCACGCTCCACATCATCGACAGCGGTTAATGTGTAGGTAGCACCACCCTGTCCGGTAAAGGTCAGGAGTGAGACATCAATATCATTAACTCCGCCGACTTTTGACTCAAAATTAGCACCGGTTACCACCAGATCGCCGGTGTTGGCGTCATAGGTTGCCGAAGTAATATTCGGTACCGGATAACCACTCACAGTGACAGGCGCAGCACCGTCGGCAATGTTAACCGCTGCGTCCGCGCCGGTATTCCAATCTTCCGCTGCTGCCAGATTATAGGTTTGACCGCTATCCGATGTCGTACCATTAATATGTAATAAGTTCTCAACAGCGGCTATATCACCGCCGATCAACGTTAGGCTAAAGCTGGTGCTATCGGTAAGCTCTACATCCGTGCTGGTAGATAACTGATAGGTCCCACCCGCTTCACCGGTCAAGGTCAACGTGGAAATATCAATATCATTAATGCCACCGGTTTTCTTTAACATGTTCTGTCCGGTAACAACCAATGTATCCGTGCTGCTATCATAGGTGGCAGATGAAATTGATGGCCCCGGTACGCCGCTAGCAGTCAGTGCCACATTGGCGACACTGATATCAGGTGCGCCCGCACCGGCACCGGCAGCCCAATTGTCGGCAGCATCAAGGAAGTAAGTTTGACCACTTGTTGATGTTGCACCGTTTTTGTTAATTAACTTCTGTAACCCGGTTTGGTCAGTCGCATCAAGGGTAATGGTAATAGAGGTAGCGGAACCACGCTCAACACTGCTTCCCGTAAGCCCATAGGCACCGCCCTCGCCGTCAACGGACAGCAAAGCGGTGACAACATCATTAGTGACACCGGTAAAACTGGGGAAGTCCGAGCCGGTAATGGTTAATACGCCAGAGCCTACGTTATAGGTTGCGCCGGTGATAATTGGGTCTGATATATTGCTGACGGTAATAATATTACCCGTGTTATCAGCACCTGCTGTGGCGGCAATGAAACCATCTGTGGCTTCAATGTAATAATTCCCTCCCTCACCAGTAGGGGAGCCACCGTCTTGGTTAAATATCGCGTTCACGGCAACCGTATCAGCACCGTTAAGGTCTACGGTGAACTGTGTCACGCTATCGCGCTCGACGTTAGCCGTGGTTAATACGCGACTTTCACCGCTGGCACCATGAATAGTGAGCAGTGATACAATTACGTCGTCACCGCCGTCAACATCAAAGCCGAGACCGGTCACAATCAACTTCCCGTTCGAAGCATCATAGGTTACCGATGTAATTTCGGGCGGTTGAACAGGGGTAGCAAGATCGATCGGGCCAGTTACCGCTGCTTGAACATTCGGTGTACCTTCATCGTCTTCCGCAACTACGTAGACATCGTAATCCGTATTGGCAACAAGCCCACCAATAGCATCGGTAACATTGGTACTCGCGGTGCCGATGGCAAAGTTTCCACTGGCAGTAGCCCCACCACCGCCACTATCCTGCCCTAGTTTTACTTGCGCTACACTGGGCGCCCCCGCGCCATCGGCAACCACCACCCAATAAGCTGTACCGATTTCATCGAGCTGAACGTTGAGCGTGGCTCCTGTTGTAATCACTGCGCTCAGGCTTGGGGTGGCATTTTCAAAGGTTGGGAGGACATCATCGGTAACCGTGATGGTATGGGTCTTTTCAAAAGTCGTTGTACCGTCACTAACCTGCAAGCACACGTTGTAACTTCCGCCAACAACAATGCCTGCCGTTTCAAAGGTGGCAGTATTAACCTGAAAGCTTGCATTATCGGCGTCATTACCAGCACCACAGGCACCATTTGCGGCTGTGCCGTTGCTAACAAGTGTGTAGGTAAAACCAGCATCGTCTGCATCTGTTGCGCCCAGTGTACCGATGTCGGCACCCAGCGAGGTTGCACTTTGGCTAATTGTGCTGGCTGTTAGTGTAATGTCGGTGGGCGCATCATTCACCGCAGCAACTGTCACCGTTGAAACAAGTGCAGGCGCACTCACATTGTCGTCCGAGCCACCGTTAGCACCATCGTCAGTCAGCGAAGTAATAGTGATAACGCGATTAGAGGTATTGGGGTCTTCATTGGCGTTGCTATAAGTAATAGCGTCTACCAGAGTCTCCAGTTGCAATTCGGTAAGGCTCTCACCAGTGAAACTGACTGTTGCGGTTGTGGCAGCCACAGAGACAGAAACATCGAGACTATTGGTGGCGGTCACCGGAACATTAAATAGATGGGTCAATTGTATGCTGGAGCCATCGAAGCTGAGTACTTCGTCTGCGCCATCGTTAACATTGGTCACCGTCAGTGTCATTCCTGCCAGCGTATCGGCGCTCTCAATGGTTGAGGCCGATGCGGCACTGAACACACCCGCCGCGCCGCCGCCTTCCGTAAAGGTAGGGTCGCTACCGGTAGCAGTGAGCGTGGGTTCATCGTTGGTTGCCGTTAGGGCGATTACACGTGCATCATTGGCTGAAGATGCATTTTTATCGGTGGCGGTAAAGGTAACGGTTCGATTGGATGTACCTGGGTCCTCTACTGTGCTGCGGTAATGAATTGATTGCACCACCTCTTGCACTAGCGCATTGGTGGCATCGGAATCGAAAGTGATAGTCAATGTTGAGTTGTTGGTGACGGTGCCTTCAGCGTCACTCAATGTACCAATAACGGTTCCACCATCGAGTATATCCGTACCCGAAGTATTGATGGTACCTACAACATTATCGGGGATGGATAATTCGTCACCCGCATCGGCGTTGGCGGAAATCTGCACAGTCAATGTACCACCATCCCATTCGGCGTCACCATCAGCATCGGATAAGGTTCCCGCAGAATCGACCTGGGTAACAGCAGCATTTTCAGTATAAGCGAGGTTGCCAGCGGCAATACTAATAGCTGGGGAGGTGCTCAAAGTTGTAAGGTTAACCGGTCCAGTCACGGAGGCCTGCACATTCGGCGAGCCCTCATCATCTTGCGAGACTACATACACATCGTAGGCCGTGAGGCCAGTAAGCCCGGCAAGTGTATCAGTCAAGTTAGTGCTGGCAGTGCCAATGGCAAAGTTGCCACTATCAATTGCACCGCCACCACCGCTGTCCTGCCCTAGCTTCACCTGGCCAACACTGGGTGCGCCCGCGCCATCAGCTACAACTACCCAATAAGCAGTACCAATTTCATCAAGCTGTACATTAATCGTTGCACCGGAGTTAGTAACACCAGACAAACTCGGCGTTGAGTTTTCATAAACCGGCGGCACATCATCGGTGACTGTGATGCTATGGGTTTTTTCAAAAGTGGTCGTACCATCATTGGCCTGCAAACAGACATCGTAGCTTCCTGCAGCGAGGGCTCCAGCCGTTTCAAAGGTAGCCGTATTCACCTGGAAGCTCGCATTGTCGGCATCTTTGCCACCACCGCAGGCACCATTGGCCGCCGTGCCATTGCTGACCAGTGTGAAGGTAAAGCTACTATCGTCGGCATCCGTAGCGTCCAGTGTGCCGATGTCGGCCCCGAGCGAGGTAGCGCTTTGGGCAATCGTGCTGGATGTTAAAGTAATATTAGTGGGTGCGCCGTTGGGGCCCGCACCGTTAGCAACGGTAAAGCTATCAAAATTTGTGTAATCCGCAGTACCTACAGTATCGAAATAAACCTTAAAACCAGTAAGCGCCACACCGCTAAAGGTACCTAGTTGACCGGCACCAAACGTAAACGTATCTTGGCCACCGGTGCCATTAAGGGTGCTGGATGTTACCGTACCACCACCGGATACATTTCCGATAATGTACAGATCCGATGTTGTTCTATCGCCTCCATACTCCGACATTACCAACCCAGTTAGCTCAAACGTTGCGGTTTGTGCACCATCGGCCTGAACGTAAAAATAACCATTCGTTGCACCTGCCGCATTTTCCTGCATATACGCAGACGTGCCAGAAAGCTGGATGGTCTCCGCGCCAGCACCGTCATGGGCTGTCATATCAAAGTCAGTGGTGCTTAGTGTAGCGCCACCGCTCCCAGCCCAACCGGCAAAGTTCTTTGCACCATCAGCAACAACCAATAACGAGGTATAATCGCGCAGGGCCGCTATACTGAAGGGCTGTTCAGTTTCGATATTACCCGTTGAAATTTCAAGATCCCAGTCACCACCGCGGTTGCTTGCCCCTGTGTCATTACTGGAGGCTGCTACATCTAAATTGGTTGAATGGGATATAAGTTCGAGAAATCCCTTACCCGCCTGCCCGCTCGCCAAATTACAACCGTAAAACAACAGGTCTGCACCATCGTTTAAGCTGTTATCAAGTTCAGACAAGATGTCTATTTCTGCCCGTAATGAGGCCTCGGTAATTTTACTGTTTCCCAAATAAACAACCCCCGCATCGGCGTGGGAAACTATGTGTAAGGCTTTGAGGTTTTTGTAACGAGATAGAATATCTGTGAGTTGCGCTAAACCATTTTGCCCCGGGGCTAGCTCTACTACATCAACATTGGCTTTCAGGTCTTTATAAAAGAGCGCTTTGTCCGGCACCGCACCGTCAACGATCATCAACTCTTGGGCTTGCTCGTGTTTAACAATTTGTAGCTGTACATTCCTAGCAGCTCGGCCAGAGGGTTTTTCTGTCGCATGATTTTTTTTGATCGTCAGCTGCGATGGGTTAATCGTAGTTTCAACGCCTCGCCTAAGCTGAGAAATTGTTTGTAATGACCTATCGCCCGTTAAAGCGGGGCCAGCCTGATTACTAGGTCTATTATAAACAATCGCCGAAGCGCTCTTATTTTGACGACTGCCTAAATAAGTATAGGCTCCCAGTGCCTGCCCTGATGCAGCAGTTAAACCCAAGGGCAACATAGCGGCTACAATACCATTTAGTGCGTGTTTACTCATAAGCTGGCCTTTACTACTTTTACTTTTTAAAATAATTTTATTCGAATAGCAATCTGTATTGCGGCGGCAGCTATCCTGCCACAGCAGACTAGCTTGTCGCTTTCGGTGCAATAATACTGGCGGAGGTGCCTGCGCTATCTTGCCAAAAAGACATTTCGCTGTATTTTTGAAAAAGATCGGGGGGCAAGATACTGCGCCGAGACTTAAATTCGACTTTTTTCTTTACGCTGTGCAAACCTTTTACCCCGAGTTTTCGATCAAACTCGTTTTCTTCGTAAATAACATTATCAAAATCGTGATCAAACAAAGGCTCACCAATAAATTCATATAGCAATTCAATGGTACGTGTGGGGTGTTGGGTTAATAAATCATAATCGATAAGTAGTAGGCGATCTGAGAACTCACCATAGTAAGCTTCTTTTAAAGCCATCCAACTGCTACCAGCAGCACCACCGGAACTGATTAAGGACTCGCAACGGGAGTACACTGTTTGTCGCGTTCCTGGGTTAAACATGCGACTGTAATCAAAGGGGTTTTTTCGGTAAATACTTTCAAAGCTATCCATAACCCATGCGGGGTTACGAACACAGCAAATCACGGCTCTTCTCCGCTCTTGTGAGGTAAAAAAGGAAGGAAAAGATGCTAAGACGCCACAAACCTGCTGAAATATAGGGT